>JABSPM010000007.1 GCA_013215095.1 Flavobacteriaceae bacterium | reverse complement strand
GTCCACGAACTCGGTCAGTTGTTGTTTTTGTTAATAATAAGCGTAATTCTTTCTCGCTCTCTAAAACTGAAATTTGTATCTTTTTTGGCATTCTACAATATACAAAATATTACAGTAATATCAAACAAGAAATGGTATAATTTGTTAAAAAAAAGAACACATAATCAATAGAGCTAATATTAACATAAAACACATATATAGTTGTGACTCACATAAGCAAACCTATTATGAAAACCTCTCTGATATTTCAATACATTATAAAGAATATGACAAATCATTGATATATCTAGATTCTATTTTTTGAATATCCGTAATTAATCATAATTTGTATCTTTACGTGATTATAACTAATTTAAGATATGAATCTTTTCACTTTTAGCGCATTTTGGGGATTAATTCGCTTGTAGGCAACATTTTAAGGAAAAACGTTATAAGATAGGCGTGGTTGGTCCGGGTTGTGGCTGTAAAAATCATTATTGGATAAAGAGTCGTTGGAGTTATGAGTGTAAATCTTATCGTAGTCGTACATCTCTTCGTAGCGGTACGATAATGCAGGGCTCTAATCTATCATTTTTAATATGGTAACGTGCGATGTTCTTGATGAGTACTACAAAGAAAGGATTTTCAGCCAAAGAGATGCAACGTCAACTAGGGTTAAAGCGCTATGAACCAGTATGGACCTTAGTACATAAACTACGTAAAACGATGGGCAATAGAAACTCACGCTATACTTTAGAGGGAATGATAGAGTTTTATCAAGGTTACTTTACGGTTGAATCTTCTCAAGTAGAACAAGCAAAAGCTAAACGAGGTCGTGGAGCTTCTGGAAAGAAGAATGTTATAGTAATGGCAGAAAGTACTCCTGTTGAAAACTTAGAAACTGGTAGCAAGAGCAACCAAGCACGTTACTTTAAAGCTAAGGTTCGAGATACACATTCAGCCCAAGAAATAAATCAAACAGTAAAAGAAAATCTTGATGATAAAACCATAGTATTTTCAGACAAGAGTACTTCCTATGTTGATATAACCGACTATGTTGAAATGCATGTTACAGAAAAATCCAGCAATGAATCAACGGAAGAAACCTTGAAATGGGTACATCTATTTATAAGCAATGCAAAGAGAAACTTATTGGGTAATTACCCTAAAATCAAAGATAAATACCTACAACTTTACCTAGATGAATTCGTTTACAAGCTTAATCGTAGATATTTTGGGGATAAACTCTTTGATAGAGTAGTAATAGCAAGTATTACAGGATTATGACATAAAGCAGATATTCAATTAAATTAAAAATAAAAATAGCATTTGAATTATTTTTGTAGTAAAGAGAATATTAAATCTGAATGATGAAACAATTTGATACGTGAATTAAACCAATGTTTTTTATGGCTATCGATAAGTCTCTATTTAAGTAGATTTTGTGCTGATTCAAATATATATATTTTCATGAAAAATAGTATCTCAATATAGCACACTAAATAATATTTAGAGATTTATTTTTAGACAGTTTATAATTAAAATCATATTCGAATCCAATATTTTTAGAGAAATAAAAAGAGTAGGGTATTAACCTGTACATCAGCATTAAGTCTATTAATATTTACCTGGAAAAGGAAATCTTACTCTTAATAAAAGACCACTAGGGTTCATAAAAATTAAAAATTTAAAACTTGAATATTAAACCTTTAAATGAAATTTGAGTCTAAGGGTTTAAATGAAGTATAAATCAGGTCAGAAATCACCTAGATAAATTAATAATTATTGTTTAGTAACTATTTAAAACTACATATAATGAATTACAAAAAATTAGCCCTTATTTTTTTTATGTTTGCTGCGATATTCGCTTGCAGTGAAGATGATTATAACGATTCGTCAGATGATACGGATACGACAACTCAAGATGATACGGATGATGATACGGATGATGATGATGATACAGATGATGATACGGATTCGTCAACTGACCATATTTTCAATATCTCTATGATGGAGAGTAACAATTTGTTAGAAAGCGTAACCTTAGTAAATGCAACCTTAACAGATGGAACAACAGCCGAATGCTATCAGTTAGTTTTTAAAAGTAATCCAGTAGCAGATGGACCTTATTGTCCTGAAACCATTAATGATATTGGAGGTGTTGGCATATATGATGGTAACACAAATCCAGGTTTTCAGGTGATGAAGGCCGAACTTTGGAATGCTATGGAAGCTGATGGCTACGACATTGTTGATGAAAATGGTAATATAAATATAGTTGATCCTGGCGCAACAACAGGGGGACCACCATCAGTTAGTGCGTGTTTAGAAGCAACTGCAGATGATGACTTACAACTCACTTTTTTAATTCCAGCGGTGCCAAAACTAGCCACTTCAAATGACGAGATTAGCCAGGTTGAACATATGGGGGTATCAAGAGATGGTATTCCGATGACAGGGCATCCACCTTCAGCTACACAAGCCGGAGGAGGAATAGCAGGTATACCTTCTATTGATCCTTGTGGTGGTCATATGGATCCGTTTGGCTATTATCACTTGCATTTTGGTCCTGAAGAAATGAATAATGTACTTGCGGCAAATAATATGACCGATGTCAGCTGTACTAATTTTACACAAAGTGAAACTGCTTTTATAGGGTTTGCAAAAGATGGATATCCTATTTACGCTGCCAAAGATGAAGATGGAACATTACCTTCAGATTTAGATGAATGTCAGGGGCATTTTGGTGTAACAGCAGACTACCCTGATGGTGTTTATCATTATCATGTATCGAATACATCGGCACCTAACTTACCTGAGTGTCTAAAAGGTGTTTCGGCTGTTGATGCCCTTACATATGAATAATAAAATTTTGAAACATATATTGGTTTTTGTAGCACTCGTATCGATCTCAATGGATACGAGTGCTCACAATCCAAATACGGCTTCAGTAGTATTTAGTCCAACAAATGGGGTATGGGTGGCACAATTTACAATTTCGCAAGAAGGCGCAAGCTATGCCTTAAATAAATATTATACTGATACAGATTTAAGTTCAATTGATGCTGACACATACAAAACCTTGTACATCGATTATCTAAGAAAAAAAATGCGCCTAATGGTTGACAACCAAGAAGTAAAGTTTTCATCTGCTGGTATCAAACTAGGAGGGCATCAAACCGATATTAAATTCTTATTACCAGATTTTCCAAAAAATTATAAGGAGGTGTACTTAAAACTACCAATTTTTGAAGAAAATGAAGGACAGCATACTGTGGTAAAGTTTGTAACAAATACAAAATCCATTCGAAAAGTTATGAGTCGATCAAATAGTTACGACATGCATTTCGAAAATAACGACACAGAATTTATTGGTATTGGAGCTTCTAAAAGTGAATATAGTAAAACTATTTTTGGATTCATACTTTCAATACTCATATTTTTAGGCATTTATATATCCAGAAAGCGCTATAAACAAAAAGGTGGTTAGAGTATATATACCATGCTTAAGTTAATGCTTCTGTGATATTTCACATAATAATTATAGCTATCAAATAAACCTAGAACTTCTTATTAAGCCGTAATTTCTTTTAACATAATATCAGATATAAGTCTAAAGACGTTATATCTGATATTATGCTAAATAGCCTGAAAAACGGCTGTACAGAAATTACTATGTATTTGTACTATAATTTATATTATGTAAAATAGAATAATTATAATGTATATATCAATATTTAATCAACTTTATTATAAGAATATTGTAGTTCCACTTTTATTAACTTCATTATGACCTTAGTATATTAAAAAAAATTCAAAGCAGTACTTCATGTAATATAAAGTATCATTCGTTTCATTAGAATAATTGGAACTTGGGTCATTAAACATTTGGCTCCTTGGGTTTAGTACTAAATAATAAACATTCTGCTGTTTGTAGCTATAATTAGACGCTATGTAAAATTGCCGCTGCCTATGCGCTCGATTGTTTTATAAAATCAAATTACTCTGGCAATTTATTTTACACACAATTATTCATCGCTTGCCAACCCCAAAATAAAAGCTAACCTTTTTGCTCTTATTAAAAATCGCGCATTCGATAAAATGTACGTTAAAAAAAATTTTAAGCGATTCTCGTCAACTTGTCACAAGAGTATAAAATTTCCCCTAGCTAAATCCATGCTCTAAAATTTCTATACACTTGTTTAAATTATGCAATTATTCAACATTTTTAGAGCTTGCATATCTTTTTTTCTTGATGCAAAAGAAACCGACTTTGGAGGTTCACGAATTCCTTTAAAAAACAATAAGAGTTAATGAGCTAAACAAAAATTACTCATGCATTTATATTTTCTTTTTAAAGGAATTCATGAATCTTCGATTTCAAGGTTGCATACGGGCACAATGTTAAGAAAATGCACCCAAAGTGCATTTTTAGTGCAGCAGCGAGCTGGCGCGTTGGAGGAACAATGTACGTCTCAATCGCTATATTATAGAAAATATTGTAACTCATTAACATTGTTTTGTACTAACTTTAAACTCTGGAAATATTAAGAATTTGTATACTAACCCTCTAAAATATGTACGCTCATTTACAGCCGCATCATCTGGCAGTCAAAATAATTGATTCACTGGATCAATTATTTTACCTCCTGTTTTGACCAAAGTTTTCTAAGGCCGTTTTGCTAACGCTACATCTGGAAAAATGTACTTTAATCTTTCTATCCTACTTTCATAAAATCAATTCCATACATAGAATAATTATCAACATTTGTTGAGAGTTACAATTGTATATTTATATATTGCAATGTCTTGTACACTTTGTTTATATTTGGCATATTGAAAAAGCAACTAAAATGAAATACTAGTCGCTTCTATTGAGGATATAAATAGACTTGATGTAGAAAGTATAACAGATAACGTTACAGTTACCAGTAATTTTGGTGCCAAAATACAATCCTCCAATCTAGGAATGTCTATAGCTTACATATTTTATTAATAAAAAAAACAGCAAAAAAAATGAAAACAATCGTATTTACAATTTGCATCCTACTCTCAACATTTCCAATGACTGCACAAGATAATATTTCTGGTGTTTGGGATTTGGGAGAAGGCAATACCAAATTAGAAATTAAAGGAAGTGAAGGAAAGGTAATATCTTCAGATAATTTAGAAGCAGGAACCCTATTGCTAAAGGACATTATTTCTAATAATGATAAATGGAATGCAAAGTTATATAGCCCTAAGAAAAAAAAGTGGTTTGACGCTACTTTAAAAGATAGCGGCAATCTACTTTTGGTTACTATAAAAGCTGGCTTTATGTCAAAAACTCTTGAGTGGATGAAGGAATAATTTTACAGCTTTTTAAGTAAAAATTCACTTATTAAAATAACAATAAAGTAGTTTTTACAGATTAAAAATTACTATCTCTCAGTTTTATATTTCAATAATATGAATAAAATCAAAAACATTTCATCGCATTCATTTGCTTGTTTTTTGTAACTACCATAGTTTCACAAAAGCAAAACTATAATATTGGAACTCTTAGAGATAAAAAAACCGAAAAATTAGAACCGCTACTACTAAAACTACAAAACCAAATAAAAACTGTTTTAGAGGTAAAGATGACATAATTAATTTTCCAAGTGAAAATATTCTAGTCAACAATTTTAATCTTAAAACTGCAGAGCAACATTATCAAAAATTATTAAACAACAACACCGATATTATTCTGGCTTTTGGCGTAGCGAATAACAAAAGTCTGAACAATAGATTAAGTTATCAAAAAACCCACTATCCTATTTGGTGCAGTAAATAAATATTTTAGTAATATAGACTTCACAAAAAAGACTCTAGGTATTACAGTTGAAAGCCATCTAGTTGATTTACTTTCATTAGAAAAAACGTTTAATAAAACATTTGACTTATGTCATTTTATAAATATCTATAAAAGTAATAAATTAGTGTCTGGTCGTAAAGAAGTAATTTTTCAATTTTGGGTTAAAAATCTCCTTCCCCCAATATCATTCTGAATTGAAAATTCCTTGAAATTTCAATGTGATGATTCAAAAAGTAATTTGTAGGGTCAGAATGCTGCTTTTTTTGCTAAAACCCTACTTTTTAGACATAACAATGCCATTAGCATACTACTTTTCACTTCTTCATTATTACTCTTAAGCTGATTTAGGCCTAACTTTTTGCTTTTTCTTGATGCGTTGTTGCTTTATCAAGTTTCCTAATCGATGAAGATTATGCAATAGTGCAGCTAGAGAAAGGTATTTCTTAAAGTTTTCTTTCCCCTTGTATCTACATTTGTATAAGTCTTGATATTGGATTCTACAGATTGATGTGCATTATTCAATTCTTTAAAGTCCTTATCCCTTTCTATTTCTAGTCGGGCTTTACTAGGCTTACCTTTTTGTTTGAGTATTGCCTTGGGGAATAATTTGTTCAAGTAGCGCAATGCTTTCTTTAGAACTAAATCCTTTGTCTAAGCTCAGAGACTATAATCGATCTACAAATTGAGTTCTCAACGTTTTAGCTATACTAATAGTAAAGTCTACATCTGGAATATCTCCTATTAGTTTATGATATACAATAGATATAACAGAAAATACTATAATTTTCGGGTTACTTTTATAAAATAATAAAAATGTTGAAATCATTTTATTTATACACTTAATTATCAAAGACATTAGTTTTTTGCTTCCAATGATAGCTTTTTTTGTATTAGCTATGATAATACCGAATCAAAATAGATTTTCCATTTTATTCCTAAAAATCACAGGGATTATAGGTGTTTTATTTGCAATTCTTGGAATGTATATTCAATATTTCTCTGCAATACCTTCCTTGATTATTGGTTTGGAATTTGGTTTCTAGCTTTAGCAATATTTTTATTAAATTATCATAAAAAAGCATTAATTGAATAAAATCTGTGCGCTGTTAAAAGTCTTCCCATTCTGCCAGAAGCGCATAATCTGAAGTGTTGCCAAAAACCTACGAAATAGGCGAAATTTTTAACAAGTTAGTTCCTTCCTTTTTCATTGGGATATAATAGTGGTAACCGCTTACTTTGCCAAAATTCTTTAGTGTGGATATCTAATATCGTTAGCTTTCCTTTAAAAGCAGCTCCCGTATCGAGATTCCAAAGATTAATAGCATGCATTGGTTGATTAATTCCGTAATTGGTAGTAGGTGTATGGCCTATATAAATTTCTTTATATAAGCCTAAACGCGTTTCTATTTCACCTCTTTTTTCCTCATTAACTTCTTTCAGAATTCTCGCTGCTTCCCAAAGGGTTCTATCCCAATAATAATCATTTTTATTATACTCTTTTTCAACACCATGCATTGATGTAAAGCCTGCATGTATGAATAACCTATTATCTTTATCAATGAAATAATTTTTTAAGCCTTTAAAAAACTGCTTATGTTTATTACTAGTTAACAGCCCACTTTTTATATAACTTTGAATCGTTTCTTGACCTCCATGAGCTAACCAAATAGGGTTTGTAACTCCTTTTTCAAGCCATAGTCCACACCATAAATCATGATTTCCTAAAATAAATATGCATTCTTGTTTTTCCGAAAGTTCAATTAAATATTCAATAGTTTCTGCAGATTCGCTCCAACCATCTACATAATCACCAAGAAAAATAAGCATATCATTTGTGGTTACATTAGCGTTTTCTAATACTTCAACTAAGGCTTTTAAACCACCATGTATGTCTCCTATAACTAATGTTCGTTTACTCATAATTTATAACGTTTAAACCTGGGGCCCTTGCAAAGTACGTATTTTAGGGCATAAACAAGCGATTTATTTGCTGCCTTAATGAAGAATGAAACAGAAAAGCTAATTTTGTTTTTATTGAATATTGGCAAATTATATTTTAAAACTCTATTTCACATCCTAGAAATTCAGTATTTAAATAATTTAAAAAAGATAAAATGCTCAACTCACAATAAAGAATTATAGTAAGACCTTTATGCTTTTTTAAAGACTATAAACTCAGGTGGGACAGTATCAGTTAACCAAACTCCGTTTTCAGACACATAAAATTTAAATCCTTGACTTTCCATTTGCTCTGCCCTAACAGATAGCACAACTGGTTTTCCTCTACGGCTTCCTACCTGGGTTGCTGTTTCTTGGTCTTTACTTAAATGTACATGTTGCCTGTTCATCTTTTGTAGACCAACCTTCTTAATGGCATCTATAAACTTTGCAACCGTTCCATGGTATAAGAATTCGGGTGGACTTTGTGTTTTTAAATCCAAATCAATGGTTGTTAATGAATGACCTTGATTGGCTCTTATTTTTGTTTTGTCCTCATTGAATGAGAATCGTTTTTTGGAATTGGTTTGCACAACTTCGTCAAGTTCGGCCATTGTAAATTTCAAGGTCTTATTTGCTAAAATATCACTAACCAATGCCCAACCATTTCCATCTAAATCTAGATTGATGGTTTCGGGTTGATGTCTTAAAATCAGACTTAAAAATTTGCTGATTCGTTTTTTATATTCCAATGTCATTGTACTATTTTCAATCATAATCATACACAACGGTTTCAATACCGTTTGCTATGAGTGTTTTATAAATTATCGGCTCTATGGTGTTCCAGTTTCCGCCAGCTAAGCCGCAACCTATTCTTGGCATGCGCACGGATGCGTCTAGTGTTTTAGCTTCTATAGCTAATTTTTATAAACATTTTTCAATGACTTCGTATCTAATAGTTAGCCCGTTACTTCCTGCTTTTATTCCTCGCTGTACCAATATATTGGAGACATACATGTCCTTTTCAGCCTGAACCATGTCAATATTACCTAACTGAAAATATTTATTGTTATATTTCTACACCATTGCCTATAAGCCGCTTCTGGTGTTTTTCAGCGTTTGGATACTGTCAATACAAAACCTTTGTCCCATCCACCAATATCATTACAAATATGCGCTATAATCTTTATTCCTTTTGTCTGTGGTGATGTTACATCACCTTTTATATAATTAATTTCCATTTTCTTTAATTTATTGTAAAGCAACTCAAAACATCTTTAAGATATTTGCTCATATAAATGTATTTTTAAACTGTGTTATTTTAACAATATTTTGATTTTATCATCTACATTTTCTTGGTCATAACACCTTGAAATATCACTTACATCCAATAACAAACCTAGTTCTTTAATACATTGCCATATTTCAAATAATACTTAAGAATAGTAATGTATGTTTAGTTTCTTTTTAGGTTATTATACAATTTATCACACAAATTTGTTATATCATCTTTACGAGCCAATGCATTAATCCATTCATTCGGTATAGCTTCATAACCATAAACCAAACCTCCCAATCCGCCAGTAACGGCTCCTGTAGTGTCTGTATCTTCACCGAGATTAACAGCCTTTAAAACGGTCTCTTCATAAGACTTTGAATTAAGCAAACACCAAAAACTTGCTTCTAACGTATGTAAAACGTAGCCACTTGACTTAATTTGGTTTTCATCTAATAAGGAAATATCATAATCCACTAGTCTTGAAAACATATTTACCTCATAATCAGATATTTTATTATCACAGAAGAACTCTTTTATGATTATTCTAGTTGCATTATACGCTTTTTCTAGTGATAAACCATTCACAATATGTTCGGCTAATTTCAAATAAATAAGACACGAAAGAGCACTTCTTATATGACCATGAGTTAACGATGAGACTTCCTTAATGATATCAAATTGTTCGTCTATGGATTTATTTTTAATATAAAACAACAGTGGTAAAATTCGCATTAGTGCACCATTGCCGTTAGTGTATTCATCAGTTTCATATTTTAAATAGGTTATAGCGTCATAGTCAGACTTTCTAAAAATATGACTTAGATATGTAATAGCAGAGCGCGTTTGTATGCCTATATCGAATACCTTTCCGTGTGGTGTCCAAATTTGTTCATCTTTCCATTGTACAAATTTTTGACCGACAGCATTAATATCATAATTTTCGCTTAAAGTTTCTGCCAAACAAAATGCTAAAGAACTATCATCACTCCATGTCCCTTTTGGTTGATGATGTGTTCCATAAGCCATCATTGTTTTTACAGGAAATTGTTTTAGATATGCCCTAGTTTTAAATTCTACAGGAACCCCTAAGGCATCACCTATGGCTAAACCAAATAATGCATTATGTACGTTTGTTTTCATTTAAAATATCTTTATAAATTCTATAATTTTCTTCATCATAGCAAAGAAATAAAACCTCAGTTACATACGGGTGATTTTTCACAGTATGTATTGCTATTTTTGCTGCTTTGTATTTTGGAAATCTATAAATTCCTGTACTGATGTTTGGAAATGTAATACTTGTAGCCTTTTGTGCTCTGGCGAGCTTCATACTATTTCTATAGCAATGTTCTAAATACTTTTCCTCTTCATTATAACCATCGTTCCATACAGGTCCAACTGTATGTATTACATGTTTGGCATGCAATAAACCTGCCGTTGTTATAACAGCTTCACCTGTCTTGCATCCCCCTTGCTTATTTCTAATCTTAATGCATTCATCCAAAATAGCTTTACCGCCTCTCTTATGTATCGCACCATCTACACCACCGCCACCTAATAAGGAGGTATTAGCTGCATTTACAATAATATCTACTTTTATTTTAGTGATGTCTCCTTTGATAATATTAATTTTCATTTTTTAGTGCTTTAATTATATGCTGAACATAATTACTCTCTGTTCTTTTAAATTTTTCTCCAATAAAGACTCTTATAATTTCTATAGTTCCAATAATAGTTTTATTAAAACATTCTAGATCTTCAGCTGGCACCCAAAATTCATTATGATGCGGACCACCTACATTTTCAATTTTATATTTTAGAAATGTTTCTTGTTTTACCTCAAACTTTGTAACAAAGCCCAGATAATTGCCAAAATCATCTTATGTATTCCATTGCTCTGCAATTTCACAGGCATATTTTTCGTTGAGTACAGGGTAAAATATAGGTTGCCATTCCAATCTTGGCGGGTATGCTTTGAATCCGCTCTCTGCTATAAGAATTAACTCTTTTTCACCTATTGGTCTATATAGTGTCATGGTTTTCATAACTTATTTTTTTTGATTGTGGCTCATATATTACATACATAAATTTAATAGCTTTCTATACTCGCATGTAATAGCCATAGTTCATACATTTGATTGTACTATTTTCAATCGGATTCTGGTATTTATATTTTTTGGTAAATAAGGTTTTTCTTCTGGAACTAATAACCTATCTAAATTTTGATTTCATTATAATTTATTTTCTAGCACTACTTTATAAAGGGCTTCCATACCCTTTACAGCTTTCTCTTTTATATGAACTGCTCTTTTCTCAAAATTATAATCGGTATCATCAGGATTAATTACAATAAGTTGACATTTTTCCGAAATGTAGTTAACCAACCCTGCAGCTGGATATACTTGCATAGAAGTACCTATTACCAATACTATATCTGCTTTTGCAATATGTTCAGCTGCTTTAGGGATTAGTGGGACTTCTTCTCCAAACCATACGATATGCGGACGAAGCTGGGCATCATCTTCTGCCTTGTCCCCTAGTTTAATGTCATCTTTTTGCTCATAAATGTAATTTGAATTGTTTGATGAGCGCGATTTAAACAGCTCTCCATGCAAATGTAAAATGTTAGTTGAGCCTGCCCGCTCATGCAAATCATCAATATTTTGGGTAATAACCTGAATGTCAAAATGCTGTTCCAAATCTGCTAAAATATGATGCGCTTTATTAGGTTTAACCTTATGTAATTGTCGGCGACGTTGGTTATAAAACTCCAAAACTAATGCCTGGTTTTTTTGCCAACCTTGTGGTGAAGCAACTTCCATAATATCATGGTTTTCCCATAATCCATTACTATCTCTAAATGTTTTTATGCCACTCTCTGCGCTAATGCCGGCTCCTGTTATGGCTACTAATTTTTTGTTCATTTTATTTCAATTTTTACGGGGAAGCGTTCTGTTATAATATTAATTTAATCTCTATTGTCTCGTTCTATTAATTCATCTCTAACTTCCATTAAGGCAAAGCCTAATAGATTATCTCCTCTCCATAACAATGGGTTTTCTGCGTTGTCATTAGATGCTCCCATACCAATACCCCAAATACGATCTCTTGGACTCGCTTCTACCAATACTTGATGTTTTGTATTCAGCAAAAATGCCTTTAATTCTAAATTTTGAGAAAACTTATGAATATTTCCTTGTTTTACAATTTCATATTTATGTGCGTCCCATTTTTCGGGTTTAAAATTTATCACTTTTCTTCCCCATTGCTTTGCTTCAGCAGGTGAGTTACATTGTATGATTTTTTCTAAATGCTTCTTATCATTAAACAATCTCGCCTTTTCTGCCATCATCCAATGTTCGGCAGTATTGTATATCATCCCTCCTACTCTAAATGGAGATGCCCACCATTGACTAAAACAACGTTTGCCTGTACTTCCATCTTTATAGGGTGTATGCCCCCAAAACAATAAGTATTTTGTGTTTTTATTTTGTTCAAATTCTAATATGTGCTGCTGTCTATTGTATTTCATCTCGTAAAACCTCCTTCAATTGTATTTGCTTAAATTGTTCAGTATTTTCGATACTCCTAAAAGCATCCGTACAATAAATATGGTCATAATAAATCTGAAGTTTATCAAACCCTTTACTAAAAATACCATGGCTTACAGCCAAATATAATTTCCCTGCGTTCTTAGCTTTCAATTCTTTCGCTAATCCCATAAAGGTGCTTCCACCATCACAAATATCATCCACAACAACACAACTTCTACCCTGCAAATCACTAGCATACACTTGAAAACCAGATAATTTACCCGTTTTAACATCTCTAGACTTTGAACATTCTACAACAGTAATGCCTCCCAAACGTTTCGAAAGTTGATATATCTTTTTTAAGGCTCCTCCATCGGGCGAAATTAAAATGACTTCTTCATCTATATCTTGCAGTACACTTTTAATAAAGTTATGATTTGAAATAACACTACACTTATTAAGCAATGCGGGTGTAACATCGGAATGTGGATCATAAATAGATATACGATTTAAACCCATATTGTTCAAAATTTCTGCATATACCTTTACAGACAATGGCTCTCCTTTACGCATTACCCTATCTTGACGTGCAGCAGGAAAATATGGAATAAAAACATTTATCTTCTCAACGCTTAAACGTTTTAGAGCATCTACAGCCAATACCAATAACCCAAAGTCATTAAATGATTGTATGCGATGTGTTACAGTAACTTCATTAATTCCTGATGTACAACCTGTAATTTTGATATGAGGTTCTCCTCCGGGAAAGGTAAAACTTTCAAAATCAAGTGAAGCATTAGCCTCAAACAAGGTGAAAGATGTATCTAAATCTAAAAACATAAGCGTCAATTTTACGCAAATATATGTTATAATTTTAGACTAATCAATTATTTTGCGTGTTTTTTACGCTAACTTAATTTCAAAATGAAATTTAGAGTTACTCAATTCATTAAATTTCTTTGTATTAAACCTGAATAATTTCGCTGGACGACCACTCCCTATACGCTCAATTTTTTCAGTTTCTTCAATAATTCCAAAGCTGAGCATTTTTTTTCTAAAATTTCTACGATCTATGTCTTGCTCAAGAATAGTCATATATAGATGTTCCAGATCAGAAAAGGGAAATTCGTCATTTAAAAGATTAAATCCAATGGGTTCATAACTTAATTTAGACTGTAACCGTTGGTGTGCCGCTTTAAGGATATCTTGGTGATCAAAGGCTAATTTAGGCATGTCTTTTAGACGATACCATTTGACATCTGCCGCATCGGTATCAGCTTTTATATTAAAATAATTAGGTTTTACCAAACCAAAATAACTTACCGAAATCACCCTATTTCTCGGGTCTCTTTTGGGCGTTCCAAAAGTGTATAACTGTTCTAAATAATCTATCTTAACACCTGTTTCTTCTTTCAATTCTCTAAATACAGCTTCTTCTAATGATTCTTCATTTAAAACTAATCCACCTGGCAAGGCCCATTCATCTTTATAAGGTTCAACACCTCTTTTTATAAGTAAAACTGAGAGTTTGCCCTTGGATTCATAACCAAAAACTACAGCATCTACAGCGACCTTAATATCTTGTTTGAGTTTCATTTATGCGTATATCTAACACAAATATAATAATATAGGATGAAATCCATAATTCATACAACAGCAATTTGTCAAATCCCCATAATCTATAATATTCCAAATCATGGTGACCTAAATTAAGGCGTGTATCACGTGTATTTATTTCTTAAAACATACACCTTTGTAGCTCTAATTTCTAGCAAAATAACGACACAACATATTTCATCAGATTATACAGTTCACATAAAGTTGATTATGATAAATATTGTTTTTGTTTCAGTCGATTAAATTTTTAATTAAAATGCACCTAAAGCTGCCCCTTTATTCTTTAAAATAGTTTTAACTTTATACTTCAATTAAAATATATGAAACCTTTAAATAAATATATAGATCACACCGCACTAAAAGCTGTTACAACAAAGCAAGAAATTATAAAATTATGTAAAGAAGCTAAAACATATAATTTCTTTTCGGTTTGTGTAAATAGTGTATTTGTACCCTTAGCTTATGAACTCTTAAAAGATTGTGATATAAATATTTGCAGTGTTGTAGGTTTTCCTTTGGGAGCAATGGATACAGAGAGTAAAGCATTTGAAGCCTTACAAGCCATTAAAAACGGTGCGGATGAAATAGATATGGTCATTAACGTTGGGCTTCTAAAAAGTAAAGCTTATGACGCTATAGTAAAAGACATTTCTAAAGTAAAACAAGCTATTGGAGACAAAATTCTTAAAGTTATATTGGAGACTTGTTATTTAACAGAAGATGAAATTATAAAAGCCTGTGAATTGTGTATAGAAGCTAAAGCAGATTTTGTAAAAACATCGACTGGATTCGGAACGGGAGGCGCGACCATAGCTGCTGTTAAAACCATAAAAAAAACGATAAAACATCATGCAAAAGTAAAAGCTTCTGGTGGTATCAGAGATTATGAAACTGCAATACAGTTTATCAACCTTGGTGTTGAGCGTCTTGGCGTTTCTGCAGGAATTGCTATTATAAATGGCGAACAATCCGACACAGATTACTAATTATAATACCCCTAATTAAAGATACACATGAGTGAACATATAGATGCAAAGAAAGACGAAATTGCTGAAACTATTTTGTTGCCAGGAGATCCTTTAAGAGCCAAATGGATTGCAGAAACATTTTTTGAAACTCCTGTTTGTTTTAATAAGGTAAGGGGAATGTATGGCTATACAGGTACCTATAAGGGGAAACCTGTTTCTGTTATGGGCACAGGTATGGGGGTTCCAAGTATTTCTATCTACGCCCACGAACTTATTACAGCATATGGTGTAACCAATCTCATTCGTGTTGGCAGTGCTGGATCTTACCAAAAAGACGTAAAAATTAGAGATATTGTCTTAGCAATGGCAGCCTCCTCTAATTCTGGTTTAAACCATATTAGATTTGGAGGAGCCGACTATGCACCAACTGCCAGTTTTGATTTATTTATTAAAGCCGTAGAAGCTGCCAAAGCAAAACAAATTGAAATTAAAGCGGGAAATATTTTTACGAGTGATGAATTTTATGCAGATGATTTTGAATCGTATAAAAAATGGTCCAAATTTGGAGTGCTTTGTGTAGAAATGGAAAGTGCTGGATTATATACTATTGCTGCAAAGCATAATGTTAACGCTCTAAGTATTTTAACCATTTCTGATTCTTTAGTAACTGGAGAGCGCACGACAGCTAAAGAACGTGAAACAACATTTAAAGAAATGGTAGAAATCGCTTTAGAATTAGCTTAAAACAAACTCATATATGAAACATCTACTTACCCTAATTTTATGTGTAACATTCGTTAATGCAACTCCTGCTCAAGAAGCAACAGCAACTAGCAACAAGTCTATCTATTACTTTATTAGACATGCCGAAAAAGACAAGAGTAACAAAAACAATAAAAATCCTAACCTCCTTATGGAAGGTGTTTTAAGAGCAGCTAAATGGAGTTTGGTATTTGACCATATAAAATTTGATGCTGTATACAGCACCGACTATACTAGAACTCGAGATACAGCAAAACCAACTGCTGAGAAAAATGGTTTGGACCTTATAATTTATGCCCCCCAAGAGACAGATGTTCAAACGTTTCTCGAAATAACTAAAGGACAGACGGTTTTGGTCGTTGGGCATAGCAATACAACACCAATGTTTGTCAATTCTATTTTAGGCACAGAAAAATATCAGAATATGAATGATTCTCAACATGCCAATTTATATATAGTTACAATTACTAGCTCTGGAGAAATCACAGACACCTTACTAGTTGTCGAATAAGTATAACTGCTCCCTGCTGAAGGTTTGATTTTACAATTAGTTTTGACAACTTGTAAACATATTCGGCTAAAATGCATCACATGCCCAAATTAAATAGATTATGTTACATAAGGACTTATAGATTTTCTTATGGCGTATCTCATAATTTTATGTAGTTTTGAACTCTATGAAAAACACTGTTAACATTTTAAATAAAAAAGCGCGATTTGAATATGAAATACTAGATAAGTACACCGCTGGTATCGTGTTAACTGGAACAGAAATCAAATCTATTAGACTAAGCAAAGCTTCTATTGCAGAGAGTTTTTGTGAATTTAATGAGCAAGGCGAATTGTTTATCATTAATATGACCATTGAAGAATATGCTTGGGGCACGCATTACAACCATAAACCTAAAGCAGAGCGCAAATTATTACTTAATAAAAGAGAACTAAAAAAATTAGAAAAAGAAGTTAAAAATGTTGGTTTAACAGTAGTTCCTTTAAAGCTTTTTATAACTGAAAATGGTTTTGCTAAGTTAGACATCGCATTAGCAAAAGGAAAAAAACTCTACGATAAAAGAGAATCTATTAAAGATAGGGACAACAAGAGGAATTTGGATCGCATTAAGAAAAATTTTAAATAATTTTAGAGCTTAATTAACATGTATATTATGATTTTTATTCTACATTTGAGTGGATTTTAAATTGTTTTTTATGCAAAAAAAATCTGCGCTATTTTTCCTTATTGTATTTATATTCACACAAATTATATATAGCCAAATCTCTGGATATGTAACGAACTTAAAACAGGATGCAGTACCCTTTGTAAACATTTATATTGAAGGTACTTATACAGGAACTACAAGTAATGAGGATGGGTATTACGACTTACAGGTAGAACAAAATCAAAGCTATACCATTGTTTTTAAATCTCTAGGCTATAAAACCTTAAAAAAAGAGGTTACATTACATCAAAAAGCCATAGTGGTCAATGCGTCTTTAGAAGAAGAAAATCTCAACTTACAAACCGTTGTTGTTACTGCCAAAGACAATCCTGCTAATCACATCATAAAAGCTACAATAAAGAATAGAAAACAAAGTTTAAAAAAAAGAGAACGTTACGAATCTGATTTTTATTCTAGAGGTTTAATACGTATCGTAGATGCCCCAAAAAAGTTTTTAGGTCAAGATATGGACGACTTTCTAGTTGGTCTAGATTCTACAAGAAGTGGTATTTTGTATTTATCTGAAACTATTTCAAAAATTCAATACCAAAAACCAGAGTTGAAAGAACACATTATGGCTTCTAAAATTAGTGGTGATAATAATGGTTTTAGCTTTAATACGGCTAGTGACGTTAATTTCAACCTTTATAATAACACTATTTCATTAGGCAATCAGATTATATCTCCAATTGCAGATTTTGCGTTTAACTACTATAACTATAAATTGGAGGGCATCTTTTATGATGATTATGGGAATCTCATTAACAAAATCAAAGTGAATCCGAAACGAAAAAATGACAGTACATTTTCGGGTTACATTTATATTATAGAGGATCAATGGGCAATTTACGCTCTGGAACTAGAGGTTACAGGACAACAAGCACAATTGCCCGCTGCCGATAAAATTCAAATAAAACAAACCTTTTCTTATTCTGAAAAAGATACACTTTGGGCGCTTATTTCACAAGAAATTAAATTCACTTATGACTTCTTTGGGTTCAAAGGCAACGGGCACTATACATCGGTTTACAGCAACTATAATTTCAATCCAAACTTTACAAAAAAGACCTTTACAAATCAAGTATTATCTTTTGAAGATAAAGCAAATAAAAAGGATACTATCTTTTGGGGCAATAAGCGCCCAATACCTTTAACGCCTGAAGAATCTACAGATTATAAGGAAAAAGATAGTATTCAATTGGTCAGATCATCTAAAACCTATTTAGACTCTGTAGATCGGGTTAACAATAAATTCAAAATCATAGATTTACTGGAAGGCTACACCTATCAAAATTCTTATAAGAAAACTAATTTTAATATTAGCCATCCTGTTTCTACAATCAGATACAACACGGTACAAGGTTACAACGCAAATTTGGGGTTAAATTATCGTAAAAATTACGATGAATATAGACGCTTTTTATCGTTAAAAGGGAAATTAAATTATGAACTTAGTGATGAAAAACTTCGAGGTCGCATTTTCGCGTTCTACCGTTTTAATAATATCACAAGACCACAATTATCTCTTTCTGCTGGTGTTACAGTACAACAATTTAATGTAATCGAACCTATTGATCCCATTATAAACTCCCTGAGAACCTTGTTTTTTGAAGATAACTATATGAAAATTTATGAACGTAGTTTTGTAGAAGCCTATTATAATGAAGAATTATTTAATGGCTTTATATTATTTGCTTCGGCAAGCTACGAGAAGCGCAATCCCTTATTTAACACCACCGATTACACGATATTCCCGCAGGACAAAAAAAGATTTACAAGCAACAATCCTTTAGACAATGCTGCTTATGGCATTGCAGCTTTTGAATCTCATAATATTATAGAACTAAATATTAGAGCACAAATTAGTTTTGGTCAAAAATATATGAGCTATCCAAACAGTAAGTTTAATCTTTCCAAAAGTAAATATCCACGATTAACTATCAACTATAATAAGGGACTTAAAGCTTCAAAATCAAATTATAATTTTGCTCAAATTCATACGCGTATTTCTCAAGAACTCAATATTGGTAACAAAGGTAATTTTGCCTATAACTTCAAAACTGGAAAGTTTTTTAATGGAGATGATATTGCCTTTATGGATTATCAACATTTTAATGGGAATCAAACTCATTTGAGTTTATTTGGTAATTACACAAACGTCTTCAACAACCTACCTTATTATAGTTTAAGTACCAATAAAGCATATTTAGAGATGCATGCTGAACATAATTTCAAAGGTTATATATTGGGGAAAATTCCATTAATAAATATGTTAAATTTCAACCTAATCATAGGTGCCCATAATCTAGGAACTGATGGCAACTCCCCTTACCAAGAATATACTATTGGTGTAGATAATATTGGGTGGGGCAAATTTAGATTTCTACGTTTAGATTATGTGCGCTCTTATCAAAGTGGATATATAGGAGATGCTATTTTATTTGGGATAAAAATTTAATTTAACATTATACTAGCGCTTTATTAGCTTCAACTGTTTTATTTTAGTTTTTATGCTTATCTCTATAAGATATAAACCACTTTGAAGATGACTTAAATTTATAGACTTATCATTATATAATGTGGCGCTATATATTATTTTACCATGAATATCGAAGATATCAAGTTGATAGGCTTCACTAATTCCTTGAAGATTTATTTGATGCTTAAATGGATTTAGACTGACATTAATTTCAAGTTGATCTAAATCTAAACCACTTAACAAATTACAATCTGGATTGGTAGTATTAGACGTTAAGAATGAGCCATTATTAACATACCAATTTCCCCAATTTGCACCTTCAGTTGTTATCCAATCTATAAGATTAAATATGTTTTCACCATTTTGAGTTCCTACAATTTTTGCCACTTTAACAGCCTCTCCTGCTCTATTCCAAGTTAATAATCCTACATTTGCACGTTCCAAGAACCAAATCATTGCATTATCATTTTCACTAGCACCACCCATCATACAAACTCCAAAAGTTGGATCAACATCTAAATCATCAGAATTACCTGTTGTATATTCGCTATAATTTTGAGCATCTAGAGTTAGTAGAAAAGCATAAAAAAAATTCATCGAATCGTTTTTGTTTTTTAAGTCCTATTTTTTTGCAACTAAGTATCAACACAAAACTTCATATTACACATTTTTCGCACGAAAATACAATTAAACACAAAACACGGATTTAAACCCAAAAAAAACGACATGACATTTATAATATTTAAGCAAACTAAATATTCAGTAATTCAAAATTCAAAACAAACCTTCTAATACTTAAATAACTCAACAAAATATGGCAATAAAAAGCGGTTTTGTAATCCTACTGTTCATGTTGAGAAAAAGCATCTTTATTGAAATGTTTTTCTTGGGCATAAATACAACATTACCCAAAAAAATGAAAACATTTTGCAACGCGTTACTGAAATGAAAGACGAAACTCAAAAATCATTGCAGTAAATTACAGGTATAATTACAAACAGTTTTAAAATGAACCCCAAGCCTTAATTAGCTCAAAGTCCAATAGGCATTTTCAATGAGACACTAGTACAATTTTTTCTAAGCCTTATTTTCTAGCATTGGCACAAATCTAAAATCGCCAAACTCTTGCTTGACAAATTCTTTAGGACTCTTTCGTATAAATAGAGTCATGGTTTGTGTTTCATTACCTATAGGAATGACAAGTCGCCCATCCACTTTTAATTGAGCTAATAAAGGTTTGGGTACAAATGGCGCACCAGCTGTAACAATAATACTATCAAAAGGGGCTTCTTCTGGCAAACCTTTATAACCATCTCCGAAAATCAATTTCTTAGGTCTATAACCTAATTTTGGTAAAAAATTACTCGTTTTTTTAAATAATTCTTTTTGACGCTCAATACTATAGACTTTAGCTCCAAGTTCGCACAATACAGCACATTGATACCCGCTTCCTGTACCAATTTCTAACACCTTATGCCCTTTTTCTAAGGCTAATAACTCGGTTTGAAATGCCACAGTATAAGGCTGAGAAATGGTTTGTTCTGCTGCAATAGGAAATGCTTTATCTTGATAAGCATGGTCCAAAAAGCTAGAATCCATAAACAAATGTCTCGGAATTTTTCCTATTGCAGCCCTTACATTTTCATTCTTAATACCTTTTGCTGTAATAGTGTCCACCAATTTTTGGCGCATGCCTTGATGTTTAAACGTGTCTTTCAATGGTTATATCAATTTTGTTAAGTCAAACAATTAATTCCAAATATAGGTTCTTAAAGAGATAGAATCATAATATTTTTTATTAAAAATTTCACATGCATAAACGCTGAAAAAATCCTATTTTTGTTAAAAACTGAAAAACATGCTAAAAGCTGGTGTATTGGGTGCTGGACACCTAGGAAAAATTCACTTACGACTACTTAACCAATCTGACAAATATGAACTTGTTGGTTTTTATGATGCCAACAAAGAGAATGCACAAAACGTTGCAGAAGAATTTGGCTACACCTACTTTGAGACCATTGATGCTTTAATTGATGCTGTAGATATGGTAGATATTGTTACTCCAACGCTATCACATTATGAATGTGCAAAACAGGCTATTGCGAAAGGCAAACATATTTTCATAGAAAAGCCGATTACCAATACTGTTGAGGAAGCAGAGCACATTAGACAACTGCTCGCACAACACAATCTTAGAGGACAAGTTGGTCATGTAGAGCGTTTTAATCCTGCGTTTTTAGGGGTTAAAGACCAATTGGAAAATCCAATGTTTATAGAAACACATCGCTTGGCAGAATTTAATCCAAGAGGAACAGATGTTCCTGTCGTTTTGGATTTAATGATTCATGACATTGATATTATACTGAGTGTTGTAAGGTCTAAAGTTGTCAATGTGCAAGCTAGTGGTGTTTCAGTAATTAGTAATTCTCCCGATATTGCAAATGCAAGATTGGAGTTTGAAAATGGCTGTGTCGCAAACCTAACTGCCAGTAGAATTTCATTAAAAAATATGCGCAAATCTCGTTTCTTTCAAAAAGATGCCTATATCAGTGTAGATTTCTTAGAAAAAAAATGTGAAGTGGTAAAAATGAAGGATGCTCCGGAAGTTCCTGGAGATTTTGATATGGTACTTCAAAATGCAGAAGGTATCAAAAAACAAATTTATTTTGACAATCCTGAAATTGCAAATAACAATGCTATTTTGGATGAACTAGAAACATTTGCAAACGCCATTAACACCAACACAAAACCTATTGTAACATTGCATGATGGCACCGAAGCCCTGCGTGTTGCAACTCAAATAATTAATTGTTTTAAATAAAAGTATATATATGAAAAATGTAGCAGTCATTGGAGCTGGAACTATGGGAAATGGAATTGCGCATACCTTTGCGCAATGTGATTTTAATGTAAATTTAATTGATATTAGCGCAGCCGCTCTAGAAAAAGGAATTGGTACGATAACAAGGAATTTAGATAGAATGGTATCTAAAGGTAAAATCACTGAGAATGATAAAACAGCAACACTAAATAATATTACTACATATACCGAACTAACAGAAGGCGTTGCTTCTGCAGAATTGGTAATTGAAGCTGCAACAGAAAATGTAGATTTAAAATTAAATATTTTTAAGACGCTAGACCAAGCCTGTAATGTAGATACTATTTTAGCTACGAATACCTCTTCAATTTCAATTACGCAGATTGCAGCTGTAACTTCACGTCCAGAAAAAGTAATTGGCATGCACTTTATGAACCCCGTACCAATAATGAAGTTAGTTGAAATCATTAGAGGCTACAATACTAGTGATGAAGTAACAGAGACCATCATGACAATGTCTCAGGCTCTAAAGAAAGTACCTGTAGAAGTAAATGACTATCCTGGATTTGTGGCAAATCGTATTTTAATGCCAATGCTAAATGAATCTATTGAAACCTTATATAATGGCGTTGCTGGAGTAGAAGAAATTGACACTGTGATGAAACTTGGTATGGCACACCCTATGGGACCATTACAATTAGCAGATTTTATTGGATTAGACGTCTGTTTATCTATCTTAAATGTAATGCATGAAGGCTTTAAAAACGCGAAATATGCGCCATGTCCATTATTAGTAAACATGGTTAGAGCTGGAAAATTAGGTGTGAAATCTGGTGAAGGTTTCTATGACTATTCCGAAAGCAAAAAAGCAGAAAAAGTGGCGAAGCAATTTAACGGATAATTCGTTTAAAAACAATATTTACAATGACTTAAGCGGGTGCAAATTTATTTCATTTAAAACGTATCTCGGGATATTACTATGTATTATTATGCATTACAATTGATTTCTAAAGCAAATAGTGACTATAAAATAACCCAAAAAACGTTCATCGCATAAGATGAAAATGTATTTGTTTAAACCTTCTATTTTCAAATGTGTTGTCCTGACAATATTATTCGTAAATTAAAGCATTGGAATGTTATAAACAAGACAGTACAGAAACTTTAGTTAGACGTTTCATAAGCCTAATTGTTTTTCTAAATAAGATTTTGCCCCCTTTGCAACCTTATTTTAGCACTTCAAAAACGCCTTAAAAATCGTTTTTAACCAGATAAGTCGATAACGTAAGATATTTATAAATACTAATAAATGATAATTTTTTATCTTATATTAAATCCTAAAAATTGTGGCAAAAATTCTACCATTTAAAGCCGTTAGACCGACAAGGGATAAAGTAAGTCTTGTTGCAGCACGTGCTTACCAAACCTATACACAAGCAGAACGAGAAGCACGTTTGGATTACAATCCATTTTCGTTTTTACATATTGTAAATCCAGGTTATAAATACCAATTAGAACTAGAAGGTGAAGAACGCTATGCTTTAGTTAAAAATCGGTATTTGGAATTTAAGGAAGATGCTATTTTTATGCAAGATGACACACCTAGTTATTATGTGTATAAAATCGTTAATAGAGAAGGCAATGTGTTTTGTGGTATTGTAGGTGCCGCAAGTACAGATGACTATGAAACTGACCTTATCAAAAAGCATGAAGACACTATAGAGTATCGAGAAGAAGTATTTAAAGAATATTTAAAAACTGTAGGATTTAATGCAGAACCCGTGCTACTCACCTACCCCGACAATCCTATTATAAATTCCATTGTTGAAGAGGTTCAGAAATCGCGTGCAGAGTTTGAATTTACCACAACCTATAGAGATACCCATTATTTATGGTTGGTAAATGCTCCTGAAAAAATTGAAGCCATTGCATCGGCATTTAAAACTATGGATAGTATTTATATTGCCGATGGTCATCATCGTTCTGCCTCGTCTTATCGTCTAACAAAGGATTTAAGGAAGGACGATTCTAATTTTTCAGACACAAAGCCATATAACTTCTTCATGAGCTATATGATTCCTGAATCACACTTGCGTATTTATGAATTTAATCGTTTGATTAAAGATTTAAACGGTATGTCTAAAGAAGCTTTTTTGATCAAATTAGACACCATGTATCGTATAGAAAATAGAGGTTCTCAACTCTATAGACCATCAAAAAAGCATCACTTTAGCATGTATATTGATGGCGAATTTTATTCCTTGTATCTCAGAAAAGCCAAATACGCTTTTAAAAATGCATTGGACGCTTTAGATACTCAGATTCTCTATAAAACTATACTTGAACCCATTTTAGGAATTCATGATATGCGCAACGACCAACGCTTAGATTATTCGCATGGAAAAAGTGATTTGGTTACCATTAAATCTAAAGTAGATAGTGGTGAGTTCAAAATCGGATTTGGACTTGTTCCTATTACCATTGATGAGATGAAATCTATTGCCAATGAAGGTTTGACCATGCCACCGAAAAGTACATTTATACAACCCAAACTCCGTAGCGGTGTTACTATATACGAACTATAAATATGTCTATTTCAAAACATTTACATCAGATAAAATCTCAACTTCCAACTCATGTTACCTTAGTGGCGGTTTCTAAGACCAAACCTATTTCAGATTTACAGGAAGCCTATGCGGCTGGACAACGCATTTTTGGTGAAAACAAAATCCAAGAAATGATTGAAAAACATGAACAATTGCCAGCAGATATTCAGTGGCATATGATTGGACATGTGCAACGAAATAAGGTTAAATATATGGCCTCATTTGTAAGTCTAATTCATGGAGTTGATAATTTTAAACTTTTACAAGAAATCAACAAACAAGGACTAAAACACAATAGAGTAATCGATTGCTTACTACAAATAAAAATTGCCTCTGAAGATAGCAAGTTTGGAATGACTGCAACTGAAGCTTTTGAAATTTTAAACAGTGAAATTTTTGATAGTTTAAAACATATTAATGTTGTTGGTCTTATGGGAATGGCTACATTTACACCTGACCAGCATCAGGTTGCTGAAGAATTTAAATATTTGAAAGCGACTTTTGAGAATTTAAAACATATCTCTAAGTATAATTGTAATCTACACACTATTTCTATGGGGATGAGTGGCGATTATAAGCTAGCTATTGCTAATGGTAGCACTATGATAAGAGTAGGTAGTAGTATTTTTGGAGCAAGGAATTATAAAATATAAAACAGGACATTATTTACGCAATTGTTGACATAGAAACTACTGGAGGGAAATACAACGAAGAAGGTATTACCGAAATTGCTATTTATAAATATGATGGTCATACCATTATAGACCAATTTATTAGCCTGATTAACCCCGAAAAGAAAATTCAACCTTTCGTAGTTAATTTGACAGGTATTAATAATAACATGTTGCGAAATGCCCCGAAATTTTATGAACTTGCCAAGCGCATTGTTGAAATTACAGAAAACTGCATTATTGTTGCTCATAATGCGCGTTTTGATTATCGTATTTTAAAAACTGAATTCAAAAGACTTGGGTATGATTATGAAAGGCAAACCTTATGCACTGTAGAACTATCCAAAACTATTATTCCAGGACAGGAGTCTTATAGTTTAGGCAAATTGGTTCGCAAACTTGGTATCCCTATTAGTGACAGACATCGTGCTGCTGGTGATGCTCAAGCTACAGTAAAACTATTTAAACTTCTTATGGATAAAGATTTGGATAAAACGATTATCCAGTCTTCCATAAAAATGGAACCTAAGCTCCAAATAGAAAAACATCTCAAAAGGATTATTGACGCACTTCCTAGTATTACAGGCGTATATTACATGCACGATTCTAATGGTGATATTATTTATATAGGAAAGAGCAAAAACATAAAAAAACGTATCAATCAACACTTTACTAGTCAAACGCACAAATCCAAAAAAATACAGAAACAAGTAAATGGAGTGACCTATGAAGACACAGGCAGTGAACTCGTTGCACTCTTAAAGGAGAGCGAAGAAATAAAACGTAACAAGCCCAAGTTTAATCGTGCTCTAAGACGTAGCATCTTTTCGCACGGGCTTTACAGTTTTGTAGATAGCAATGGCTATATCAACTTTAAAATTGCTAAGGTCAATTGCCCAGAAACACCAATAACTACATTTTCTAATCTTCAAAGTGCAAAACGTTTTATCTCAAAAGTAACAGAAGAACATAATCTTTGTCAAAAATTAACTGGAGCATATCCTAGCAAAACAAGTTGTTTCAATTATACCATAAAACAATGCAATGGGGCTTGTGTTAATGAAGAAGCTATAAGTGTTTACAATAAGCGCAAGCAACACATCATTAATCATCACAGCTTAAAAAATCGAAATATGGTAATTATAGATAAAGGCAGATCTATAGATGAGCGTAGTGCTATACTTATAGAGCATGGCATTTTTCAAGGTATTGCTTTTTTTAATTTAAATTATCAAATTAACAATATAGATATTTTAAAGTCTTTAATTACGCCAATGCAAAGCAATAGAGATGCGCAACACATTATCCAGAATTACCTTCGAAAACACAAATCTTTGAAAATTTTAAAATTTTAATTCATGAAATATCTTATTATAATTCTAACTATGTGCTATGCTTTAAATCTTCAAGCCCAATTTAACACGGAAATATTTATATAACACTGCTATTAGAAACAACCTGAAATCCTTAACTTTTTATTACATTTATAACATCAATATATAGTGAACATTCAAAACTCAAATACCAACTGGAAAGCAAAACTTCATGAAATCATTTATGAAGCAGACACTCCTGCTGGCAGATTATTTGATCTTATTTTATTGATTATTATCCTGGCCAGCATTGTCTTAGTAATGCTAGAAAGTGTTAAGCCTATCTATGAGAACTATCAGGTAATTTTGAATATTTCTGAGTGGATTATCACTGTTTTCTTCAGTATAGAATATGTGGCTCGTATTATATCTGTAAAAAAACCAACGAAATATATTTTTAGTTTTTATGGGATTATTGATTTACTCTCTACAATACCTAAATATTTATCGCTATTTATAATTGGGTCTCACTCATTAGTGGTATTAAGAGCCCTAAGATTAATGCGTGTTTTCAGAATTCTAAAACTAACACGCTACATCGGAGAATCTACAAATTTTGTGCGTGCCTTAAAGAAGAGTAGAGCTAAAATAGCCGTATTTCTATCTTTTGTTTTAGTCTTATGTATCATACTTGGAACAATTATGTATCTCGTAGAAAGTGATGAAAGCGGATTTACGAGTATTCCTAGAAGTGTGTATTGGGCTATCGTAACTTTAACCACAGTTGGCTACGGAGATATTGCTCCAGTCACAGCCCTAGGTCAATTTATAGCCTCAATAATTATGATTATGGGTTATGGCATTATTGCGGTCCCAACAGGAATTGTAAGTTCTGAAATGACTAATGCAGAAAAAGATAATATTCCTACAAACACAACAGCATGTACGAGTTGTACAGAAGAATATCACAGAGATGATGCTGAATTTTGTCATCAATGTGGCCATCAATTAGATCATGAATAAGTATGTAATAGCCATCGTTGGACCAACAGCTATTGGAAAAACGTCATTAAGCATTGAACTTGCACAGCATTTCAATACCGAAATTATTTCGGCCGATTCACGACAATTTTTCAAAGAAATGCAAATAGGAACTGCGGCACCTAGCTCAGAGGAGCTGGCTGCTGCGCCACATCATTTCATTCATCACAAATCTATTTTTGAACATTATAGTGTTGGGCATTTTGAGCGTGATGCGCTTTCACGATTAAAGCAACTCTTTAAAACTAATAACATCCTTATAATGGTTGGAGGATCTGGGTTGTATGTAGATGCGGTTACCAAAGGTTTAGATGATTTTCCGAAAGTTGATCCTAATATTAGAGAAGGACTCAATTATCGTCTAAAACATGAAGGTTTAGCGGGGCTACAAGAACAATTAAAAGCATTAGATCCCATAAGTTTTGAAACTATTGCGATAGACAACCCTCAGCGTGTTACACGGGCATTAGAAATTTCCCTTGGAACCGGCAAGCCATACGCGTCATTTTTAAACCAAAAGAAATCACCAAGGCCTTTTAAAACCATTACAATTGGTTTAACTGCACCACGCAGCCTTATTTATGAGCGCATTAATCAACGTGTAGATGTTATGATTAGATCTGGTTTAGTTGAGGAAGTTACTGCTTTAAAAAACTTAAAACAGCTAAATGCTCTTAACACCGTTGGCTATAAAGAACTTTTTAAGTATCTCGAAGGTACATGGGATTTAGAGTTTGCTATTTCTGAAATCAAAAAGAATTCCAGACGCTTTGCTAAGCGCCAATTGACTTGGTTTAAACGCAATCCAGCAACGCTTTGGTTTGATTTTGACACTCCTGTTAAACAGATAATTGATACCGTGTCTTCGCAGTTATAACATAAAAACCAACGCAAATACGTTGGTTTTTTATATGGATTAACACGTATTTACAACTTTAATATTTAGGCTTTTTTATTTACAACCAGTCTAAAGCCTTCGCCATGTATATTTAAAATTTCAACATTTTCATCTACCTTCAAGTATTTTCGCAATTTAGCAATATAAACATCCATACTTCGAGACGTAAAATAATTATCATCTCTCCATATCTTTGTTAGCGCTAATTCTCTTGGCATTAAATCGTTTTCATGCAGAGCGAGCAAGCGTAATAATTCGTTTTCTTTGGGAGACAACTTTTTTGCTTCCTCTTTCTTATAACTTAAAAATCTTAACTTAGAATTTAAATGAAAATCTCCAATGATAAATTCAAATTGTTTACTATCCGAAACGCTATCTGTTACTTTACGTTGCATAATGGCTTTGATTTTCATGAGCAGTACTTCACTATCAAAAGGTTTATTTAAGTAATCATCTGCTCCAACCTTATACCCTTTGAGAACATCTTCTTTCATAACTTTTGCAGTTAAAAAGACAATAGGCACTTCTGTATTTATTTCTCTAATTTCTTTCGCCAATGTAAACCCATCTTTATAAGGCATCATGACATCTAAAATACAAAGATCAAAATCTGACTTTTTAAACTTTTCAAAACCTTCCATTCCGTTTTTTGCATGTACAACATCATAATTGTTCATTGCCAAATAATCTCTTAAGACTGTCCCGAAGTTTGGATCATCTTCAACTAATAATATTTTCTTGTTTTCATCTTCCATAATTTCGCTATGATATTAACGGTAACTTTACAATAAAAGTACTACCCTTTCCTTTTTCACTTTCTACACTAATATGACCTTGATGGTCATCTACAATACGTTTTACATAGGCTAAGCCTAATCCATGACCTTTTACGTTATGTACATTACCCGTGTGTTCTCTATAAAATTTCTCGAACACTCTTTTCTGAACGGCTTTTGACATTCCGTTACCTTGATCTTTTATTTTTAATAATATGCTATTACCTACATTTTCTGTAAACACATCTATTTTAGGTTCTCCGTCAGAGTATTTTATAGCATTATCTAATATATTTACTACAACATTAGTAAAATGTGTTTCATTAGCCAATATTGAAGATTTTACTGCATCTAAATGCGTACTAACATATCCGTTTCTATCTTCAACAATCAATTCTACATGGGCTAAGGCATCCTCTACTAAGTCGTGCAACTTTACTCTTTCCTTACTTATATTTAATTCATTTTTTTCTAGTTTAGATATCCTAAGAACATTTTCTACTTGAGCATGCATGCGTTTATTTTCTTCTTTTATCATTCTCAAGTAACGCCTTACCTTATCTTCATCTCCGATAATTTGCGGGTTTCTAATTGCATCTAAAGCTAAATTAATCGTCGCTATTGGTGTTTTAAATTCATGCGTCATATTATTAATAAAGTCTGTTTTTATCTCTGAAATTTGACGTTGCTTTATTAATTGATACAAAGCACTCCAGTAGGTTATGATAATAATCAATGTAAATACTATTGATAAGATTACCATACCCATTATTGAAGATAATATAAATTTCTTATGTTCAGGGAAATTAATATACAACGTAAAATTACTTTCATTATTTTCATCATAAAAAATTGGCACTCCTGTTGTGCTTGTATGGTTTAATTCGAAATTTTCAGATTGTATTTTTGTTGCTAAATCCCTATCATATATACCAAATTTAAAATCGATATCAATCCCCTCTTCTTTAAGCTTTCTTTTTAGAAGTCGTTCAATAGCTGCTTTTTTAACACGCTGATGAACAGGTGTTTTTTTTGCACGCTCCCTATAATAATTTTCAAATATTTCTTTATCTAAGCGTTTCATTTCATACACTTTTGAAAAAGACTCCTCTGGAGATATGGTTTGCCCCCCATCTAAATCGGTGTTCTTAAACACTTTTGTTTCTGTAGATCCTGTAAACCTACTAAACGTTAGACTGTCTAAACTTATGTCAATGAGCGAACGATACTTATAGTTTTCTTCAAATATCGCATGATTATAAAAAGTTACTTCGTTTGTATTGTCATCTTGCACACGTACTTTAATACTTCTAATTGCTATAGAGTCTGGCTTAACACCTTTGGCTATCATTTTATTTAGTTCATTAACGTAGCGCTTATACTCCCTATCTCCAACCGTTTTTGAAGTATAAGTTAAAGCTTTTTTAACATTAAATACAAACTGTTTCTTTTCATTCTTAAATGTATTATTTATGTAATATGCCTGTACAAAAATAATTCCAATGAGTGACATACTCATTAGTATTACTAACAAAACGAATAATTTTTTATTCATTAATCAAAATTAAGTCTTTAACATTTAGAAGAACCACCTTTTAACCTTACCTTAACAAAAATGTTAAAATTAGACAATTATACAATTGATTTAAGAATTTTCAAATGTACTTTTTCAGCTAATCTTCTAGTTTCATTTATATCTGTATTTTCTATAACAAAATCTGACAATTCAATCCTTTGTTCGTCCGACCATTGGTTATTCATTATTGCTGTAACCCTTTCTTCTGAAGAATTATCACGTTTTACAACACGTCTAAGTCTATCTTCTTTAGATGCCGTAATGGTTATGGTAAAATCACATTCTTTATAACTGTCATTTTCAAATAAAATTGCGACTTCCTTAATAACATAGACTGCTGTTTGTTTTTTTAACCAACGCTTAAAATGCGAAGCTACTTTAGGGTGAACTATAGCATTTACTTCATTTAGGAGTTGTTTGTTATGAAATATCTTTTGCGCAACAAATGGTCGATGTAGTGTGTCATTGACATAAGCCTCATCTCCCAGCAATTGCTTTAATTTTCGTTTTATGATTTTGGACCTATTCATCAATAGCTTGGCTTCAAAATCTGCTATATAAACTGGAATTCCAAAGGTTTCAAACATTTTAGCTACCGTAGTCTTACCACTTCCAATTCCTCCCGTTAATCCAACAATTTTCATTTTATTTTACAACTATATATTCTATTTTATTGGTGTTCAATCTTACATTTTTAACATTCTTAGGCATTTTTGTCACTTTTGGTATTAGATAATTCTGATGTGTATCACTGACATAATCACATGTTATCGTAAAATTTTTATCCGTGATATGTTTATAATACCCTAAGCTGGTATAAAATATAACGTCAACTTTTTTTGGATAAAATTTCACCGTTAGATTTTGAGGCGCATTAATTAGCGTAATTGGCACACTTATACTGCCTTCTGTAAATTTATCCACTACTGCACTAACACTTACCATATTATGCGAAAAATTAACTTCAGGAGGTATAGATGTTTTGTCTATTTTAATTTTTTTCTGAATGCTAGATTGTACTTCTCCGCTTTTTAAGGTAGTGGTTGGCACGTAACTTATGGTATCTATAATCGATTTTGGTCCAATTAATTTTATCGTAGATGGTTGTAATTTAAATGTACCAACAATGTCAAATCCAGATTTAAACTTAACGTTCTGATTTAACTGCACTGGAACTTCTTTTATGGCGTTGGAATCATATTTAAACAATAGGCTATCTGGTGTAATATTTTTTATCTTAAAATCATGGTCCAATTGATCTATTATATTTGATAATTGGTTACCTTCTTTCCACAAATAATGAGACTCATGCAATTCTAACCATCTAAAATCGACATCCAGAATGGGTTTAGAAAAATAATATTTAACTAAATCAAACCCTTTTGAGGTTACCGTGACATCAATAACATGCGTAGAATCTAACAAAACGACTTTATCTTCTGGTATATGTAATGGGTTTATACTAAATGAAATTGTTTTATTATAAGTCTCAGAAAGCTTCGTTAATATTGAAAATAAAAAAGCAATTAAAAAGAAGAACAATAAGACATTAATTCTTCTATTCTGAAATGATTTTATGACTTTAGACTTTATAACACTCATTTATTTAAAAAAACATCTGTGGTAATAATTCTTCTGCCTTCTTATTAGAAAAGGTTAATTTATATGTGGCATTTAAAAAACCATAACCGTATCCAAAAAACTGAATCATAATTGCCCAAATTGATAACATGGCTACAGTTATACTTTTAGATTCAGTAAAAGATAATAAAAAACATGATACAAAATATATGAGATATAAATACGTTATATAATAGACTTCAAAACACATAAATATTAAGCCAATCATAAGTCCTAAAGCAAATAATAGTGGAAACCAGTATGTAAGTTTCATAGTTTCTGGATGCCATTTGTTGAGTATTGGGCGTGCTAAACCAAACTTATGAACTTGTTTATAAAATTTGGACCAAGAAATACGTCTTTTGTGATACACAAACGCTTCGGTAAACAAAGTGGTCTTAAATCCTTTTTTCCATAACCTAATTGACAAATCTGGGTCTTCTCCTGGATGTATTTTACCAAAGCCTCCAGTAGCTTCAAATGCTGGTCTAGAAATGCCCATATTAAAACTTCTAGGTTGAAATGTGTCTACACTATTTTTGCGTCCTCTTATACCACCAGTTGTTAATACCGAGGTCATTGAAAAATTAATGGCTTTTTGGATATTTGAAAAAGAATGATGCGCGGCATCTGGTCCACCAAAACAGTCTATATACTGCCTATTTAACGCTTTTAAAACTGACTCCATGTATGAAGAAGGCATGATACAATCTGAATCTAGAATGATAAAATAGTCCCCTTTTGCCTTTCTCATGCCATAATTTCGAGAATCTCCTGGCCCAGAATTTGGCTTGAAATAATAGGAAATGTTTAATATATCTGAAAATTGATTTACGATTTTTTCCGAGGAAATACTAGAACCGTCTTCTACAATCACGACTTCAAACGCCTTGTCGCCATCCATCATAGACAAGCTATTCAAAAGCTCTTCTGTTTCTTCAGGTCGATTATAAACGGGTATAACAAATGATATATCTTTTGCTGTCATAGTTTGCAAAACTAATCAATACAAAATACTAAAGTAGTATTTAAACCTAAAATCTATTTGATTGCAATCAAAGTTATGGCTGAGAGGTGGTTGTAAAGAATAAAAGGTTTTCATATGCTATTAATTTGATTATTGATCTCGTAGTTGTTAACATTTCTAGGCTTTTCTAATTTAACACAGCGATTCTCATTATTTTAATATGCAAAAAAATCAACTTAGTATTAAGGATTTGTTTTTTGCTCCTTTATTGCCAAAACCAAGCTTATTTTTAGTATATTCCTAGACTTAGGTTGCACACTAAATCTTTGATCAGCACGTTTGCCAATGACCCATACAATAGCATCTTCTGAGCATATAAGTAATATTTGTTCTTTTTCTATCAAAGACAATTTCTCGTCTTTAAAGTATTTACTTAACTTTTTTCTGCCTTTCATTCCCAAAGGGAAAAACACATCACCTTCTTTTTTTGTTCTAACACTAAGAGGGAATTGCAACGTGTCGGCATCTACATATATACAATCTGAATGAGCAGATCCTCTTGTATTGTCTACTTTTTCTATATATAAGGTTCCGATTGGTAATGCTATGCTTGAGTCGTTTTTTGTAATACATTTTGTTTTAAATGGTTCGATTACCTTTTTGGCAAGAATTAATTCTTTTCGATCTTTGATCAGTCGCCAATCTTCAGACATCACGAATTTCCCACTATTAGCTTCTAACAAATTTACAACATCATCCCATTCGGTAAAACCATAATTTTTAAGAATTTCGTACATATAAGCTTTGGGGTGATCTAAGTTTTGGATCTTTTCGATATCTAAATACAGTTGCGATCCCTTTTGCCTAATAACATGCTTAGAAATATGATGAATAGATGTATTTATGATCGATTGTGACGCTTTTAAATGTGAAATTGTTTTATCAAAATTTTGAAGTAATTGAGGATTAATACCTTTTAATATAGGAATCACTTCATGACGTAGTTTGTTTCTCAAATATTTCACTGATGCATTACTACTATCCTCTCGCCAAGCTATATTAGCATGCTTTGCATAAGCCATAATATCCGTTCTAGAAAAACATAATAATGGTCGAATGACATTTGCATTTACTTCAGGTATTCCTAATAAACCCTCTAAGCCTGTACCCCTTAAAACATGGATAAAAAATGTTTCTAGATTATCATCTGCATGGTGTGCTGTTAAGATATAATCACATTTTAATTGCAGACTCAAGGTTTTAAACCATTGGTAACGCAAGGTTCTTGCAGCAACTTGAATAGAGCATTTATTAGATTTGGCATATGCTATAGTATCAAAATTTTCAATAAAAGTCTCAACATTCAATTTTGAGCCTAAAGCATATACAAATTTTGCATCTCTATCACTCTCTTCATTGCGCAGCTTAAAATTACAATGTGCAAAAACCATATCTAAACCAATGGTTTTACATAAGTATGCCAATACGACGCTATCCAAACCTCCAGAAAGAGCCACAATAGATGATCCAGTTTTAAGAAAAGGCAAGTTATTATCTATGTGATTACTAAATTTTTGAATTAAGGAGTGAGCCATTACATGTATTATTTCATCTTACAAATCTAAAGCTTTTATTATGCTTTTAACCTGATCTAATGTTATATATTGGTTTCTATTAATTTTCCAAAACTTCTCGCATTGCTTTAGCTTTTACTAAGCATTCTTCATATTCTTTGAAAGGATCGCTTTTTGCTGTGATAGCACCTCCAACGGAATAGGACACATATCTATTAGATGAATTATAAAGAATACTTCGGATTACGACATTAAAATCAAAATCACCATTTGGTGTAAAATACCCTACAGATCCAGAATACAATCCGCGTTTGGTTGATTCTAAGTTTTCAATAATTTGCATTGCTGAAATTTTTGGGGCACCTGTCATACTTCCCATTGGAAATGTACTTTGAATCACATCTACCGGATGTAAAGTTTCAGGAAGTTTTGAGCTTACTGTGGAAATCATTTGATGTACTTGATTAAAGCTATAAATTTTGCAGAGTTCTTTAACTTTCACAGAGCCTTTCATAGCAGTTTTAGACAAATCATTTCTTACCAAATCTACAATCATTATATTCTCACTACGCTCCTTTTGATCCGTTCTTAAATTTTCTTTTAGCAGGTCATCTTCTACCTTATTATCAGAGCGTTTAGCTGTACCTTTTATGGGTTGTGATATAACGGTATTACCTTGTTTCTTAATGTAACGCTCTGGTGAAGCTGATAAGAGATACTTATCACTTTGTTTTAAAAATGTGGCAAATGGTGGCTTAGAAATTGTATTTAATTTTTTATATGTTTCTAAAGGATTTATCGTTGTATCTTCAGCATAAAATTCCTGACAAAAATTAGCCTCATAAATATCGCCACGATAAATATGTGCTAAAACATGATTGATGTTTTCAAAATACGCGTCTTTATTAATGCGCAAATGAATCTTTACATCATTCTTAACAAGGGTATTATTTGTTTCATAATTATTTATCGCTTGTATATCCTCGTCAAACGCATCATCCACCATTCTCATATAACTCATGGTCAATCGATTTCCTTTAAGTAAAAATACTTTTTTGGGCTGAAAGAAATACAAATCAGAGAAACCCAAACCATCAAAATTATGCGAACTTAAATCCTCTACATCATTCTTTAGATCATAGGATAAATAACCAAATATCCAATCCTTTGTCATAGATTGGTATTCCTTTAAACGCTCAAAGGCACTATGGTAATCCGTTTGAATAAGTGTCATTGCATCCACAGCCAATACGGCATCATAATCAGCTTGTAATTCCTGGTAATTATTACTATCTAGCCATACGATATCGTCATACTGCTGACTCCAAAGCAATAATTTTGATTTGAATTGCTCACTATTTTCTAATGAAACGGTTTTTTGTACTCTCAATGGTCTTAAATATATATTCACCACAAATTTAATCAGATAAATATAAATTAAAAGTTCTATTTTTTAATAAACACTTACCTTTGTTGTTTTAAACAACTATTGTGACTTTTAAAGAACTCAATCTTACTACACCTCTTAGAAATGCAATTGATGATCTTGGTTTTGAAAAACCAACACCAATTCAGCAAGAATCTTTTAACATTATAGGTTCTGGTAAAGATGTTGTAGGTATCGCCCAGACAGGAACAGGTAAAACCTTTGCTTATGGTTTACCAATTTTAAAAAATTTACCTTATTCAAGGCAAGAAAATCCTCGTGTTTTAGTACTTGTACCGACACGAGAGCTGGTGGTCCAGGTGGTTGAGGAATTTGAAAAAATTGCTAAATATATTAACGTTAGAGTTTTGGGCGTTTATGGTGGTACTAATATCAACACACAAAAACAACAGGTTGCTCAAGGCTTAGATATATTAGTTGCTACGCCCGGACGCTTATATGACTTAGCTGTGAGCCGTGTTTTACAATTAAAATCGATTCAAAAACTGGTAATAGATGAAGTTGATGTAATGTTAGATCTTGGATTTAGGCATCAATTGGTTAATATTTTTGATATTTTACCAGAACGTCGTCAAAATATTATGTTCTCTGCAACAATGACTAAGGATGTGGATGAACTTATCAATAGCTTTTTTATTAATCCTGATAAAATATCTATAGCTGTTTCTGGGACACCATTAGAAAATATTTCTCAAACACGTTACAACATTCCCAACTTCTACACAAAAGTTAATCTCGTTAATCATTTATTAAGCGATAAAGATACCTATAACAAAGTACTCCTATTTGTAGCTTATAAACGTATGGCAGATCGCTTATTTGAACAATTAGAAGAGCGTTTTTATGGCGAATGTTGCGTTATTCACTCTAATAAAACACAAAATTATCGATTGAGAAGTATAGAGCAATTTGAAAATGGTGAAAATCGTATTTTAATTGCTACTGATGTGATGGCAAGAGGTCTAGATATTGATAACATTACACATGTAATCAATTTTGATACACCTGATTATCCTGAAAATTACATGCATCGTATTGGCAGAACAGGTCGTGCTGAGAAAGAAGGTCATGCCTTATTGTTTTCTACTAAAAAAGAGCAAGAAGCTTTAGAAAACATTGAGCGTCTGATGCAAATGCAAATTCCTATGCTGCAACTTCCAGAAGTTGTTGAGATTTCTACAGAATTAATTGAAGAAGAGCGAGAAAAAAAGATTGAAAAGCACAATCCAACCAAACGAGATGAAACTTTTGGAGAAGCTTTTCATGAAAAAAAAGAAAAAAATAAAAAAACCAATCTAGGTGGTTCTTACAGAAGGACTATTAAACAAAAATATAAAAAGCCTAAAACGCGGGGCGATAAGAATTACAATAAAAAGAAACGTCGTAAATAAAACAAAAATGCCCATAAAAATAAGGCGTTTTTTAATAATAGATTTATTCAAGTTGATCTAAATCTTTTAAAATCAATATCTACACGTATTATTATAAAAAAATCCAGTTAAAAACGATACTTTTAAACTTCCTGCAAGCAGTTCTGAATTCAACTTATCAAAAGCTTCGATAAAACCAAGAGTGGCAATCATTCCTAAAATGGTCCCAAAAAAGCCAATGACTAATCCTAATAAACTGGCAGCAGCAGCTAAGCCTCTCATTTTTTTTGTATTACAGGTGCTTTTTTGAATATTATAAAGCTTCGTACCATAAAAATAGTAAAAAACACAGAGTTGTTCTAAAGTTGTTCCCCCTTTTCATGAGCTTCAGTCTTCGGTAGTAAAAAAAAACACTATTAATATCAATATTTATATTGAAAGCTATAGTGGATTGTGTTAAAATTATACCACAAACAAAATCTATAACTAGAGAAACTATCAGCGCTATAGATGCTAAATTGCCAAGACATCAATTTTTTCGTATTCATCGTTCGTTCATAGTTGCTATTTCAAAAATTTAGTCTTTTACCAGCGATCATGTTATTATTGAAAATCAAAGCTCCCACAAATAGAAGCTATAAAAAGAAATTACAACGACTACTGATTTTTTGCATAAAAAAAGCCCTTTCCAATACTTTGGAAAGGGCTATCGTAGATAAATCAAAATTCAGGTCTTCCCTAACAATAACTTATTACCATAACACAAGCTAACCCTGAATTTCGACTTGATTATCCACAATTTCTTTTATAGGAATAATAGTTTTTCCTGTTTTAGTTTTTAAGGTTAAAGAGATATCATCTATGGCTTCAATATCTCCTTCTAATCCTTTTACTTTTATAGTTTGTCCGAGTTCGTACAATCTCCTTACATAAAATGTTCTTAATAAATCTGCGACAACATTTCTTGCTCCAAGTCCTATCGCAATTGCAAAGGCTGCAAGCACTGCTCCAAATATCAGATTTAAATTACTTGTAATTAAATCTGTATTAATTCCAGCCTGATTTAATGCAGTGACAGAAACCAGTATTAAAATAACAAAAAACACAAGCTGACTAATAATCTTTGAGCCTGAGAGTTCTAAGGTTTTGAAAAATGATTGGATACCTTTTTTAACCGCATTTGCGATAAATAAACCAATAACAAAAACAGCTGTTCCGCTAAGCACTTTTGGCAAGAAACCTATAAGTCCTGCAATTCCTTCAGAGAGCATATTAATTTCCATCATCTCAGATACGATAACTAAAAGTACAAGCAATGCTACCCACTTTAAAACTGTAAGCAACAACTGCTCTACATCTACATTTAGTTTCTTCCCTTCAATAATTTCAATAGCGTTAATCTTATTACTTAGTTTATCTACTTTTATAAACTTTAAAGATTTCTTGAGAATTCTTAACATCAATTTGATAAGAATCCATCCGATTAATAGTACTAATAGCGCTTTTAAAATATTAACTCCCGTTGACGAGAAGTTTTCTATAGCCATGTTCTTTATCTCTTCCAGTGTTTCCATTAATTATTTTATTTGGTCAAATTATTTGTTTCGTTCTTTAATTGTTCGCTCAATAACACTACCTATATTTAATGAAAACAGATTTGCTAACTCCATTAAAAGCTTAGCTGTAGCGATATCTCTCATAACTCTACTTTTCAGTTCTGCTGGAACTTCGTGCAAGGGCTTGTTTATGTTCTTAAATGGATTATCCATGCTCAACTTCATTATATACGTTAATAAGCTTTTCTTTGGCTCTTTTGAGTCGCATCTTAACTGCACTTTCACCTATATCTAAAATCCCTGTAAGTTCTTTAATACTTAAGAAATCTTGATATTTAAGCAATAGAATCATTTTCTCTTCTGGAGAAATAATATCTAATGCTTCTTTCAACTTTTCTACCCTTAATTCATTGATTGCATTATCATCCTCTTCTGGATTGTAATAATCCTCTCGAAAATCTTCAACATCATATGAGTTCTTTTCTATTTTCTTAGAATTGTTTCTATTCACATAGTTAACACAATGATTATATGTAAATGCATATAACCATGTAGAGAATTTTGACTTTCCTTTAAAGGTTCCTAATTTAACAAAAAGCTTCAAAAACACATCTTGTGTTAAATCTTCAGCTTCTTGACCATTTCTAGAAAATCCATAACATTTGTTATAAACCACTTTGGCATACCTGTCGTACAATATTTCAAAGAGCAATGTATCATTAGTAGAAACTATAGATTCTACCAATTGCTGGTCAGACCAATCGTTTACATTCTGATGTAATCTCAATGTTATTAGTTAGGGTGTTTGTATGTTAAGACACTGCTTTATTTAAAAGGTCACATAATTTTTTACTTTTAAAAAAAAAATTAAAAATTAAAAATTCATCGACCAATTTAACAAAAAATATCTCTTCAATTTAATTACTTAATCCTCTAATATTAATGCTTTTAAAGCCATTTTATTTAAGTCACACAAAACCAAAAAAATTAAAATATAATATGAAAATTCTTTTTTTTGCGTTCTATTATTATAGCCTAAACTATATTTTGTTTAAATTTAATAAATACATTGATTAAAAACAAGACTCAAATTAATGTATTTATTAGATTTAAACAAAAAAACCACATAACGAATTTTTTTTATCAATTAACTCAAACATAGTTACTGAAAACTATAAGAAGCCGTCACCATTTCTGACAATCTAAAATATCCAAAAGCATAATTATCTGGATTTTCTGGATTTGTACAGTTACCTTTTAGCACTACAGGAACTGTGCTAAACGGGTTTCCTACGCTCTCATATTGGTTCAATAATAATTGTATATAATTATAGTACTGTTCTGAAATGCCATAAAATTTGATATCTACACTATCACCAGGTACAAATTCTTCTTGATTAATACTGTCGTCATCTTCCTTTTCATAAAATATAGTCATTTGATTGCCATTTGTAAATTCATCTGATATTTCAACAAACTCTGGCAATAGGTCACCTTGTTCTTTAAATCTAAACAGATAATAATTATCCTCATCTATAGGATCATCAAATAAAACATTCACTTCTAATACCTCATCATTAAAGCCTTGCTCAGTAGATTGATTAATTTCAGTAATATCTACTACAGATGAAAAGGTTTCTTCTGCCATATAAGTCTCACCTTCATGTTGTACTTCCAAGCTATAGCTATTTCCTAACACTGGTATAAAACTAGATGTTTTATAAGTTCCGTCATTTTGGTCAGAAAACTCAAATTCCGTTCCCGTTGTCATATTAGTAACTTTCACAGAAGCACCTACAACCTCATTATTGATAAGCTCATCAAAATATGGTACAGTTTGACTTAAGCTAATGACTTGTTCATTTCCTAGCGTACCTTTCTCCCAGTTAAGCGAGGCTTCAATAACTAATCTAAGGGGAGCACTTTGCACCTCAACATCCACAATATCTGTACATGATATTGCTAAGAATGATAATATACTTAATATATTTCGTTTATAAATTCTCATCTTTTAAAATTTAAAATTATAAGTTACTGAGGGTACAATTCCAAAAATTGCTGTTCTTGTAGCTTCATTTATACCTGTTTCTCTATTTTGTCCAAAAGATATAGAAGCCGCATTTCTGCGATTGTAAAGATTATAAATTCCGAAAACCCACTCTGAGTTCCATTTTTTTACTGATGTTCCTTTTGGCTTCCAAGTTGCAGAAATGTCTATACGATGGTAAGCTGTTAAACGATCTGAGTTTCTCGGAGAATAATTGGCAATGGTTAGACCTTCATATTCATATTGACCATCTGGGTAAGTCACTGGACGTCCAGTTTGGTAAATGAAATTTGCTCCAAATGTCCATTTGTCATTAAATTTATAACTTCCTGTTAATGACAAATCATGTGTTCTATTATGTGCCGAATTATACCATTCACCATTGTTTATTCCTAGGCCTCCAGAGGCACCTCCAGGAGTTCGTTGTTCTGCCTTAGAAATAGTATAGGCAAGCCAGCCTGTAAATCTTCCTTTAGCCTTTCTTAACAACAATTCTAATCCATAAGCTCTAGCTTCACCAGTTAAAATTTCGGTTTCAATAGTATTATTTCCTATCAAGTCTGAACCATCTATATAATCAATCCGATTGGCTACAGTTTTATAGTAACTTTCTATTTCTAAAGTATAAGTTTTATCCTTAAAGTTTCTAAAATAACCAAGTGCATATTGATTGGATAGTTGTGGCTTTATATATTTTCCACTTGGCGTCCATACATCTAAAGGCGTAACTGAGGTTGTATTAGACAACAAATGAATATACTGTGAGGTACGGGAATAACCAGTCTTAAGCGATGAATTGTCATTAACCTGATACGCTAAAGCTAAGCGCGGTTCAAAATTATCAAAAGTTTCTATAGACGCTCCACTTTTATAATAGGTTGCACCTACCTCTTCTCCAGATTCATAAATACCTATAGTTTCATTATAAACGACAGGCAAATTATCTCTATAATCGACTAGAGTTTGTTGCCCTAACCTACTAAATCTGCTATAACGCAAACCGTAATTTGCTGATAGTTGTTTCGTGATTTTATGCTCAACACTAATATACAAGCCACTTTCAAAGGCTGTTTTTTCATCTAATTCTAAAGGATTTATAGCAGATGTACTTGAAGTAGGCTCAATCTTTCCTGGATAAAAATCGTAGTAAATTATGTTAGCTCCAAAATCTAACTTCATTGTATCATTTAGATAGTAACTAAAATCATATTTGACATTATAATTATTAATATAAGATAACCAATCAAATTCAAAAGTCTTAAAATCTAAAGCGTAATCATATTTACTATAAATTAAAGATAGATTGGTAAATAAACGTGAACTAAAGATATGATTCCATCTTAGATTCCCTGATAAATTTCCATAACCACTTTTAAAGTTACCTCCAAATGAAAAATCATCACGACCAAAATATCCCGATAAGTAAAATTTATTTTTGTTATCTAACGTATAGTTAGTTTTCAGGTTAACATCATAAAAATAGGCACTATTATCTTCTCCTGATAATTTTAAAAAAAGATGTGCATACGAGCCTCTACCAGCCAATAAAAAAGAACCTTTCTTCTTGACTATTGGCCCTTCAATAGCGAGGCGGCTAGATATAACGCCTATACCACCAGTTATTGCCATATGTTTATTATTTCCATCTTTTTGTCTAACATCTAAAACAGAAGAAACACGACCTCCAAATCGTGATGGAATTCCGCCTTTATATAATTTTATATCTTTAATGGCATCTGCATTAAATACAGAGAAAAAACCGAGCAAATGCGAGGTATTGTAAATAATAGCTTCATCTAATAATACCAAATTTTGGTCTACAGCTCCACCTCTTACATTAAACCCACTTGACCCTTCTCCTGTATTGGTAACCCCAGGCAATAATTGTATAGACTTAATGATATCTACCTCTCCTAAAACAACAGGAATATTTTTAATGGTTTTAATCTTTAATTTAGAAACACTCATTTGAGGGCTTTTAATATTGATGCGCTCAGATTCTTCTGCGGTAACAATAACTTCCTCTAATTCTGTAGAAGATTCTTTAAGTTCAAATTGCAGTTTTTGATTTTTATCTAACGTAATCTCCTGCTGTTGTTCAGCATAACCTAGATAGGATACTGTTAAGATATACGTACCTTTTGGCGCTGTTATTGAAAAGAAACCGTATTCATTACTCATAGCTCCTATATTAGTATCCTTCAAAAAAACAGAAGCTCCAAATATAGTTTCGCCATTATTTATATCCTTAATTGTTCCACTAATGGTAAAACTATCCTGTGCAAACAAAAAGGTAGTAAAGAGCATAAACAGTAACGTTAACTGTCTATATTGTTGTATATTCATTTATGATTGATGTTTAAAATTTTATAATTATAAATGCTTCACAAAAATAAAAGTCTTACAGTAAAACGCCTGATAATTAATTCTTTTATTTAAAAAAACAGAAACGACATGCGACATATTATACTAACCCAGATGCTCTTCAACAAAAATGCTTAATAATAATAATTCTAATTTAGGTACGCACCCCAAGCATCGGCGCATTTTATGTGATGCTATCAGATGTCATTTCTCATAAAAAAAGGCGAACAATACATTGTTCGCCTTAACATGTATATATGTTGGGTAGTTCTAAATTTTGCTTTTACTAAATATGTAATGCTCTATCTTCTGTAGCAGCTAGAGCAGCTTCTTTAATAGCCTCAGTAAATGTTGGATGGGCATGAGACATGCGCGATATATCTTCAGCAGAAGCTCTATATTCCATAGCCACAACAGCTTCAGCAATCATATCTGCAGCACGTGCACCAACCATGTGAACGCCAAGAATTTCATCTGTAGATTGGTCTGCGAGGATTTTCACAAATCCATCTAAATCCATGCTCGCTCTGCTTCGTCCTAAAGCACGCATAGGAAAATGTCCAACTTTATAAGCCACACCAGCTGTTTTTAATTCTTCTTCTGTTTTACCAACCGCAGCTACTTCTGGCCAAGTATACACAACGCCTGGGATTAAATTATAATCAATATGTGGTTTTTGTCCTGCTAAAGTTTCTGCAACAAACACTCCTTCTTCTTCTGCCTTATGTGCTAACATAGCCCCTTTAACAACATCTCCTATCGCATAGATATTTGGAGCCGTTGTTTGTAAATGTTCATTAACCTCAATCTGCCCTCTTTCATTAATCTTCACTCCTGCAACTTCAACGTTCAAACCTTCTGTATACGGACGACGCCCCACAGATACCAAACAGTAATCGCCACGAAACTCTACTTCTTGCCCTTTTTTATTATCTGCTTTTACTACAACTTCATCACCAACACGTTCAACCGACTTTACTTTGTGAGAGGTATTCATTTTGAACTTTTGCTTCTTAAGAACTTTATTTAGTTCTTTTGAAACACCGGCATCCATAGTTGGCACAATTCTGTCCATAAATTCAACAACAGATACATCGGCACCTAAACGTTTATAAACCTGTCCAAGCTCCAACCCTATAACACCACCACCAATAACGATTAAGTGTTTTGGTATTTCTTTTAATTTTAAAGCTTCTGTTGATGTAATAATACGCTCTTTATCAATTTGTATAAAAGGTAAGCTAGACGGCTTACTTCCTGTTGCGATTATTGTATTTTTCGCTTCAATTTCTATTGTTTCTTCTCCAGTAATTGTGATATGGGTAGCATCTTTAAACCCCCCTAAACCTTGATAAACATCAATATTGTTTTTCTTCATTAAGAAGTCGATACCTCCAGTGGTCTGGTCTACTACAGCTTGTTTACGTGCTATCATTTTCTCTAAATTCACCTTGATATCACCTGGAATTTCAATACCATGGGTTTCAAAATGCTTTACAGCATCTTCATAGTGATGTGACGAATCTAAAAGCGTTTTACTTGGAATACACCCTACATTTAAGCAGGTTCCGCCTAATGTTGAATACTTTTCAATAATCGCAGTTTTCATACCTAATTGTGCACAACGAATAGCTGCCACATAACCTCCAGGTCCAGAACCGATAACTGCTACATCATATTGACTCATAAAATTTAAATTTTGATGTTTATTTTGTTTAAATGTGATACAAAAATACACATTGATTTTGGAATACTACATGGAGAACAAGTAATTTTTAAAAAAAGAAACAAAATCAAAACCTCGCCTGAATTAACCACTTTAAACCTTACAAAAAAAAGCTCATAAAAGTCTTAACCTCGTATTTAAAACCCTTTCCGATTTCACAATTTTTATAAGCTATGAATCACCATGTCATATCATTATCTCGACGCTGTATCTTTAAAAACATAAGCTTCAAAGAAAACGTTAAGCGGTCTCTACCTTATTCTAGACTTTAATTGAAGTCGTATGTTTAACTTCATTAATCATAAACATACTATGCGTACTACCAATATGATTGATGGTAGTTAACTGATGCACCATAAAAGCTCTAAAAGCTTCCATGTCTTCTACATGAACTTTTAAAATGTAGTCATAATCACCACTAATATGATAACATTCTACCACCTCTTCAATTTTTGCAACATCCTTTTCAAACTCAATCACATAATCTTGTGAGTGTTTCTCTAATTTCACGTGACAAAATGCTACAAAAGCACGACCTACTTTTTCGGCGTTCACTAAAGCAACATATTGTTCTATAACACCCTCTTTTTCTAATTTTTTTATACGTTCATAGACCGCAGTTACAGATAAATTCAATTTACCTGAAAGCTCCTTGTTGGTTTGTTTAGCATCCACTTGAAGGAATTCTAAAATCTTTTTATCTATAGCATCAAATTTCATATTTTTGAAAAATTTTTCAGTAAGACTTAAATTGAAAACCAAATATAGTATTTAATTCTAACAAAAACACTAAATATAGATTTATATTCTATATTTATATCTTATTGTTGTTTTTTTTATGTTTTTATACGAATTTTACAGTATCAAAAACTAAAAAAACATGTCATTTAAACCCGCAAATAATATACAAGACTTACAATATTTTGGAGAATTTGGAGGTGTAAACCCATCCATTTCGGATTCTTCAACTTATACGTTTTTATCGGCCAAAACAATGTTTGACACCTTCGAAGGTAATACAGACGGTTGTTATTTATATTCAAGACACACTTCGCCATCTAACTTATACTTGGGAGAAGCTTTAGCTGCAATGGAAGGTACAGAAACCGCAAACGTATCGGGCTCTGGTATGGGAGCAATAACACCAACACTTTTGCAACTTTGTGGCGCTGGAGACCACATCGTATCTAGCAGAACTATTTACGGAGGAACTTATGCATTCCTGAAAAATTTCACGCCAAGAATGCAAATCCAAACCACTTTTGTAGACATCACAAAACTAGATATTGTTGAAGCTTCAATCACTAAAAATACAAAAGTTTTATATTGTGAAACTGTAAGTAACCCACTATTAGAAGTTGCTGACATCAAAGGATTAGCTGCCATCGCTAAAAAACACAATTTAAAATTAGTCGTAGACAATACATTTTCACCTTTATCTATTTCACCAGCTAAATTAGGGGCTGATGTTGTTATTCATAGTTTAACTAAGTTCATCAATGGTTCTTCCGATACTATGGGAGGTGTGGTTTGCGGAACCAATGAATTTATTACTGAGCTAAAAAGTGTTATTGACGGTGCAAGTATGCTCCTAGGGTCTTCTATGGATAGTTTACGTTCATCGTCTATCTTAAAAAATATGAGAACGCTTCATATTAGAATGAAACAACACAGCAAAAATGCGACATACTTGGCTCATAAATTTGAACAGGACGGCTTAAAAACAGTTTATCCTGGCTTAGCTTCTCATCCATCTCATAATCTATTTAAATCCATGATTAATGAAGAGTATGGTTTTGGGGGTATGCTTACTATTGATGTTGGATCTTTAGATAAAGCCAACGCTTTAATGGAATTGATGCAAGAGCGAAATTTAGGATATCTTGCCGTAAGCTTAGGGTTCTATAAGACCTTATTTAGCGCCCCTGGAACATCAACTTCATCTGAAATACCTGAAGAAGAGCAAATTGAAATGGGCTTAACTGATGGTTTAATTCGTTTTTCTATTGGATTAGACAACGATATTGAGCGCAGCTATCAAATGATGAAGGACTGTATGATTGAATTAGACATATTATAAGTAGAAAAACAACACAGCTTCTGCGTTGAGCATACAAAAAAAGCCTATTGCAAATTTCAATAGGCTTTTCTGTTTATCGGTTTATTACCTTAGAAACACCTAAACGTTCACTAGCCTTAGCTCAAAAGAAACGAAGACCTTATGACACTCGTAAAATAGATAAAAAACACCAAAAAGAGCCTCAGTATATAACATACATTATCAAACTATCACATCAATAAAAACCATAACCAATATAAATTGAGATGTCCTGGCATTTATTTTGAATCCGTAGCAATCAAATAAAAGCACATATAATTACACTATCAGATACAAATACACTTCAAATTTCATTTGCATAGCATTGATGAAAATCGTAACATTACAACAATTATTTTTATTAAAAGCTATATGGAAAGCCAAGATATCAAACCAAAACAGGCACAAGACGAAAACATAATACGTAACAAAGAACTCAACATATGGGAAGCACTAATACCTATTTTTGCGTTAGTTGCTATGCTGTTTTATAATGTATTTTTTGTTTTTGGAGATGATGCTTTAAGCGGTAGTAATCAATTCATTTTAATTCTAGGTGCAGCTGTAGCCGCTATTGTTGGATTTTATAATAAAGTATCTTACAAACAAATGCTTGATGAAGTTGCTGAAAATGTAAAATCGACCACAGGAGCATTATTAATTCTGCTTATGGTTGGCGCCTTAGCAGGTACATGGCTTATCAGTGGTATTATCCCTTCCATGATTTATTACGGTTTACAAATTCTTAATCCGACGATATTCTTAGCTGCTTGTGTAATTATATGTGCTATTATTTCTATTGCCACAGGAAGCTCATGGACAACCTCTGCAACAGTTGGTATAGCGCTAATTGGTATTGGAGAAACCTTAGGCATTGGACTTGGAATGACTGCCGGTGCCGTGCTCTCTGGCGCATATTTTGGAGACAAAATGTCTCCTTTGAGTGACACGACAAACTTGGCTCCAGCAATGGCTGGTGCTGAGTTGTTTGACCATATAAAATATATGGCTATGACCACAGTTCCAACAATAGTGGTAACGCTTATCATATTTATCATTATTGGCTTATCTATAGATACTACAGGAACTCCAGATATTACAGACAAACTTACAGCTATTGAAACTGCATTTAATATTAGCCCTTGGCTATTTCTGGTTCCTGTTTTGGTTATTGCTATGATTATTAAAAAAACACCACCATTAATTGCGCTTCTCATAGGAACTTTACTAGGTGCAATAGCAGCAATTATAGCGCAACCAGAAATTGTTGCTAAAATTGCTGAAGCCGAAAGTTTAACGTTTCAATCTGCCTATAAAGGAGTAATGAACGCTATCACGGTAAGTACTTCTGTTGAAACCACAAGTCCAGAACTAAACGACCTTTTCTCTTCTGGAGGCATGTATGGTATGCTTGGAACAATTTGGTTAATCATATGTGCTATGGTATTTGGGGGTGTAATGGACGCCATTGGTGCATTATCTAAAATAAGTGCCGCCCTACTAAACCTAGCACAATCTACTTTTGGCTTATTTGCAAGTACAGTAGCAAGCTGTTTAGCCTTAAACGTTACAGCTTCTGATCAATATCTAGCCTTAGTTGTACCCGGGAAAATGTTCAAAAAAGCGTATCAAGACAAAGACTTAGCCCCAGAAAACTTAAGTAGAACCCTTGAGGATTCTGGAACAGTAACTTCAGTATTAATCCCATGGAATACCTGTGGCGCTTATCAAAGTGGCGTTTTAGGCGTTCCCGTTGCCGATTACTTCTTTTATGCAATTTTTAATTGGTTGAGTCCATTTATGACGCTTCTGTTTGCGGGATTATCAATAAAAATTAAAACATTAATCAAAAAATAGAACTTCCCTATTATAAATTCCAAAAACCATAATTAAAAATTATCAAATAATAAAAATTAACAATTCTTAATTTACAAATAAGTGATGTTGTGTTTTATCTTTGCCATAGAAATAATTTAAAACATAAAAATATGTCATTTGTAGGAAAAAAATTTCCAAATTTAAATGTTGACGCCATGAATGAAATGGGTGATACTTTTAAAGTAAACGTTTTAGAAGAAGCACAAAAAAACAACAAAAAAGTGGTATTGTTTTGGTACCCAAAAGATTTTACTTTCGTTTGCCCAACAGAGCTTCATGCTTTTCAAGCTGCATTGGCAGAATTTGAAAAAAGAAATACTATCGTAATTGGAGCATCTTGTGACACACCTGAGGTTCATTTTGCATGGTTAAGCACACCTAAGGATAACGGAGGTATTGAGGGTGTAACTTATCCTATCTTAGCGGACAGCAACAGAAACTTATCTAGTATCTTAGGTATTCTTGACATTACGAATGAAGCATATGATGAAGAAACTGGAACTGTACAAGTAGAAGGAGATAATGTTACATATAGAGCAACATACATCATTGATGAAGAAGGAACTGTAGTGCACGAAAGCATCAACCACATGCCTTTAGGAAGAAATGTAAACGAATACATTAGATTAATTGATGCTTATACGCATGTACAAACTAATGGCGAGGTATGTCCTGCTAACTGGGAAGAAGGAAAAGAAGCTATGAAGCCTAATGCAAAAGGTACTGCTGAATATCTAGCGAGCCACTAAAACGTTAATAACCAAAATATTTATCTATCAAACCAAGAATACTACAACTCATGGTTTGATGGATAAATTTCTAAAACCTAAAATATTATGCAAGAATTATCTCAAGACAATTTAGAAACTATTGTAAATGATAATAATGTTGTAATCGTACAATTTTCTGCAACATGGTGTGGAAACTGCCGAATTATGAAACCTAAATTTAAAAAATTAGCTGCAGAAAACACAAATACCGTGTTTGTAATCGCAGATGCGGAAAAATTTCCTGAAAGTAGAAAACTAGCCGACGTAAGTAACTTGCCTACTTTTGCTACGTTTAAAAACGGAGCCTTAGTTAATCAAGTTCAAACCAATAAATTTGATGTCTTAAAAACACTTGTAGATGAAATTACCAGTAATTAAACACCTTACCCAATTCATTGAAGACAATGATGAAGATTACGTCATAGAAACTATTGAAACACTTGAGAATTTGACTGAAGTGCCTTCACTAAAAGATGAAGAACTTGATGTCATAGGTGAGCTCATATCTAATATGTATGGCGCTATAGAAGTAAGTAAAATGATGAAGGAAGGAACACCTAAAAAAGAAGCTTTAAATACGTTTATGAAACGCGTATTAGGCTCTATAGACACATAAAGGCTTTTGGTTTATTAAAAAAACGCCTTTTGTTTGACACGTATTTTTTACTATATTTCAACATAGCATATTATTGAGGCTTCAGTAGTGCTCTTATATTAATATTTAAAATCCTAAAATACCATGGCTAAAGTCACATTACAAGGAACCCCTCTTAACACCAAAGGCAGCTTACCTAATATAGATAGTACAGCACCCAACTTTTCATTAACTGCCAACGACTTATCTAAAGTAGAATTAATAGATTTTCGAGGCACTAAAATCGTCCTTAATATATTTCCAAGTATTGATACTGGAACTTGTGCTCAATCTGTACGAGAATTTAATAAACAAGCGAGTGCCTTGAAACACACAAAAGTCTTATGTATATCTAAAGATTTACCTTTTGCACAAGCACGTTTTTGCGGAGCAGAAGACTTAAATAATGTCATCAGCCTATCGGATTATAAAACAGGTGAATTTGGCAGTGACTACGGACTAACTTTTATTGATGGTCCCTTAGAAACCTTACATTCTAGATGTGTAATTATTATTGACGAAGATGGCGTTATAAGATATACCGAACAAGTTGCAGAAATTGCAGACGAACCCAATTATAGATTGGCGCTAGAAGCTCTTCAAAATGAGTAAAACTAAATCATTTATTAGTCATCGCATAAAAAGTGTTGGCTATGCCTTCAAGGGCGCTTTACTCCTAATAGCAACAGAAGCCAGTATACAAGTTCAATTTACAATTGGTATACTTATGACTTTTGCTGGCTTTTATTTTAACATCAGCACTACAGAATGGATGATACAAATTTCTGTTATAGGTCTTGTAATGAGTATTGAAGGTATAAACACAGCTATTGAAAAACTAGCAGATTTTGTTCATCCAGAACATCATAAAAAAATTGGAATTATTAAGGATGTATCTGCTGGAGCTGTTTTTATCTTCGCCATAACTGCAATTGTTATTGGTAGTATTATTTATATTCCTAAACTCTTTTAAAAATACAATACCTTTAGGATAAAAGGTAGTATTTTGTATTTTTGCTTTTATCTAAACGCAGCTAAATGGCGAAAAAGAAAGTAACAACTAAAAAAAAAACTAAAACATTAAAACAACCTAAACTGACCTTAACCAGTCAGCAAAAACTTATCTTTGGTAGTTTGTTGCTTGCTGTAGGTATTTATCTATTTATAGCCTTTGCATCTTTTTTCTTTACAGGAAAAGCAGACCAAAGTATCCTTGGCGAATTTCCATCTAAACATTTAGAGGCTCAAAACTGGGTGAGTACCGTTGGTGCAAAACTAAGCCATTTCTTTATTTATGATGGGTTTGGTATCGCAGCCTTTATTTTTTCTGGATTAATCTTTATATCTGGAGTTTATACTTTACTAAATATCAAAAAAGCAAGATTACAACGTCATTGGTTTTGGGGTACCTTAATGGTCATTTGGTGTTCTCTATTATTCGGATTCTTATCAAAAACAAATCCAATTCTTGGTGGTACAATTGGTTATGAGATGAACATCTTTTTAAAAGCATATATTGGTAAAATTGGTATTGGACTCTTATTAGCTTTAGGCTTTGTAAGTTATATAGCTCTTCGTTTTAACGTTACGGCACAACATTTTGGCATGTTGTTTAATACTGTAAAAAATGGAATTAAAGATACTATCAGTTCAGATAATTCAGACCATTCAGAAGGTGCGCAATCAAACACCACTACCCCTATTGTAGATAACACCCTTTCTGAAGAAGCCGAAGCGATAAAGTCTGCCTTTAAAATTTCGGAAGATGATGCGAAACCAACCATACAAAACTTCTCTGAACCAGCCACACCCAAAAAGCCAAAAATAGAAGCACAAAACTTAGAACTTAATATTACACCACATGAGCCTGCAATTGAAGCAACTATTGAGAAAGATATCGAAATTAAAGTAGAAAAAACCGTTGAAGAATCTTCAGAAACCAATAATCTTTCTAATAAATTAGTTGAAGATTTTGGACGCTTTGACCCAACGTTAGAACTAAGCAAGTTTCAATTTCCATCATTAGAGCTATTAAAAAAATACGATACCGAAAGCATAAGAATAAACCAAGAAGAACTTGAGGAAAACAAAAACAAAATTGTAGAGACACTCAGGAATTATAAAATTGGTATTGCTAGCATTCAAGCTACCATTGGTCCAACGGTTACTTTATATGAAATTGTGCCAGAGCCTGGCGTTCGTATTTCTAAAATTAAAAACTTAGAAGATGATATTGCGCTATCTTTATCTGCCTTAGGCATTAGAATTATTGCTCCAATTCCTGGAAAAGGAACTATTGGAATTGAGGTACCTAATAAGAACGCTACTATTGTTTCCATGCGCTCTGTTATTGCATCACAGAAGTTTCAAAAATCTGAAATGCAATTACCTATAGCTATAGGAAAAACTATTAGTAATGAAACCCTCGTAGTTGATTTGGCCAAAATGCCGCACTTGCTTATGGCTGGAGCAACAGGACAAGGTAAATCGGTTGGACTTAACGCTGTACTTACCTCTTTACTCTATAAAAAACACCCAGCAGAAGTTAAATTTGTATTAGTTGACCCTAAAAAGGTAGAACTTACCCTTTTTAATAAAATAGAACGTCATTATTTAGCTAAACTTCCAGACAGCGAAGAAGCAATAATTACAGACAACACAAAAGTAATTAATACACTAAACTCATTGTGTATTGAGATGGATAACCGCTATGAAATGCTTAAAAACGCATTTTGCCGAAACATTATTGAATACAATGAGAAATTTAAAGCCCGAAAATTAAATCCAAATGACGGCCATCATTTTTTACCATATATTGTTTTGGTGGTTGATGAATTTGCAGACTTGATTATGACCGCTGGCAAAGAAGTAGAAACACCTATTGCTCGTTTAGCACAATTGGCACGTGCTATTGGTATTCATTTAATCATAGCAACCCAAAGACCTTCGGTAAATGTAATAACTGGTATTATTAAGGCCAACTTCCCAGCTCGTATAGCATTTAGAGTAACCTCGAAGATTGACTCAAGAACGATTTTAGATGGTGCTGGTGCAGATCAATTAATTGGTCGTGGAGACATGTTATACACCCAAGGAAATGATTTGATACGTATTCAATGCGCCTTTGTAGATACACCAGAGGTAGAACGCATTACAGCATTTATAGGCGCACAAAAAGCATATCCAGACGCACATATATTACCTGAATACGTTGGAGAAGAAAGTGGCACAAGTATTGATAACAATATCTCAGATAGAGACAAGCTATTTAAAGAAGCTGCCGAAATTATTGTAACAGCGCAACAAGGTTCTACCTCATTGCTGCAAAGAAAATTAAAACTAGGTTACAATAGGGCTGGCCGTTTAATTGATCAATTGGAGGCTGCTGGCATTGTTGGACCTTTTGAAGGAAGTAAGGCAAGACAAGTTTTGATTCCAGATTTTATAGCCCTCGAACAATTATTAGAAAACGAAAAGAACTCATAAAATGAAGAAGATAGCATTAGCAATTATTTTAGTATTCAACCTTAATAGTTTTGCTCAAGATGATGCAAAAACCTTATTAGACGACGTATCTACAAAAATTAAAACCTATGACAATATTGCTTTAGATTTCAAATACGTCCTTATTAATACAGAAGAAGACATCCATCAAGAAACACGAGGAGATGTTATCATGCAAGGCGATAAATACAAATTAAACATACTTGGAATAACGCGTATATTTAACGGAAAAACACTTTATACTATTAGTCCAGAAGATGAAGAAGTAACTGTTTCTAATGAAAATTCTGAAGACACAAACACCATTACACCAAGTAAAATGTTATCCTTCTATGAAGATGGATACACTTACAAAATGGATATTTTACAAAATGTTAATGGTCGTAAAATCCAGTATGTAAAATTAACACCTATCGACTCTAATTCTGAAATTAACCATGTATTATTAGGTATTGACACCAAAACAAAGCACATTTATAATTTAATAGAAATAGGAAATAATAGTACAAAGACGACGCTGACTGTTAATTCTTTCAAAACAAATGAGCCTTTATCAAAAACCTTGTTTACATTTGACAAGACAAAATACAGCAGTTATTTTATAAATAAAATTGACTAAGAATTAGGCACATATTTGTGAAAATACTTGATAGATATATACTTACCACCTATTTAAAAACTTTTTTAAGCGTGTTTATGATACTCATGCTGATTTTTGTTTTACAATCGGTTTGGTTATACATAAGCGAATTAGCTGGAAAAGCTTTGGAAATTGATATTATTTTCAAATTTTTACTATTTGTCACACCGCGTTTAGTCGTTTTGGTGTTGCCATTAACTATTCTTCTGGCCTCGATTATGGTCTTTGGTAGTTTTGCAGAGAACTATGAGTTTGCTGCTATGAAATCTACTGGAATTTCATTACAGCGCGCCATGAGAAGCCTTAGTTTTTTTATCTTTGGCTTAGCAATTCTAACATTTTTATTTGCCAATAACGTCATTCCTGCTGCTGAATTCAAATTTCATAATTTAAGAAAAAACATTGCAAAGGTAAAGCCCGCGATGATAATTGCCGAAGGTCAGTTTAACCAAATTGGAGAAATAAATATTAAAGTTGAAAAAAAATCTGGAGACAGAGGTCAATACTTGGAGGATGTTATCATCCATCAAAAAAAAGGTAATTCACCTGGTAATTATACTGTAATCAAGTCCAAATCAGGTGAACTCAAAAGTGCAATAGATTCTGATGTTTTACAATTGGTACTATTTGATGGCAATTACTATGATGACCTTCAACCCAAAGCTTATAAAGATCGTCAAAAGAAACCCCATGTTAAAAGTTATTTTAAAAAATATGCGCTCAATATTGATCTCTCTAATCTCAACAATGTAAATTTTGATGATACCAAAGTATCTAGTAAATATACCATGCTTAATGCGTCTGACTTAAACTACACCATAGACTCACTCATTACAAAAAGTAAAAAAGAGTTTAAACGTTTGAAATACACCCTATACAATAGAACAACTGTTACAACTTTAGCATCAAACATAAATCCTATTAAAACTGAAATAAAGAGTGATGTCAAAGACATCTACTGCTTATTTAGCACTAAAAAAAACATTAAAATTATAGACCAAGCGTTAAACACATTAAATACAACCGTTAATATTATTACTGCAGAAGATAAAAAAGAGTTTAGTAAAACCAGAACTATTAACAAACATATTATTGCGTTACACGAAAAATTTGCTCTTAGTATGGCTTGTATTATTTTATTTTTTGTTGGTGCACCTTTAGGCGCATTAATCAAAAAAGGCGGCATGGGCTTGCCAATAGTCATCGCTATTGTTTTATTTTTAACGTATCACTTTATTGGAATTTTTGCAAAGAACAGTGCCGAAGATAGCAGTCTCAATCCTATTATAGCCTCGTGGTTATCCACACTTATTATGCTACCTTTAAGTATCTATCTAACTAGTAGAGCAACCAAAGACCGTCCTTTATTAAGCATGGATGGTATTCTTATCCCTATAAAAGTCTTATTAGGCACAAAACGGAATGCTGCAAAAACAGACAACACGTTACTTGATAAAACATTAGACTCTTATAAAAAGCTAATGAGCTATTCTGACCGTAAACTTATTGATATTATAAAAAATTATCGTCAGTATGACATGGATGTATCCTATAAAAACAGTGCCATCCAAATCTTAGAAGAACGCGGTACCACAAAACAAGAATTAAAATATGCAGGTAATCTTAATAATGACAAATATGAAAACGCATTAAACGATATAAACAGCTACGAAAATAACGCCATTATAGCCTTTAGGCTTTATATTATAATGGCTATAAGTCAAGTATTTGGTTTGGTTTTAAACAACAATGGCTTTCCGGGATTTGGTATTACACTAGTTATCATAGGAATTTTAGCCACAATTTTCTATTTAATCTTCTTATTCAAATCCTTTGAGAGCCTTTCTAAATTTCATAAAACCCTGGATAAAAAAACCAATATATTTGCACTTTATATCTTAGGTGTGGCATTCTATTTTTTATTATACTTCTATTACAAGAAAAAACTAATAGAAGATATTAAACAAATTAGATAGTTTTTTCAATTTCCAATATCTTTGCATTTCAAAATATAGGTATGACAACATCAAATTCAGTAACTACCAAAATTCAATTAGACACAATTGAAGACGCTATTAACGATATAAGGGCAGGAAAAGTTATCATTGTTGTTGATGACGAAAACAGAGAAAATGAAGGAGACTTTTTGGCTGCTGCCGAAAAAATAACGCCAGAGACAATTAATTTCATGGCCATGCATGGTCGTGGCTTAATTTGTGCACCATTAACAGAAAATCGTTGTGAAGATCTGGATTTGCACATGATGGTAAACAATAATACAGACCCTATGGAAACGGCATTTACAGTTTCTGTAGATTTAAGAGGGAACGGTGTTACCACAGGTATTTCTGCAAGTGATCGTGCAAAAACAGTACAAGCACTTATTGATTATGACACCAAGCCTTTTGAGTTGGCCCGTCCTGGACATATTTTTCCACTAGTAGCGAAGCAAGGTGGTGTATTGCGAAGAACAGGACACACCGAAGCGGCTATTGATTTTGCACGATTAGCTGGTCTAAAACCTGCTGGAGTGATTGTAGAAATCATGAATGAAGATGGCTCGATGGCTCGCTTACCTCAACTGATAAAGGTTGCCGAAAAATTTGATTTAAAAATTGTTTCTATCGAAGATTTAGTAGCTTATCGTATGGAGCACGACTCTTTAATTGAAAAAAAGGACGATTTTCAAATAGAAACGCGATTTGGAAGCTATAGGTTACGCGCCTATCAACAAACGACAAACAACCAAATTCATATAGCACTAACCAAAGGTTCATGGCATACAGATGAGGCTGTACTCACGCGAATCAATTCGACATTGGTAAATAACGATATTTTAGGAACCCTAACTAATAATGCAGACCAACAGCTTGATCACATGTTCCGTGCAATAAATAAGGCAGGGAAAGGCGCTATTGTATTTATCAATCAGCAATCCCAAAGCATGAACTTATTGAATCGTCTTAAGGTTTTAAAAAGCGAACAACACTCCAATACAGTTATCAAAGCACCACGCATAGAAATGGATACTAAAGATTTTGGCATTGGAGCGCAAATCCTTCATGATTTAAACATTAGAAAACTAAAATTAATTTCTAACAGCGGCCAGACCAAACGTGTTGGTATGATTGGCTATGGTTTAGAAATTATAGATTACGTTACGTATTAAAAAAAACTCCAAAATTATTTTTGGAGTTTTTTTATTTCTTTGGCTATTTTTTCACCATTAGGCATTTAAAACTTCTGTAATAAGTGCTGCCATATTTTGGGCGCGTGTTTTTACGTCTTCATCAGTCCATGACAATTTAATCAAACACGATAAATTTCTCCCAATATAATGATCGGATTGTTCAAACGTTTTTGTTTGTAAATACGCTAAGCCATCTTTTACATCTTTCGATAAAGGATATAAGGTTTTTAAATCTTTAAGATGATGCCATTCTCTAATGTAATGCCAGTTATTATCATAATAATGAAAACATGCATCAATACCATTTTCTTTAAAAGCTGCGTTTACCTTACGTGTCGTTTCTAAATCTGGTAAAAAGAAGCTTAAAAACGAATAACTCTCTTCTCCACCTTTTGGTACACGTCTAAATTGCACTTCAGGAATAACAGATAAAGCGTCTCTAATAATGGTATAGTTTTTCTTTTGAATAGCTACAAATTCTTCTAAACGTTTAATTTGTGCCAAACCTACAGCAGCATGCAATTCTGAAATTCTAAAATTATATCCTAAAAATGGATGTGTTTCTGCACCACGATCATTACCAACATGGTCATGCCCATGATCACTATAATGATCTGCATGTCTATAAAAGGATGCGTTATTTGTTAAAATAGCTCCACCCTCTCCTGCTGTGATAATCTTAACAAAATCTAAGGACAAACATCCCAAGTCTCCTATACTATCCAGCGTTGGCCCGTTATAAGTTGCTCCTGTAGCCTGGGAAGAATCTTCAATAAGCAATATATTATGTGCTTTACAAAGCTGTTGTAAGGACTCTAAATCTGCCATGCTTCCACACATGTGCACTGGCATAATAGCTTTGGTTTTTGAATTTATTGCTTTTTCTACAGCTTTAGGGTCCATGGTTAAAGTGTCATCTATATCTACCAAAATAGGTATAGCACCGAGCATCATAATTGCTTCAAAGCTCGCTACAAAAGTGAAGTTTGGTATAATAACCTCATCCCCTGCTCCAATTCCTGCAGAGGCTAGAGCAATAGTTACAGCAGCCGTCCCACTAGATACTAACTGTGCGTGTTTAACCCCGAGCTGCGTTTCTAAAGCAGCCTCTAGGGCTTTTGCCTTCCAATGGCCTTTGCGCATCCCATCAAAGCCATATCGCATTAATACTCCATTATCTAACACATCGTTTAATTGGCGACGTTCTGCATCTCCAAAAAGCTCAAATCCTGGCATATATTCTATAGTTTATTTTGAACCAAATTTACGACTATATCCTACAAAAAAAAAGCATCAAGACTAAATCTTAATGCTTTATTTTAACTTCTAATTTTGATTTAAAACTTATCGAATAACTCCTCTAAAAATTCGAAATGATATCTTGTATCACGCATCATATTATAGCCACTAATTTCAGTGATCACCTTACCCTTAGCATCTAATCCGATAATATTGGGAAAACTACCTTTCGTATTATATGTCTTCATGAGCGCCTCGTTTTTTTTGCGTTGCTCTATCGTAATAATATCTTTGCGTCTTGGCATATCCACTAATAACAATACCATGGCATCTGCATTAGACTTAAATGCATTTGAGTCAAAAAAATCAGTTTTCAAACGCTTACATGGTCCGCACCAATCACTTCCTGTAAAATAAACCAAAATTGGTTTATTTTGTGCTTTTGAAAGTGTCTTAGCTTCTTCAATATCTACTAGCCATTTTAATGCTATATCTTGAGCATTTAATGTTGTAGCTACTACCATTAAAAACATAATTATGAGTTTTTGCATATCAAATGATTTTTTACAAATATATGATAATCAAAATTTTAATGGTGTAAATATCCTAACATCACATTCTATTAGACCACTATACGGATTACAACTAAGGGTATGCACACCATTTTCAGTACAAAGTACCCCCTATTAGATTTTGCTATCCTTTGAAAAGACTTTGACAAGCTTCAGTGTGCACTAAAGTTTTTGCAATAATAATGCCAGTTTAAGTTTCAAGTTCAATCACACTATCTTTAATGGTTTTGCGCACTTTTTTTAAGGAAGAAAACATATCGTCCTCTGCACGATATCCAATAGGCATCACTAACACCGACTTTAGACCCTTTTCTGCTAAGCCTAGTTTTTCATCATAAGCCTTTGGGTCAAATCCTTCCATTGGGCATGCATCAATAGCTTCTAAAGCACAAATCGTTAATAAATTCCCCATTGTCAAATAAGCCTGCTTTGTTGCCCATGTATCAATCTCTACTTGAGCTTTACTTTTAAAATCATCAATGAGATAATTTTTAAAGCCATTTAAAATCTCTTCGGGTGTATTTCTAATACGTTGTATGCGATTAAAATAAGCTTCAACATAAGCCTCGTCAACGGTATCTACAATACAAAACACCAACACATGTGATGCCTGCCCCACTTGTTGCTGATTCATGGAATGCGACACCAGTTCATGCTGCAATACCTTATCCTTGATAAGCAAAAGCTTTACAGGTTGTAAACCATAAGACGTTGCCGTTAAATTAAAAGCATGTTTTAAAACCTCAATTTTGGTTTCGGTAATAATCTGAGTATCGTCAAATTTTTTAGTGGCATAACGCCATTGCAAACGCTCAATAATATTCATACTATATTTTTTTACAAAGTTAAACGCATTCTATGACTATCAATTAGAAAAACCAAAGTTTTATCGCCATAACAATAATCATCACTATTAAAACCATTTGAATCATATTATCGTCTTTCTTTACAGACCACCTGCTAGAAATCCAAGCACCAGAAACATTTCCTATGGACAATATTAACCCGTATTTCCAATTGATTTTATCATTTAAATAAAACATAATAATGGCACCAAATGTATAGATACAAACAATAGTTACTTTGGCAGCATTAGCGCGCAGTAGACTCATTCTATTGACATATGGCATAAATATAAGCATCAAAAAGCCAATACCCGCATTAATAAATCCACCGTAGATACCTAAAAAGAAAAAGGTAATGACTGCTATCCAAAGGAATTTTCCGGTGGTACGTTCTAGGCTTTCTTTCGCTTTTAATTTGGGCTTAAAAATAATTAATAAGACTACTATAATCATAATCACAGCAAGAATTTTATTAAAGGTCTCGCCTTTGATATCTACAGCGATTTTTGCACCAATAAGTGCCCCTAATAACGCAGAAAGACCACAATAGATACTAAAAGGAAAGGTGGTTACTCCCTTAGACTTAAAACCAGCAACACCTGCGGCAGTCTGTAAAAATATGGCAATACGGTTGGTCCCATTTGCTATTGAGGGCGGCAAACCCATAAAAATTAAAGCAGGTAAGGTTAATAAGGTCCCTCCTCCAGCAATGGTATTTATAAATCCAGCCGCAAAACCAGCTAGAATTAACCATAAAATATTGACATCTAAACCGATAATAAATTCTATCATGTCTTAAAAAAAAACAAAAGTACATATCACCGAAATAAAAAGTATAAAAAGCCTGAAAAATAATTTGAAAATTGTTTGATAGAATTAAAAAAGGGGTTTATATTTGCACCCGCATTCAGGGTATACCTGATGAGACACTCGGAGAAATGGCAGAGTGGTCGAATGCGGCAGTCTTGAAAACTGTTGAGGGTCACACCTCCGGGGGTTCGAATCCCTCTTTCTCCGCAACTATAAACCGTAATTACTTATAAATTAAGTTTTTACGGTTTTTTATTTATCTTTTTATTCAGCAATTAGTCAACATTTGGAAAAATAATAAAATTTCTATCTCAATCTAATCTTACTAAACACTTACCAAAAGACAATTCAAATTACCAACGTTTATCTCTTTATTTAACTGGATTTAGAGCAGTTTTCTTTTTAGGTTATTGCACAATAAACAACAATTTACTATACAAACAAAAAGCTGTTAAGGTTGTACCCAGGGCAAACTCATACTTTGACCCCTAAAATTTTAACTAGATAGTTGTTGTCGTAAGCAGCTTTGAGTCTTTTTCCTTTAAGCCCTTGCCTTGTTTGTTTATCTTGTCTGAGTAAATTCAAGGCTATTTTGTTTAATACA
>JABSPM010000069.1 GCA_013215095.1 Flavobacteriaceae bacterium | reverse complement strand
ATTATGTGGTGGATTTACCAAAGAAGAAACGGAGTACTTGTTGGTGGATTGTCAGTATTTAGGCATAGATAATGTCATGGCTTTACGTGGCGATGCCATGAGTCATCAAAAATATTTTGAAGCCTCTCAAGGTGGGCATCAGTATGCAAAGGAGTTGGTTGGGCAAATTCAGAATTTAAATAAGGGGCAATATTTGCACGATGTGATTGAGGTTGACGAAACGGCAGATTTCTGTATTGGTGTTGCAGGTTACCCAGAAAAGCACATCGAGGCACCATCTTTATCTACAGATTTAAAGCGTCTAAAAGAAAAAGTTGATGCTGGTGCAGATTATGTTGTCACACAAATGTTTTTTGATAATCAAAAGTATTTTCAATTTGTTGAAGCGGCCAGGGATATTGGAATTACGGTACCAATCATTCCAGGGATCAAGCCTATTGCTATTAAAAAGAACTTGCAATTGTTGCCGCAGATATTTAAACTCGATTTACCAGAAGTCCTAATTGAGGCTGTCAATGCCTGCAAGTCTAATGCTGATGTACGAGAAGTAGGTGTGGAGTGGGCAATACAACAATCTAAAGAATTGAAACAAGCCAAGGTACCTTTGATACATTACTATTCTATGGGAAAAAGCAGTAATATCAAAGCTATAGCTGCTCAAGTGTTTTAGTTGTTTTTTACGGTTTAATAAATGCATGGACATTGATAGCATGTGGCTGCTGAGGTTGTTGGACTGCGTTAAGTGATTGTATCTAAGTGTCATGCTAATCACTGGTGTTTTGTGGTGTATTTCTTAGGACTTAATTTTATCCCTAATCCAAATTTTATAGTGTTAAATGCAGATAAATCATAGTCAGAGGTGTAATAACGGTCTGTGCTATCATTTGATAAATAGGGCCTGCTGATTTTTTAATATAAACTTTTTTAAAATTCTGTTAATTAGGGTCTTATATTATTGGTTTACTTGTGTAACTGCAAAGGTTTTTGTGTCTCACTATTATAAAACCGTGCAGTTATGATTAAATATAAACCATCCAATCAATTGACTTTAGAGGGGGTTTTTCACCCTTTGAAAGAGATTTGTATGTTGATAATCGTTGGGTAAAATTAGCTGAATTGATTCCGTGGAATGCATTAGCATCAGTCTATGTAAAACGTTTAAGCACAACTTCTGGTAGAGAAAGTATTGATGTTCGTATGGATATAGTAGCTTTGATTGTTAAGCATAAATTAAAATTGGATGACAGAAGTACTGTTTTGATGATAAGCTAGAATATCTATCTTCCTAAAATCTGCAAGTCACTTAAAAGAGCCAACTTCTTCGGTGTTTTTTGACACTTAGTCTGTGTTACAATATTGATTTTAATAAAGTATGTTTTGAAAATATGCATATTAGAGTCAAACGCACAGTTTATTATGTCTTGTGTGCTATGTTGAGCTTGTGGTAAAAGCATATAATACTATCTAAAGTGTTGTAAAGTAAACAAGTTGTGTCTTTATTATTGTAAGTTTATATGTTGTATTGTTGCAATGCACTTTGTAGGTGTAATGTTTATTTATTTTGTAAAAAAATACTATATTTGATTGCTTCCTTTTTAATTTTTTTGTAAAAAAAACGCATTATAAAATAGTAATACTTTTTATGTTTAAAAACTTAAAATCATTCAAAATGAAATTAAACCTCTTGAAAATAAGTATCTTATTTCAAGTGTTAGTGTTGCTTTTTTTTATTAATATTTGTAATCCTCAAGAAGATATTAATGATTCTAGCGGCTTTAATTATGAGAGTGAATTATTGCGAACAATACCTGTGCCTAACTCTCCATAATTCGTAATATTAATCCCCTGAATTTACTCATATTTAGATATTTACAAAATGCCTAAGTCAATAACTTAATAACTAAAATGGTCATTAACGATGTTATATATCAATCTGATTTGATAAGTAGCTAACTACTGACCTCTATTTGTTTTTTTGACTTAGGCATTTAATCACTAATGTTTTTAATTAGACATGGACTAGAGTTGACCATTCTGATGAGAAGGTTATCAAAAATATTTTCTTTCATAAAGCTT
>JABSPM010000068.1 GCA_013215095.1 Flavobacteriaceae bacterium | reverse complement strand
GTTGACCCTGATGGACGTTGTACTACCTGTTCTGATAATGCAGAAGTAGGTGCTACCCATTATGACTTTTTTAGTGAACAAACTTATACAATGACCAAAAATGGCTGGGGTACAGATGGTGGTGCTGTAGGAGGTTTAAGCACAGTTTTTCTAACGAATAAGGCACAACCTACAATAACTCAAGGGAGTGCTGTGAAGACTAATGAAAATGGACCTTGGAACTTTAGATGGGGTAACTCGGATAATTTTATAGCAAGTCTTTCTTATAAAATTGCTAACGATGCTTTCCAAGTAGTTCAAACATTTGATTTTGATTTAATACCATCAGGAGGTACAAATCCTTTAACTGGAGGAAAGACAAATTTAAACATTGATGGTTCGTCAAACTATAAACCTGTAGATGGTTTTGTAAATACAGTATCAACGTTAATACCAACTGGTCGAGGAGTTCAAGGCTTAAAATCAGTTGCACCTAAAGGTTTAGGATATTTAGAAAAACTAAATGCCGCACAATTTTCTCAAACATTTAAAGGGAATTTAGCACGTTTAGCACCTGCTACAAGAGGTAAATTAAATAAAGCCTTAAATATGGGTGTTAACTACATAAATAATCAAGTTGCAAATGGAATGATGTTGTTACATTCATTGAAGTTTAAAAGTGAAGAATAATGGAATTATTTATAGAGATAGTTTTTAGATGGTTAATTGTTAGAATATTAGGAATACATACAAGGTATCTTTTTTTTAAATTAATCGGCAAGAAAAAATCAATGGATTATTTAAGTGGAGTTACTGGTAAAATAGAAAGCCCGCAAGATTTTTATAATGCAGTAACAGGCTTAATAATCTTTTGTTTACTTTCTGTAGGTATAGCTTATATTGTATTTTCGTAGTTCATTAAGTAATATATTCTGAAATACATCACAAAATTCTATCTTTATAGGTGGGATTTTTTTACAATACTAGCGCGACATATAACACGTACTCTGGCGCGCTTTTGTAAAGCGTGTCTAATTTATTGTAGCATTTGTAATGCATTAGTTATCTTTAAACTATGTCGCAACGCTATAAAGTAATTGACATTACAGAGCCTACATTTGTAACTATTACAGTTATAGATTGGGTAGATTTATTTGTACGTCCAATATATTTTAAAATACTAGACGATTCTTTAAATTATTACATAGAAAATAAGGGTTTAAATGTACACGCTTACGTATATATGAGTAGCCATACATATATAATAAGTTCTTACGACAATGAATTACAGGACATCATTAGAGATTTTAAAAAGTATACTTATAAAGAATTTGTAAAAGCGATAAAAGCATATCCAGAGAGCCGTAGAGAGTGGTTATTGGCAAAGTTTAGTTATGCAGCAAAACGCATCAAAAAAGGTCCAAATTATAAAGTTTGGAAAGATGGCTTTCATCCAGTTATACTTGATAATCATAAAAAAGCAGTGTATTAATCCGAGCAACTACATTTTATCTTTTTTTAGAAAAATTATACGATAATAAAAGTTCTAGATTTTGAATATTCCAATCTGAGATATTTTCAAGGACGTACTCTAGCCATTCTCTTGGGTTGACATTGTTAATTTTACAAGATCCAAAAAACGAATACATCATTGCTGTATTCTGAGCCGCTTTATGCGACCCTGCAAAAAGGTAGTTTTTTCTACCTAGCGCTAATGGTCTTATAGAATTTTCTATTAGGTTATTATCAAGTTCCAATCTAGAGTCAAGAGTAACAGCTTCTAGTTTATGGTACTGATTG
>JABSPM010000067.1 GCA_013215095.1 Flavobacteriaceae bacterium | reverse complement strand
TACGTTTGATTTCTGAACTTGATACTGATGATAGAGCTATTATCTTTAAAATGATTGATAAAATGCTTACTTCTAAAAAGTTTAAGGACTTCTTCAACAAAAATGTAGCTTCGCTTTAAAGCATAAAAAAACCACAACATTACTACTGTGGATCTCCTAATTTTTAAGACATTACAAATTAGACACACTTCACAGAAGTGCGCCAGAGTACCTGTTATATGTCGCACGAGGGGGCAAAGAATGTTTATTGACAACCGTTGACCATTTTATTAAAGCCTCGAAGATTAGTGCTATGTAATAAAAAACCACCTCGGTAAAGGTGGCTTTTTTCATTATTTAAAACATGGTTTTATTTAAGTACTAATTTGAAACAATATTGAAAAATTCTTAAAATTCGTTTTGACGCTTATCTAGTTTGAATTTTACAGATTCATCTTCTAGGTTCTTGATAAAAAGAAAACTACTGTTCAAATCAATTCTTTCTATTATTCCAATCTTAGAATCACTTTTTAAATCATTTTCTTTATTATAAGCAATCATTTCGTCCAAAGCTATTTGTGAAGGCAATAACAAATAGCCATTTAAATTAACTTCGAATACTTCTTCAGGGGAATCTACAAAATCAATAATTAACATCTTTTCTCTTTTAACAGAAATAGGATTATGGAATGTAGTATCCGACTTGGGTTTTAAAAGAGTTATAAAATATTTATCTCCGAAAAGCTCTGAGAAAAAACCTTCATTACAGATAGGAAACTTTGAAGAATTAAAAAAAACCTTTCCTTTATAGTAAAATTTATGCTTGTCGTTTTTTCGACAAATTTTCAAACTATATCTAGGAATAACAATTTTATTATTCTTTATTCTAGCCTTTTTATCATATACATTTGTGGGATTTTCTACTGTTTTAGGTACATCCAACCAGAGCAATTCATCTTGAGCATGTCCTTCTAAGCTAGAACAAATCAATAAAAGAAATAACAAGAAATAATTACTCATGATCTTATAATTTTTTATACCTGTAAATAGGTTTAATCGTTTGCTTATGTCCACGCCTATTATCTTTTTGATTTTTTGTTTCATAATTAATATTAAATTTAGCTGAACCATCTGGTTTTTGAAAAACTTGCACACCTCTATTATTGTCAAATAGGAAGATTGAAACATGGGCTGTTTGTTGCTCAGCACCTTCATTCGCGTACCTGATCGTATCTCCAAACTGAGCGTCTTCACTTGGTAAGTTATTATATTCTTTATCCAAAACGGATTCATAGAAAGAATCTTTGAAAAAGGGTACTTGAGATTGAAATGACATTGTTTCAGTATTCGGTAAAGGAACAGCATTATTTCTATCAACACCAACATTACAATCCATGCAATTTGTTCCTACATACTTACTTGATTTTTTATTATATTTAGAAAGAGCTTTTTGAAAAGATTTTAATTTTTTACCTCCCTTACCTCCTAAATCATTAACCGCAACTTCTCCTGTAGCGATTTGATCTTGAATTTCATCTCCAAATAAATCTTCAACAATGGATAGTGTTTCTTCACTTACATCTCCAAACCCTAAATCAGAAACAAACGAATTAAAGTTATCATCATCTCTTGTTTTAACAATATGAAGTGTAGTTTTAGCCTTTTTACCTTCTCCAGTGGTTCTCTTCTCTAATTCCCATTGTCCATCAGGATCAGTGAATAAAACAGGGTTATTAAAAGAGTATCTATATGGCGTTAACTGATAAGCTAATTCTGCTTTATTATCTATACTCATCCATCTACCTAAAGCAGCATCATAATTTCTCCATCCAAAATCTAGCCATTGTAATGTTCCATTAAATTCATTCTGTTCTTCTTTACCACCAAAACCGTAGGGATGATCCACGCCATTCACAACATTGTTGTAACCTTTGTGCTTAAGCCCAAATGGATAGTAGTTAACGCGTTTTTTTCAGCGGTTGCCCATTTTTGAGCGGTTACTTCTCCAAAAAAATTACAAAAAAGAACGTCCTCACTTCATTACCACCGTAAATATATGATTTTATGATTGATTCCGCGCTTCAAAAAGC
>JABSPM010000066.1 GCA_013215095.1 Flavobacteriaceae bacterium | reverse complement strand
ACAGAATACCAATGGATGAGAAAGTAATTTCTCCAGTAGCAATGTTTAGCTCGGACAAATTGTTAACAGTAGAAGAAAAATAAAATACGTGTGCCAACACAATGTAAAAATGCATTAAAACGCATTTTACACTAAACGTTAGCAAACATTAAAATCACTTTTTTTAACACTCGTTAACTGTGTTTAACATAGAAAATCGGAAATAACAATGAATTTTGCAGAAAATATAAATAGAATGAAACAAATAATTACAACTTTATCTTTAGTATTCATCATTTCTGTCCATTTAAATGCGCAAATAGCAGAAATTCCTTTTGAACTAAAAGATGATTTGATATTACTTAAAGTAAATATTAATGATGATCACGAATACAAGACTTTTATTTTTGATACAGGAGCCACATCTGATCTGCTAGATTCTACAACCGCAGACAAATTAGGACTGAAAGCAAATTATAAGACAGATGTTTCGGGTGCTAGTGGTGCAAAATCTTACGATATTATTCTTTATCAAAAGCTAACTCTTCAAAATAAAATTGAAATCGATAGCACTCATTTAGTTCTTACTGATCTTACTAGGCTAAAAAATAAGCTCGAGAGGGATTTTGACGGAATTATTGGCTACAGCCTGCTTAAAAAATACATTACAAAAATTGATTATGAAAATCAGAAAATACTTCTATATAATAAGATTGAAAATATAGATACTAAAGGATATAAAACTATTAATTTTAAATTTGAAAATGGAATTCCAATCCCTCAATTCGACATTTCTATCACTCTAAGAAACGGAGACACATATACAAATAAAATTTTATTTGATAGCGGAGCAGGGTTAACGCTTCTGATAAACACACCCTATAATGAAAATCATAAATTAAGTAAAAAAGCTGGAAAAAGTCTGATTTCAAAATCTGAAAATTTACACGGAGAATCTATTTCTGAAGAAATCGCAATTCAATCAATGAATATCAGAGGATATGAATTTGATGAGATGGTTATAGGAATAGCACACGATAAAGAAGGAGTTAGTAGTTATGAAAACTATTTAGGTCTATTAGGAGCAAAAGTAATCAGTAGATTTAATATAGTTTTAGATTATTCAACTTTCACATTATACATAAAGCCTAATAAAGCATTTAGTAAATCTTTTACATTTCCAGTTAGCGGAATTAAACTTAAACAGATTAATGGTAACATTTTAATAGATAGAGCAGAGGAAACAAGTTCAGCTTATAAAAAAGGAATTAGAAAGGGAGATAAATTGATTTCTATAAATAATGATTCTTCAGGAGACATTACAGTTTATAGAGATTTGTTAACAAAAGAAAATGAAAAGGTTTGTCTAACAATTATAAACTCGGAAGGGAAGACAAAAAAAATAGAGTTAAAACTAAAACGATTATTATAATAACGTTTGCTAACAAAGTATATAAAAAATAGCAGCTTAGAGCTAATACAAAATTTGGTTCTTTTCTGCTATCTTTGTTTTAATCCCAAAAATAACGTACATAAACCTGCTACTTTTCATATACTAACCGTTGCCTGTAATTTGAACTCACTCAAATCTGAAATTAAAATTTATGAAAAAAATATTTTATGTTCTTATAGTTTGTGTGATTAGTAATTTTACTTTCACAAGTTGCAACTCAACGAAAGAGCCAACCAGTTTTGAACAGGTAAAAATTGGAAATGAACTTGATAAAGCGGCCAAAATAAATTTAGATGACTTTTTTCAAATATGGATGAAAAACAAATCTAATTCTAAACTTGACCAGAATTGTTACGAATTATTTAAGGATGAAAACTATACATACTTTGGAGAAAATGAATTAAAAGCTCTTAACATAAAACGGAAATTATACAAAGTTGAAAATAGTATATTATCGCAAAACTTTAAAAACTATAAAAAAGTTGATGGAGAATTAATTAGACAAGAATTTTGGAATAAAATTGTCCCTAAAAGCGATTTAGAAACTCACAAAAAGTCGAACTGTTCTTCGAGTTCATCGAATCCAAAATATTCTTATGAATTAGTAAATAATGAAATTGAAATTATTCTTATGTGGATATTCAGATGCAACGGAAAAAAATTAATTGATAAGACATATAAAAGTAATTATGATTTAGAAAAAATGGAATTTAAGAAATAAAAACTCCGGGCAACACCATGTATAAAACATAGCTAATAAGTGCTAAATCCAAAGGTCTGACCCTATTTACTAAGTTCCGCCAAATATAAAATTTGGCATTTAAAACTGATAAAATTAAAAGCAAAATATTTATATTTGGCTAAGTGCTAAACTGAAACGATAATGTATTTAAACACGCTACGTTTCATACACAAGACCGTTGTAAAGCATTGAAAAATATAAATGCCTGATTATTCAGAATACATAATAAAAGAAAATGATGAAATAGAAATATTCGCCAATTACAGAGGCGATTACACGTTTCTGTCTGATATTTTCCTTGGGCCAATTCTGACAAAGGAATTTATCAAACGTCAAACTAAATTAGAATCTACCAAAGGAGACAATGCATTTTCCGCAATAGTTTTGGATTTTGATAATAAAGAATTGCTCATTGAAATTTATCAAGATGAGGAAGAAGATGGTTCAGGAATATTTTCCACCGAAATTCTATTAAAGATATTGGAAGCCCGATATCCTGGATGGTCAATAAAATATGCAACTAATGGAATTCTCGACAGACAGAAATATTTGTCAATTAGGAACTACAAAAGCATTGTATTTTGTGATTATGATAAAGATGGTTGGGACGAACCAAGAGGAACTTTAATTAGTCTGAATGACAACTCTGAAACCAAAATATTTTGGAATGAATTGAGCTTGTATGAGTTAATACCAAAAGGAACTGATTTCATTTTAAATGAAGAAAATCAAGATAATGTGCCAGAGAATCGATTCCCGTTTGGAGGTATCCATGTAGATTTCAATGATAAAAAGATGTTCTTTTGGTATTTCAACCCCACTCCACAAGCTGAAAAGTGGGCAATAAAATATTGGAAAGGATATGAGGTGTCATTTCTATTCAATGGATATAGAAATCACTTTAATATACTTGAACTGTCCAAATTCAATGACGTAATTAATTGTGGAATGACAAAAGCTCTTAACGCTTTAAAAGAATCCCTAGTTTTTAGTTATGAGCGATATTCAGAAATAAGCTCTTCAAATGAAAGATATAATCAAGAATTGAAATTGATGAATACTTCGGAAAGGTTAAATATTTTCGAAAAAACAATAAACGAATTAAATAAAAACGGTTTACAACAATTTGTATAGTGCATAGCACCCTGTAATCGAGTAGTGAACTTTCCTGAAATAGGTTGACTAAAAATTAAAGCATTAATTACAGTCACTTATGAAAACATAAAATGAACACTGGCGAAAAAAAAGTTATCAAAAAGTAACTTTAGAGACCAAACTTTTAGTTGTTGACCAAATTTTAAATGGTCAGAGATCCAACATTCTGCTTGCGTTTATTGTCAATTACTTAGTGGCATCGAGATACGTTAGTTTTTTTTAGTATACCCATAGAGATATTAAAAGTTAATACATCTAATAAAGCAAGCTATGCGAAACAGCGTTCATAGTATTTAATAGCAAGCTCACTTTTGTTAATGGGTTCTTAATGTCTCTTTAAAATAATATTACGCTCTGAAATTTGGGATTTACCATAAGACTTTTCAATGATGAGTATGATCTTAGGATGACCAATAAGTTTTTGCTTATAAAGTTAAAACAAATAAAAATGTAACTTTGCGGCATAGATTATGATAAAAATTGATACCATAGAATTGCCAAACTTTCCATTGTTATTAGCTCCAATGGAAGATGTGAGCGACCCACCATTTAGGGCATTGTGTAAAGAACAAGGTGCCGATGTGGTGTATACCGAGTTTATTTCTAGTGAAGGATTGATAAGAGATGCCGCAAAAAGCACGATGAAACTAGATATTTATGAAAAAGAACGCCCTGTCGGAATTGAAATTTTTGGAGCCAATTTAGACAGTATGCTAAAATCAGTTGAAATTGTAGAAAAATCCAATCCAGATATTATAGATATTAATTTTGGTTGCCCTGTAAAAAAAGTGGTGAGCAAAGGCGCTGGAGCGGGTATTCTTAAAGATATTGATTTAATGGTAAAGCTTACAGATGCAATGGTAAAACACACTAATTTGCCTGTGACCGTAAAAACACGTTTAGGCTGGGATCATGATTCTATAAGAATTGTAGAAGTTGCTGAGCGCCTGCAAGACGTCGGATGTAAAGCGATTTCTATTCATGGTCGTACACGAGCACAAATGTATAAAGGTAATGCAAATTGGAAGCCTATCGCTGAGGTAAAACAAAATCCCCGTATGTATATTCCTGTATTTGGTAATGGAGATGTAAACACACCAGAACGTGCAGTAGAAATGCGTGATAAATATGGCTTAGATGGCGCCATGATAGGTAGGGCAACTATTGGAAATCCTTGGTTTTTTAAACAAGTAAAACACTTTTTTAAAACTGGAGAGCATCTCGCTCCAATTACAATTAAAGAGCGTTTAGAAGCTGCAAGACGACATTTGCAGATGGCAATAGATTGGAAAGGAGAAACGCTTGGTGTTTTAGAAACAAGACGCCATTACACAACTTATTTTAAAGGAATTCCGCATTTTAAAGACTACCGAACAAAAATGGTTACAAGTGATGCGCCAGAGGACGTATTTTCTGCCTTTGATGAGGTCGAAGCTAATTTCTCTGATTATGAATTTATATAAGAGAAGTTACGCTAACTATGAATTATGAGTTACCAAAGATTTTGTAATTCTTTTGGTGGCAATTTTTGAAGCCAAAATACCAAGAATACTTATGGTAATGATAACCACAAAGAAATTAGTGAAACTTAATCTTGCAGGATAAGCCAAAGAAGGTGTAAGCATTATTTTTAAAGCTTGTGGTCCATAGATTTGATTGCAAATCAGTATAACACCAATAAACACTCCAATACATCCCCCAACAAGGGTCATTAAAGTCCCTTGTAAAAAGAAAATACGCCTAATATCTGTAATGGAAGCACCAAGGTTGTATAAGGTGTTAAGATTTTTCTTTTGGTCTAAAATCATCATAATAATAGCGCCAATAACATTAAATAAGGCAATAATCAAAATAAGTGTAAAAATAAGATAAACAGCCAGATTTTCTGTATTCAACATCTTATATAAAGCATCATTGAGTTGCGCTCTTGTCTTTAGAATAACTTCATTTCCAAATGCCGTTTCAATTGCTGATTTGATGGTGTCAATATCAGAATTAGTACTTATTTCAATAGTAGAAACTTGATTTTCTTTATAGCCCAATAATTGTTTTGCTGTGTCATAATTTGTAAAAATCACACTGTTATCAATATCTGGGTTTATACTAAAAACACCCGAGTTGGCAACATTAATAACATTATAAGCGCTTTTTAAAGATGTAAAAGATAATTGGCCTTGTCCTGGCTTTGGAACATAAATTTTTAATGCATCACTAAAGTCAAATACACCTATAGATAATGCCGTAGAGGTGTCCCATCCAACAACAATTTGATTCATATTAGGTGCCATCCATTCCCCTTCATGTAGCATAGAATCGATGGTGGATTGCGGATAATTTTCATCCACACCTTTTAAGGTTAAAATTTTATTTTTAGTGCCATTAATCAAAACAACACGCTCTTCGATAATTTTAGAGAAAGACACAACTCCTTCAATTTGTTTTAATTTTGAAACATCATCGTCCGTAAACATAAGGCTTTTGCCATACGCTGGAAATAGCTTAAGATCAGGGTCAGAATAGGAACTAAATTGTAAGCTAAAATCTTTTAAACCAGAAAAACCAGACAATACAATAAATAAAGAAGCTGAGCCCACAATAACACCAAAGGCAGCAATAATACTGATTATATTAATCGCATTGTTTTTACTTTTAGTAAAAAGATACCGCTTAGCTATGTATAAAGAGAAATTCAACTATTTCTTTTTGCGCTTGTCTAATAAATTAGGGTTTTCAATAGGGTTGTCTAAGCCCTTTAAAGAGCGTTCAATTTCATCAATATACGCTAAGGAGTCATCAATAAAAAACTCTAATTCTGGCATTCTGCGAAGTTGATGCTTGGTACGTTGTGCAACCTCATGTTTTATTTGTGATGCGTTATTTTGAATACCTTCTAATAATTCAGAACCTTTTTCGTTGGGAAAAATGCTTAGATAAACCTTGGCAATAGATAAATCTACCGTAACCTTTACTTGAGTTACTGATATAATGACACCTTGCATGCCTCCTTGGGTAGCAGCGCCTTGCAAAACATCTACTAAATCACGCTGTAAAACCGAAGCTATTTTTTTCTGTCTATTACTTTCCATAGGGCAAAAATAAGATATTAAATGAGTTATTGTTTTAAAACATGTGAGTTTTGCTCTAAATTTGCATTAAATAATGACTAAAACTATTTTTTGTGAAAAAAATTGAACATATTGGCATTGCAGTAAAAAGCCTTGAAGAATCTAATATTTTGTTTTCTAAGTTGTTTGGAAAACCACATTATAAGGTAGAAGAAGTGGAGAATGAAGGGGTAAAAACCTCTTTTTTTGAAGTTGGAGGGCAAAAAATAGAATTATTAGAAGCAACAAAAGAAACGAGTCCAATAGCCAAGTTTATAGAAAAAAAAGGCGAGGGAATTCATCATATTGCTTTTGATGTAGATGACATTGAAAGTGAGGTAAAACGCCTAAAAGAGGAGGGTTTTGTAGTGCTTAATGAGCTGCCGAAAAAAGGTGCTGACAATAAACTAATTATTTTTTTACACCCAAAGACAACAAATGGCGTACTTATAGAGTTATGTCAAGAGATGATTAATAAAAAGTAATTTTCTTGTGGAGTTACAAAATAAGTGTTAATATTGCATTTCAATTGGTCCCATAGCTCAGCTGGTTAGAGCACCTGACTCATAATCAGGGGGTCCTTGGTTCGAGCCCAAGTGGGACCACTTTACTTCTTTAATTAGGTAAAGGAAGTATTGCATTATAATTATGGACCTTATTCGTTTTTAGATAGTCATATTTTTTAACGTTTTTTATATTTATAAAAATGAGAATACACAACAAAAAATCGTACACTTTAATCTTAATTGGATTGATAAGTTTTGGAGGTTTTGCTCAAGATGAACCACCAACACCAACAGGACCACCGCCACCATTTTTACCTATTGATGGCCCAGTTTTATTTGTTTTATGTATAGCCTTAGTTTATGGCGTGATAACGATTTTAAGTTTAAAAAAGCGCTACATCAGTTAGTAATTGACGCTTAATTTAGAAACGTATTTCCCAATAACGTCAAACTCTAAATTTACAACAGAACCTACATCTATAGTATTAAAATTAGTATGTTCTAAAGTATATGGAATAATTGCTACACTAAAAGTATTTATTTTTGAGTTTACAACTGTCAAACTTACGCCATTTACAGTAATAGACCCCTTTTCTATCGTTAAATTACCAAGTTTCGCATCATATTCAAAAGTAAATAGCCAGCTCCCTCCCTTATTTGCAATGTTAACACACTTCCCTCTTTGATCAACATGCCCTTGTACAATATGTCCATCTAAGCGATTGCCTAGCTTCATAGCTCGTTCTAAGTTGACTTTATCACCGATGTTTAAATTCCCAATGTTACTTTTATCTAAAGTTTCTTTTATAGCAGTAACGGTATATTCATCTTCTTTTAAAGCTACAACAGTTAGACAAACACCATTATGAGCAACACTTTGATCTATTTTTAACTCAGATGTGATGCTACTTTTTATGCAAATATGAAGGTTACTTTGTTCTTGTTCTAATTTCGTAACAATGCCTAAATCTTCAATTATTCCTGTGAACATATGATGCTATGTTTATTTGGTTAAATTTGTAACTGCAAAATTACAAACAAAACACGTCTTATTGCATGGAAAAAAGGGAAAAAATTATAGTAGGTATTTCCATAGGAGATCTTAATGGAATTGGTAGCGAAATTATTATAAAGACATTTGAGGATAATAGGATATTAGACTTTTGTACGCCAGTGATTTTTGCTTCGGTAAAAACCTTTAGCTACTTAAGAAAACATTTTAAGAGCAACATAGCTTTTCATGGTATTGACACTTTAGCTAAGGTTGCACACGGAAAATTTAATGTTTTTAACATTTGGAAAGAAGCCGTTCCTATCCAATTTGGAACTGAAGATACAACAATTGGAACCTATGCTATAAAATCCTTTACAGCCGCAACTCAAGCTTTGAAGAAAGGTCGCATAGATGTATTGGTAACTGCACCTATTAATAAAGCTAATATTCAATCGGAGAGTTTTAATTTCCCAGGACATACCGATTATCTAAATCAAGAGTTAGAAGGAACGAGTTTGATGTTTATGGTAACCGAAACTTTAAAAGTAGGCTTACTTACCGATCATGTGCCAGTAAAAGACGTGTCTAAAACCATTTCAAAAGAGTTGATTCGCTCTAAGATTGACACTATTCATGAGTCTTTAATCAAAGATTTTGGGATAAGACGTCCAAAAATTGCAGTATTAGGCATTAACCCACATACAGGAGATAATGGTGTTATAGGTAAAGAAGATGATGAGCTATTAAGACCAATATTGAAAAGCATAAAGGCATCAGGCAAGTTGGTGTTTGGACCATATGCCGCAGACAGCTTTTTTGGGTCAGACAATTATTTAAAATTTGATGCCGTTGTGGCAAGTTATCACGATCAAGGCTTAATACCATTTAAGACCTTAGCTTTTGGAAAGGGCGTAAATTTTACAGCAGGTTTAAATAAGATTAGAACTTCGCCAGATCATGGCACAGCTTATGAAATCGCTGGAAAAGGTGAAGCAGATAATAGTTCCTTTAAAGAAGCCTTATATGCAGCATTAGAAATATTTAAGCGCAGAGTCTCCTATGAAAGACTTACAGCAAAGCCTTTGCAAAAGCAGCCAAAGAAGATTTAAACAAAAAATTGTTCATAAGTCTTTTCAGTAAATAAAATTTTATATATTTGCACGCTCGAAATAACTGTGAGGATGAAGGATTTAAAAGCATATACAATTAAATTTGTAGGTTTAAAACTAGGACTGCATAATTTCGAGTTTAAGATTGATAATACGTTCTTTGAACATTTTGAGTATAATGAGTTTAACAACGCTGATGTTACAGTGAATGTAACAATGCAAAAGAAAACGACTTTATTAGAATTTCATTTTGAAGCTTCAGGTGCAGTCAATGTTTATTGTGACTTAACCAATGAACCTTTTGACCAAACTATAAGCAATGCATTTGATTTGGTGGTCAAATTTGGAGAAGAATACAATAATGAAAATGAAGATATTTTAATTGTTCCTCATGGAGAATACCAGATTAATATTGGGCAATATATCTATGAATTATTGGTCTTAGGGGTTCCCTCTAAGCGTATTCATCCAGGCGTTGAAGACGGAAGTTTAGATTCAGACATACTTAAAAAACTAGAAGAATTAAGCCCAAAAGGCGATATAGAAAAAGACGATAATGAGGACATAGATCCTCGATGGAATACTTTAAAGAAACTATTAACGGATAAATAAAATAGAAAATGGCACATCCTAAGAGAAAAATCTCTAAAACTAGAAGAGATAAGAGAAGAACTCATTATAAGGCATCTGTACCTCAAATTGCTACCTGTCCAACTACTGGTGAAGCACACTTATACCACAGAGCTCATTGGCACGAAGGTAAACTTTATTACAGAGGACAAGTGTTAATTGACAATTCTGAAGAAGAAAACTTAGCATAATTCCTATGCATGCATATATTAAAACGCTCACATGTGAGCGTTTTTTTTGTGATAAATTTTTCTAAAAGTCAAAAACAACTTATTTTGCATCAAATTCAATTTAAAAAATGAACTTTAAATGCCGTTTTTATGTGTTTTGAGTTTTTTGCTGAATTTTGATCTAAACTAAATTAAAACTATGAGTAAAATCACAGCAGCAATTACAGCTGTTGGCGCTTATGTGCCAGAGTATGTGTTGACCAATCAGATTTTAGAGACGATGGTGGATACAAATGATGAATGGATTACCACTCGCACAGGAATTAAGGAACGTCGTATTCTTAAAGAAGAAGGAAAAGGAACCTCATTCCTCGCCACAAAAGCAGCCCAAAATCTTATTGATAAAACGGGCTTAAACCCAGAAGAAATAGATCTTGTAATTGTATCTACAGCGACACCAGATATGAAAGCAGCTTCAACTGCAGCGTATACAGCAAGCCAAATAGGAGCTAAAAACGCTTTCTCATTTGATTTAGAAGCGGCATGTTCAAGCTTTTTGTTCGGAATGTCAGTAGCCTCAAGTTATATCGAATCTGGACGTTATAAAAAAGTATTGCTCATAGGAGCAGATAAAAACTCTTCATTTATTAATTACGAAGATAGAGCCACTTGTATTATCTTTGGAGATGGCGGAGGTGCTGTATTATTTGAGCCAAATGAAGAAGGCATGGGGTTACAAGATGAGTACCTAAGAAGTGATGGCATAGGACGAGAGTTTTTAAGAGCAAAATATGGAGGCTCATCATACCCTATAACCAAAGAAGCACTAGAAAATGGAGAACATTATGTGTTTCAAGATGGAAAAACAGTATTTAAAAATGCCGTTTTTAATATGGCAGATGTCGCCGTGAAAATTTTAGAACGTAATAATTTAACAAAAGATGACGTCGCATGGTTAGTAGCACACCAAGCAAATAAACGTATTATTGATGCTACGGCAAATAGGATTGATTTGGAAGCTGAAAAAGTAATGATGAATATCGAAAAATTTGGAAATACCACATCAGCAACGCTTCCTTTACTTTTAAATGATTATGAAACCCAACTTAAGAAAGGAGATAAACTTATTTTCGCAGCCTTTGGAGGCGGATTTACTTGGGGTTCTATTTATTTAAAATGGGCATATAATTCTTAAACTAACTAAATTAATACCATTAATTATGGATTTAAAAGAGATTCAAAATTTAATCAAATTTGTAGCAAAATCAGGAGCAAGTGAGGTTAAACTAGAAATGGATGATATCAAAATTACCATTAAAACAGGATCAGATTCTGAAACCACAATTGTTCAACAAGTGCCAGTTGCGGCACAAGCACCTCAGGTAGCAATGCCAGCGGCACCAGCGCTAGTTGAAGCACCTGCACCTGCAGCGGCGCCAGAGCCAGCAGTAGAAGATTCAAAATATATCACTGTAAAATCTCCAATTATCGGGACATTTTATAGAAAACCCTCACCAGACAAACCACTATTTGTAGAAGTAGGACAGTCTATCGCAGAAGGGGATGTGCTATGTATAATTGAAGCTATGAAATTATTTAACGAAATCGAATCAGAAGTATCTGGTAAAATCGTTAAAATATTAGTAGACGATTCTACACCAGTCGAATTTGATCAACCATTATTTTTGGTAGATCCATCATAAGCCTTATAAAGATTCCAAACCATATAATTCAAAATCTATTGCAGATGTGATATTTGGAATTTGAAATTTTTAAAAGTAAACCTTATGTTTAAAAAAATACTAATAGCCAATAGAGGAGAAATAGCACTACGTGTTATTAGAACCTGTAAAGAAATGGGTATCAAGACAGTAGCAGTCTATTCTACTGCAGATGCCGAAAGTTTGCATGTCAAATTTGCAGACGAAGCCGTTTGTATTGGCCCAGCACCAAGTCCACAGTCTTATTTAAAGATGTCGAATATTATTGCTGCAGCCGAAATTACAAACGCAGATGCCATTCATCCAGGATATGGATTCTTGTCTGAAAATGCAAAATTCTCAAAGATTTGTCAAGAGCACGATATCAAATTTATTGGAGCTTCTCCAGATATGATTGATAAGATGGGAGACAAAGCCAATGCCAAAGCCACCATGAAAGCTGCAGGCGTGCCTTGTGTTCCAGGAAGCGATGGCATCATCGAAACCTATGAAGATTGTGAAAAAATCGCTTTAGAAACCGGCTATCCAGTTATGCTTAAAGCATCTGCTGGTGGTGGTGGAAAAGGAATGCGTGCTGTTTGGAAAAAAGACGACTTAAAAGAAGCCTGGGACTCTGCAAGACAAGAGTCTAAAGCAGCATTTGGAAACGATGATATGTACATGGAAAAACTAATTGAAGAACCACGTCACATCGAAATCCAAATTGTAGGCGATTCTGAAGGTAAAGCATGTCACCTATCAGAAAGAGACTGTTCTGTACAAAGACGTCATCAGAAATTAACAGAAGAAGTTCCATCTCCATTTATGACAGACGAATTACGTAGAAGCATGGGAGATGCTGCCGTAAGAGCTGCAGAATACATTAAGTATGAAGGCGCAGGAACAGTTGAGTTCTTGGTAGATAAACATAGAAACTTCTACTTCATGGAGATGAATACACGTATCCAGGTAGAGCACCCAATTACAGAACAAGTTATCGATTTTGACCTCATTAGAGAACAAATTTTAGTAGCTTCTGGTGTGCCAATTTCAGGCAAAAACTATGAACCAAAATTACACTCCATAGAATGTCGTATCAATGCTGAAGACCCTTTTAATGATTTTAGACCGTCTCCAGGAAAAATTACGACGCTACACGCGCCAGGAGGCCATGGTGTAAGACTAGACACGCATGTATATGCCGGTTATATCATTCCACCAAACTATGACTCTATGATTGCAAAGTTGATTACAACAGCACAAACCAGAGAAGAAGCTATTCACAAAATGAAGCGTGCTTTAGATGAGTTTGTAATTGAGGGCATTAAAACCACAATTCCGTTCCATAGACAGTTGATGGAGCATCCAGATTATATTGCTGGAAACTACACAACAAAGTTCATGGAAGACTTTGAGATGCAACCAGAACAACGCTAGTATAAACGCTCCGATTTTTTTAATCGGAGTTTTTTTTGGACGTTACCCAACGCCTTTAACGGGCGTTGCGTCAGACTATACGCTATATCTTTTTGCAAAACAAAAAGGATGACGCTTCTATCCTTAACGCGAAAGTGCTAACTTCGTATTATGAATTTATCATATTGGGAATACAAATCTTATCTATCACATCTAGATTTTACGATTGTGGGAAGTGGTATCGTAGGCTTAAATTGTGCTCTAACTTTAAAACAGAAATATCCAAAAGCAAAGATACTTGTATTAGAACGCGGCGTGCTACCACAAGGCGCGAGTACAAAAAATGCTGGATTTGCATGCTTTGGGAGCTTAAGTGAAATCTTAGACGATTTAAATTTACATTCTAAAGAAGAGGTGGTTCAACTTGTAAAACAACGCATAGCAGGTTTAAAACTACTTAGAACAACCTTGGGAGATACTTCTATTGATTTTCAAAATAATGGAGGCTTTGAGTTATTCACAAAAACAGACACCCATTTATATCAGAAGTGTTTAGAACAAAGACATAATATCAATGCACTGCTTAGACCTATATTTAACACAGATGTATTTCGTACAAGCTCTAATCAATTCAATTTTAAAAATATACAAGAACAGTATATCTATAATGCATTTGAAGGACAAATAGATACAGGTAAAATGATGCAAGCCCTAACCCAATTAGTACAACAAAAAGGTATAAGGATTCTAAATCATGTTACTGTCCAAGGCTTTTCAAGTCATCAAAACGCCGTAACTGTAAGTACAGACCAATTTGATTTCACAACACCCAAATTATTTGTGGCTACCAATGGTTTTGCAAAACAGCTATTACATGAAGATGTGCAACCAGCAAGAGCTCAAGTCTTAATTACAAAACCAATAGAAAACTTACATATTAAAGGAACGTTCCATTTAGATAGAGGGTATTATTATTTTAGAAATATTGACAATCGTATCCTCTTTGGTGGAGGTCGAAATTTAGATTTTAAAGCAGAAGAAACCACAGCACTCAAACAAACAGCATTGATTCAAAACGAACTTGAGCGGTTGTTGCATGAAACCATACTACCAAATATTCCTTTTGAAATAGATCGACGTTGGAGTGGTATTATGGGAGTTGGCACACAAAAGAAAGTCATTGTTAAACCTATATCGGATAACGTATTTTGCGGAGTGCGACTCGGTGGAATGGGCGTTGCTATAGGTAGTCTTATTGGTAAAAAATTAGCAAATTTGATATAATTATGGAAACAAAGCAACTGCTATATCAACAATGCGAAGCGTTTTTAAAGCAACGCCTCCAAAGCATTCAACAAAAAATAAAAGAAATAGAAAAATCACTACTGTCCGAAACCAAAAGTTCTGCTGGAGATAAACACGAAACCGGACGCGCAATGTTACAATTAGAGCGCGAAAAAGCAGGAATGCAATTAGCAGAGGTACAAAAAGAAAGTGCGCTATTGTCTAGGGTTAATCTTGAGCAGTCTTCAAAAATTGTGCATTTGGGGAGTGTTGTTAGAACTACACAAGCAAATTATTTTTTAGCGATAAGCTGTGGTTTACATGAAATTAATGACATTTGTTTTTATGCCATCTCTCCAAGCACACCTATTGGTAAATTATTGTTAGGCAAAAAAAAAGGAGCGCTTATTACATTTAGAGCACAATCTTTTACCATTACTGCGATTGAATAATGTTATGATTTTGAATATGTTGATTGATAAGAACAGCTGCTAAGTTTAACCAGCGTTTTGCCCGGTCTAAAATCCAAGCATCAGAACTTATAGCAATATGTTTGCTTTGCGCTAGCATTTTATCGGGGTTATAATCGAGAATAATATCCCAATTGTACGCCTTTTGTTTTGCAATTTCACCTAGCAAGGTTTTTAATCGTCCACTATTAGAAACAGGTTGGTCAAACACCCAAATAACCTTGTGATGTTTTAAAGTATCTCCAACCAAATGAATGGCGGTTTCTGTTTGTTTTACACGTTTATAAGTCCCATGAACACTAGATAAATCTCTATAAGCACCATCTAAGCCTTTAAAAAGGTAAGCCCCAGAAAGAGCACTTTCCAAAACAATCAATAGATTAAAACCATCAATAATAAAGGTTTCGCAATGCATTTGATTTAGATAAACTTCATGAGATTGACGCAGTTCTATTTGTTGTTGAGAAGCACTCATACCTAGTATCGCTTGTTGTTGTCTTAAATTGAAACGATACCTATTACCAACCAACTGCAATGCAGACTTTTCGCCATAACCACGAGATAATAAATAGCGCATATCCTCAAGAGCTTCTTTAAACTTTAGTTGCAATGTTTTGGAGCCAAAAAGCGTGTCATCATTACTGTTTTTTCCGCGGTTTCTCATAGTAGGGTAGCTAGTCTTCAATAGTATAAAAAAGCATCTAAAAAACCTATTATTTTCGCGTCCTTATCTTCTGTGTATCTCATGACTACGAGCTAAGTAACACGAATCAGAAGATGGTATCATCTATAAATCAATGTCTTGAAAATCGTATAAGGCTAGTACACTATAACTATAATCCTTTTAATTTATTTATGATTTTTAGGTCTTGTAGGCAATTTTAGAGTCTTGTCTTAATGACTTCAAAATAAATAGTAGATTGAGACTTTAATGCTTCAGGGTGTTTAATAAAAATTGATTGGGTTTCAAATAGGGCTTCAATAAGATAGTGATTACCATTAAAATAACTTTGTTTTACTATAGCCTTATGCCTAGCCTTAGTCATAATTTTCATTTGGTGTGCATAAACAATACCATAGGATTCTATAAAGTTATATTCTCCAAAAAAAGAAGCTATTAAATGTGTTTTTGGGTTGTAATATACATTTTGGGTAGTGTCATGCCTAGTGAGTTGTCCTTTATGGATAACAATGATGTTATCTGCAAAAGAGAGGACGTCATTGTTATCATGGGTAGCAACAATACAAGTAATGTTTTTTGCTTTGAGATACGCAAATAGGTTACGGCGTAAGGATTGTTTCTTAAAATTATCTATGTGACTAAAGGGTTCATCTAGTAAGATAATTTCGGGTTGTTTAGCAATAGCTCTAGCTAAGGCTACACGTTGTTTTTGTCCACCACTTAAGTAGCGTACTTTGGTTTGGGCAACGGCTTGTAGCTCTACGATAGACAACAATTCTTGGATGCGTCGTTGTTTTTCTTTAGGATAGAAATTAGAAAGGTGCTGTCCTATGTTTTCTGCCACAGTAATATACGGCTCAAGTTCAAATTCTTGAGAGACATATTTCATAAAATCATAACCCACAACTAAGTTGTGTTTTGGACCTAGAATTTGCTCGTTTTTCCAAAAAATAGTGCCTGCATTTAAATCATATTTACCATAAATAAGTTTTAGCAATGTACTTTTTCCGGAGCCACTTTCGCCAATAACAGAAAGGTGTTCTCCTTTATGAACTTGAAATGTAAGCCCTGTAAGTGTAGGTTTTTTTTGGTACTGAAATGATATGTTGTTAACCTTTAGCATTGCTACAAAAATAGCACAAAAAAAAGCCGTTTGGAGCGATTTATTTTTAAAAATAGCCCACACATTTTAATTTATTGTTAACGATAACATCTTAGGTTGCGATGATGTGTAAATTGGCAATATTAAAATGCTTTAAAGTTCATTCCTATGGTATACGAGTTATGGTATAATACCTATTCTTCTGTTAAATTACAAATTAGAAAAATAATGGTTTTTTGTGTTAGATAAAAAAGCGTATTTTAGTTAAGTAATTTAGGAGTAGAGATGGTCTAAAAAACAAATGTAGTCCTGCTGTTGCCACGGCAGAACTACATATATGTATTTACCAAATCCAGCTAAGGATACAGGTGAAATGAAATCAAAAATAAGGGTTTATTTTTCTTGTGTTTTTAGCGGTAATGAGTCAAACCCCATATTGTATAATGTGAATCCAAACACATCTGCGGCTTCTTCAATTTTTTTGCTTACTGGAGTACCTGCACCATGTCCTGCATCGGTTTCTATTCGTATTAATGTTGGATTATTACCGGTTTGTTTACTTTGTAATTCTGCAGCAAATTTAAAACTATGTGCAGGCACAACTCTATCGTCATGATCTCCAGTAGTTACCATTGTAGCAGGATAAGACACACCTTCCTTTACATTATGCACAGGAGAGTAGCCTTTTAAGTATTCAAACATTTCTTTGCTCTGTTCGGCTGTTCCATAATCATAAGCCCAACCTGCTCCAGCTGTAAATGTATGGTATCGCAACATATCTAGTACGCCAACTCCTGGCAATGCAACCTTCATTAAATCTGGGCGCTGTGTCATTGTTGCTCCAACTAATAAACCACCATTAGATCGTCCGCTAATGGCTAAATAATCTGAAGTAGTATATTTATTTTCAATTAAATAGTCTGCTGCCGCAATAAAATCATCAAATACATTTTGTTTTTGCATTTGCGTTCCTGCTTTGTGCCATTCTTTACCATATTCGCCACCACCTCTTAAGTTAGGTACAGCATAAATACCACCTTGTTCCATCCAAACTGCATTTGTGATACTAAAACCTGGGTATAGCGAAATGTTAAAGCCTCCATAACCATAAAGAATAGTTGGATTCTTGCCATTAAGGGTAATCCCTTTTTTATGTGTGATAATCATAGGAACTTTTGTACCGTCTTTAGAATTGAAAAACACCTGTTTACTTTCATAGTTTTCACTGTTAAAGTCAATTTTAGGTTTCCAGTACAATTCAGATATACCTGTATCTATATTGTATTTGTATATACTAGTAGGTGTATTGTAATTTGTAAACGTGTAATAATCTATTTTGTCTTCTTTTTTCCCGCCAAAACCGCCGGCATTTCCAATCCCAGGTAATTTTACTTCTCTAATTAATTTCCCTTCGTAGTCATACTGTAAAATTTTAGAAACTGCATCCACCATATATTCTGTAAAGAAATAACCGCCGCCAGTAGAAGGACTTAAGACATGTTCAGTTTCTGGAATAAAATCTTCCCAGTATTCTGGAGTAGGCTTAGAAGCATCAACGGTTACAATTTTTTGATTAGGTGCATTAAGGTTAGTTACTATGTATAATTTGCTTCCAATATTATCAATAACATAAGTGTCGCTATCGGTATGGTTCAAAATTGTAATAAGAGGACTATTTTCTTGTGTGAGGTCTTTGATAAATAATTTATTACCAGAAGTTGAGGTTTGAGCAGATATTACAAGGTATCTACTGTCTTTAGTCACTCTACCATAGATATAACGGTGCTTTTCCTCCGCTGTACCACCATAAACCAGTTGGTCTTCTTTTTGTGGTGTTCTTAACTTGTGGTAATACACTTTGTGCTGGTCAGTTTTTGCAGACAATTCGCTTCCTTCAGGTTTATCATAGCTAGAATAGTAAAACCCTTCATTTTTATACCAAGACATGCCACTAAATTTCACATCGACTATAGTATCCCCTACAGTCTCTTTTGTTTCGGTATCCATTGTGATTATTTTTCGCCAATCACTTCCACCCTCAGAAATGGCATAGGCCACAAATTTGCCATCATCAGAAAAACTAATTGCTCCGAGAGAAATTGTGCCATCTTCATTAAAGGTATTTGGGTTCAAAAACACTTCTTCAGTGCCTACCTCACCTTTTTTTCTATACAGTACATTTTGGTTTTGAAGCCCATCATTTTTATAAAGGTAGGTATAGTCACCTTCAGTAAATGGTGCCCCTAGTTTTTCGTAATTCCACATTTTTTCAAGACGCTCTTTTAATTCTTTGCGATATGGAATATCCTTTAAATACCCAAAAGTTGCTTTGTTTTGTTGTTTTACCCAAAGCCCTGTTTCTTCGCTTCTATCATCCTCTAGCCAACGATATGGATCTTTAACACTTACTCCAAAGTAAGTGTCTACGAAATCAACTTGTTTTGTGTCTGGATAAGTCACTGTGTTGTTTTGTTTTTCAGGTTGGTTTTCTTTGCATGCGTTTATGAATATTAGGCAAAAGCCCGCAAGTATTATATTTTTCATGATCGTTATTTTAGTATTTCAAAAATACACAAAAAAGTGCCTATAATACGATATGCAAAATTTTTAACGTTTTAAATATAGTTTAGGTTTTACAAGGGATTAGCCTCTGTTTTAAGATGGGTAATTTTAACTTTTAAGGTTTATTTTGAGGAGGAATACTGGTAGTCAGTCAAATACAGTATTTCAAAATGTTTAAGGATTGGTTTTTACTTATAAAAATTCATTTCATCAATGTAGTTCCAAACATTTGATGGCAATAGCGGACGTATGTTTTTCTTGTCTTTTATTGCATTTCGTATAAAGGTAGAAGAAATTTCCATGATAGGCGCCTTTACACGATGAATCTTATCGTGGTCATTAAATTTTGTGTTTATGTTACCTTCACTAATTCTTGGGTAAACATAGAGATGATACTGATCCAAGATGTGCTCATAGTTTTTCCATTTATGAAAACCTTTGAGGTTATCTTCACCCATAATCAGTGCAAAATTATGTTTGGGATATTTTTCTTCTAAATATACTAAAGTATTTATCGTGTAATTGGGTTGCGGCAATTTAAACTCAATGTCACTTGGTTGAAGATTATCGTATGATGTTGTAGCTTGATATACCATTTCAAAACGGTGGTGATTATCCAATAAACTACTTTTCTTTTTAAAAGGGCTATGTGGTGTAACCACAAACCATACTTGGTCTAGGTCACTAAACTCTACCATATGATTGGCAATACTTAAATGCCCTATGTGAATGGGGTTAAAAGTTCCAAAATAGAGTCCAATTTTCATAGGCTACGGATTAACAAAGTTGTTTACCAAATTATAGGCGTTTTCTAAGGCCTCCTCCAAATTTTTATTGACTACAATCTCATCAAAAAGCGGTGCAGTGGCTAATTCTGCTGGAGCTTTAGAGACACGCATACTAATTTTATCTTCGCTTTCTTCACCTCGTGTTTTAAGGCGTTTTATCAGCTCATTTAGATTGGGTGGTTTTACAAAAATGGCTAAGGTTTCTTCCGGAAATTTGCGCTTTATTCGTAAGCCTCCAGACACATCAATATCAAAAATTACATGTTTTCCTTCTGCCCAAATACGTTCTACTTCTGTTTTAAGTGTGCCGTAAAAATTATCGCGATAGACCTCTTCCCATTCTAAAAAGGCATTCTCTTTAATTTTAGATTTAAAATCATCCAAGCTCAAAAAATAATAGTCCTGACCATGAAGCTCTTGTCCGCGTTTTTTTCGCGAAGTGGCCGAAATAGAAAACCGAAGATTAAGTTCTTTTTGTTGTAATAAATGCTTGACAATTGTGGTTTTACCTGACCCTGATGGTGCCGAAAACACGATGAGTTTACCTTTATGTTCAGATGTGTTGTTCACTATAATGAAGTATTATACGGTGATTTAGATAAATTGTAATGACTTTATTTAAAGCACATTTAGGAGTTGTTCTTTTATTTTTTCTAGTTCGTCTTTCATTTGAACGACTAATTTTTGCATCGGCGCATAATTGGATTTAGAGCCAATAGTGTTGATTTCTCTTCCTATTTCTTGACCAATAAACCCTAATTTTTTACCATTAGAATCCTTAGAATCTAGGGTTTGAATAAAGTATTCTAAATGATTATGAAGTCTTACCTTTTCTTCGGTTATATCAAATTTTTCGATATAGTACACGAGTTCTTGTTCAAAACGATTTTCATCCACTTTTTCTTTAATATCTGCAATACCTTTGCGTAAACGTGATCTTACGCCTTCTACCCGCTCAGGATCCATCGTGATAACTTGTGCTAAGAGACCCTCAAGGTTTTCAATACGTTTTCTAAAATCAACTTCTAGAGCATTGCCTTCTTCTGTTCTATACGTATTTATTTTTTCTAAAGCCACTTGAATGTCATTTTCAATGGCTTTCCATTCCTCTTCATCAATATCCTCACGTTCGGTGGCTATGGCATCTGGCAAACGAATAGCCATCTGTAATAAATCGGCCTCATTCATATCAACAACGGTTTTAAGCTGTTGCATATATCTGGTAATTACCGTTTTATTGATGTTGGAAGCGGTGTCTTCCCCAGTGAGTTCCATATATAATGAAAAATCAATCTTACCTCGAGTCAATTTATTAGCAATCATTTTTCTGACACGCAATTCTTTTTCCCTATAAACCGAGGGCATTCTTGCATTCAAATCTAGGTTTTTGCTATTCAGTGATTTTAATTCAATCGAAATCTTTTTAGTCGGAAGCTGCAATACACACTTTCCATAACCTGTCATTGATTGTATCATAGGCTTTTTTTTAAGTTAGGCAAAAGTACGTGAATTTTTTGATTTAATTTTTGATGAAATTTAGTTTGTATTGGATAAAACCCGCGCAAAAACTTAAGTTTACATTTTTATTAATGAAATATAGCTAAATACAATTTATGTACACCAAGAAATTTGAAATTAGATGGAGTGATATAGATGCTAATCAGCATCTAGGAAATTCAACATATATCGATTATCTAAGCCATACAAGAATGTCCTTCTTTAAAGAAAAAGGCATGGGTATGGAGGTCATGAATACCTATGGTTTGGGGCCAGTAGCCTTATATGAACACATATATTATTTTAAGGAAATTCAGGTTGGAAGTCCAGTGATTGTGAGTTTGGAGTTAAAAGGCTATAGTGAAGATGGACGTTTTCTGGAGATAGCACATAATTTTTATGACGAAAGTGGAAAGAACTTAGCCTATAGCGAAATGTTATTTTCTTGGATAGATTTAAAGACGAGAACTTTAGGCGAAGTTCCCATAGAATTACTGAAAATTATTGAAACCTTTCCTAAAGCAAAAGACTTTAAAATATTAAGCAAATCGGATATGAGAAAGCACGGAAAGCGTCCTAAAGATTTATCTTAAATTGTTGTTACACTCCGTTTTTAATAGAGCAATTTTGTTTTCTTTCTAGAGTTCGTTTTTTAAATTTCGGATGTGATTTAATTTTGCTTATAAATTTAGATTCAAAGCTTGCAATGGTAAATATAGCATATTTACAAGAATATCCTAAAGAGCTTAAGTCCATCAAACTGGGTCTAATATCCCTAAATGAAGTAAAGGTGGTTAGGTGACCTATGTATGAACATATTTTTTATTTGTAATAGGGTCAAATCTATTTTTTCTGAAATTTCCAGAGCCAGCTATTGATTGATTAATCAATTCTATTCTTGCTCTTGATTTTCTGTCATCCACTTTGGAATCGATTCTTTCAATACCAATAGTCCAATTCATATCATAAGCCAAATTTTTGCCAATGGTTCTTATTTCACCTCCAACTTCTATTCTAAAATTGTCAATCGAATTAATTTGAATATATTCTGCCATTTTATCAATGGCATAACCTTTTGCAATCGAATTAAAGTCAAGATAGATATTCATTTTCTCTTTTATTACTTGACCAGTTTTTAAAAGTTCTACTTTGTCAAACCCAACATAATTCATCATAGAATCCAGTTTAAATTTAGTAATAGACTTTATCGGTTTTGTATCTCCAAATCCGTAAGCATTTCTTAAAACTCCAACAGTTGGATCAAAATAGCCTTTAGATTTTAGGTGTATTTCCTTTATTTATTTCGGATATATCACTTTCAGGTAGGTAAGTGCTTAAAGATTTATTAATTGCCCTAACAACGAAATCTATTCCCTTTTTAATTTTACTGTCTGTACCGAAATCATAATACTCTATTTTGTATGTAGTTCCAAAAGCAAGTCCGTTTAGCGTTATTAATTTTTCCTTTTTATTTGCACATCCCAGTAGCAAAAAAGCCAACAAGAATAATCTAAAATTTTTCATTTTTTTGAATCTAGAATGTTTTACTCGAATGTGTGGTAACGTGCTTGTATATGGTTTGTTGCGTTTTTTAAGCACATAATTTAGCAAATAAAAACCGAATAGAAAATCCGCGAGGTTTTTCGTAAGTAGGCAAGAACGAGCAATAAATTATATACGGTGTTACCCAACGTTTTTATTTTTATTAAATTCTGTTTTAATTAATTTTTCAAGTTTTCCAAAATCATAATTCAGCGTATTTGATGTAATCGAAAGAGGTGTTTCGTACATATTCATATTTGCTTTCATAAGTCTTGATTGTATTCCGTTTTTTGCTTTTCCGATATATTTTTCAGGGTTCACAATGTCAATTAGAAGAAATTTTGTCGACATAACTTGCTTTGTTCTGATATCCAAAATATCGTTCCATTCTATCAGTCCAATGCTTGATGCGTTTGAGTTGTCAGTAATTCCGTTTGAGTCGAGTATCAGTCCGATTTTTTTGTCAAATAATTTCTTTATTCCGTAGATTACTGCCGCTCCAAAAAATAAAATTCCAACAATTCCGATAACCTGAATCGATTCCGAGTTGAGATAGAAAAATCTTTTAGTAATTGGGTTAAAATAACGTCCTGCATTTTCAGGATTAATTACCATCCAAATTCCGCCACTTATAAATCCGATTGAAGCTAACAATAGTAAGATTATTTTCTTTCGGCTTAATGGTATTTCAATTTTGTTATTCAATTTCTCTGGTTTTGAGTGAGTTCAAATGTTGGGTAACGGTCTCGTATAACCGTCAGTTACGGGTTTATATGCGTTAATTTTCGGTTAAGAACTGGCGTTAGCAATTCCGAGTGGATTCGGACGTAGTCGAATCCGCCGTAATTGCGGTTATACATTGTTGTGCAACGTTTTTTATTCACAGGTTGATTTTAGTGTTGTTATTCCATTTTCTTCAACCATTTCAAATCCATTATCAAGCATTGGTTGAAAGCTTTTTCGCCCAGTAAATTGCCAAAGAGCATATCCATATTGACATTGATTGATTATTCCATTCTGATATTCTTTTAACATTAACTCCTTTAGTTCATTCCAATACTTTCTCGGCGAATGGATAAAAATTATTAGTGGGTTAAATTCTGGGTCGACAAATTCTTTTTTATAGTATTTCTTAATTCGTTTAGTGCTTGGAAAACCGTATTTTTTCGTTATTTCTATCATTCTCTCGGTATGTTCAGCATCCATTGGATTAATGTATTTTTTATAAATTATATTGCTAATACTGTCCGATACAAATTTCCGTTTTTTCATTTCTTCAATTCTTAAACTATCAGGAAGATTTTCAATTCTATCTGTTTCTGATTTGTCAAAAGTTTTAAAAATTGTGTATTCGCGCATAGTTTGGTCATATCCATACATAAATTCCATTTCCTCAACTAAAGCGTTAATATCCTTTTGCAAGAGAGAGTCTTTAGCAGATTGAGAATAAATCGAATTACTCAATAATATGCTAAAAATCAGTAATTTTAATTTCATCGTGATGTTTTTGGTAAATGTTGCACAACGTACCGGATAAAAAGCGTTGCTGTCCCGAAGGGCAGCTATGAATTTTTAGCCATTGTTAGCTTTAGTTATTTGTTCGAATATAATATTGTTTCCAAAAGCAAGTGTTATAAAATCCGTTTTCTTAAAATGCTTTTTCAATTCTTTTTTCTTTTTTCTAAATTTCTTATTTCTCTTTCTAATTTTATATTTTGATGTGAATTCCTCATCATATTTTCCATTTGGGTTTTCCAATTCAATAGCAAATTCACTAAACACTTTTTTAAAATTCTTATCAATTAGGTTAATTACTATATCAGATTTATTCCTTTTAAGGTATTTAATGTCAAAATTTTCTTCGCTTTTATCATTGTGTCCTGCAGTAAATTTTAAAGATTTGTATTCAGAATTTTCTTTTTCAAAAGTCCAAAATTGTCTTTTAGTCAATTTAAAATTCAGAGTATCGTTCTTATGAATAAGTAATAAAGAAACTATATCATTATTTTCCACTAATAAATTATCATAAAGCAATTTATGCGAATCATTAAATTTCATAAAATGATCCTTGGTTTTTATCAAGAAATCAAAATCTGAACTTTTCAAAGTGTCATTTTTACTCAATACGATTAACTCCGAATTTTGAGAAAATCCAAGAATTAAATTCATAAATATAATTAAAATAAAAATGTTCTTCATAATTAAAGCTAACGATTTGTGTATGAGTAGTAGCGGATTTCTACTCACGAACCTTTCGGTTTTGCACTGACCTTTGTTTTATGTTTATACTTTCGTTTTATCACTTAAACCGCTATTACTTATACACTTTGTTGCCAGTAGTTTTTATTTTATCTAGTTGATTACCATTCCATTTATAAAAATTCGTTTCGGAGCTTTTTATTTCGATTTCATCCTCACTAAGCCCCTCAATGTCTCCTGCAAACTCAATCTTCGATTCTATAATTAACTGTTCAATTGGAATTCCTAAGTCTTTGGGATAATCATAGACATTCATTTTTCCGTTATATCTGTCAAATATTTGATTAATATTACCATTCGCAACAAGTAGTTTATTTCCACTTTCAAATTTTAAGGGGAAATAAATTTCAGAATTTCCTAATGTCCCATATGAATATGAAATTATTTTTCTAAATTCCCCATCTTTGTTTAACGAAATTAAAGTTGTTGAGCCACCACCAGGGCAAGATTCTCTAAACTCTCGGTACTCAATTACGTATTCACAAAAATCAAGTCCATTATAATTTAGCAATTTAATGTTAAATCCGTGATTCCCCTTTAAATTTAATGAATCGACTATTTTATTGTTATTGTCAACACTTATAATTTTATAGCCATATTCATCATTTCTTTCACCAAATAATATTTTGTTCCCCAAATTTTTTAACGCCATCCCATTTTCCGAAACATATCCTGTCTTACCATTATTGGTTATTAACAACCACTTTTCTCTTCCTTTATTAATGGTTACTGTTTTTCCGTCTCGTTCTACAACTTTAGGCTTAAAAGTACGAGTTATAGATTTCCAACTTCTAAGTTTTGTGTTAAATGAGATTGAATCAATTATTTCACTTTCAGATGAAGGACTACAGTGGACATACGATTGTTCTTGAAATATTTTGAAGTCATTCCGCTTTTCTGAAATTTTTATTAATTCAGATGAAATAGTGTCACAACGAGTTACATAGTAAAATGAATCTGTCTTTGCTCTATATATATTATTTAGTGACACATATTTTATCTCTTTTATGTCTTCTTGCAATACATCCACAGAAGACTCAATCTGTTTGTTGTTATTACAACTAATAATTATAATTGATAATATATAGATAAAGTTTCTCATAATTACTGGCAACGTTTTGTGTAAAATGCGTTTTAATGCATTTTTACACTTTGTTGTGCCCAGTTTTTTATTTCCAAACTTCCCACCATTTTTTAGGTTCAGAATTATTATATGAATCTGCATAGCCATTATAGTTCAAAACCGTTTTAGCGTGGATAGCAACCAAGTCATATTTGTGGTCAATAAATTTTTCAATCCGTTTATTTATTCTTGGACTTTTGAATTTTATTAAGTCCATAAAAATACAGCCTTGCACAGCATAAATGAATTCCAATTTTTCAAATGCTTCAAAAGCTATTTTTTCCATTTCGGAATCTCCCTTTTTGAGCTCATTTATTAGCGTAGCCCAAGTAATTTTTCCAAAATGAGAATCTTTTTTTTCAAGCCGTTTTTTCAGAACTGGCAGAGCATTTTCGGATTCCATTCCGACTAATGTTTGTCCAATCAATAGGTCATTCTTTTCTTCTAGTTCCTCAATTAGTCTTTTTTCAACTGCTAAAAACTCCTCTTTGTTCAGTCCAGCAATGATTTTATCATTTGTAAATCCTTCTCTTTCCTCGCGAGTTGGCGGTGGAATAATTTCCTTAATTAATTTTTCAATATCTCTCATTCGCGAAATTGGGCACAACACCCAAATATAGGCATTGCGGTTATTATTATTTTAATTATGGCGGTTATCTAAATATAGTGTAAATATATAAACAATTGTAATTCAGTTAGTTTTTTTATATTTATAGTGATAATTATTTTTGTAAAGCGAATGTTATGCTGTCAACCAAACAAATATTACTTGAATTTAAAAAGAAGCTCACTTTACAACGTTACGCAACATCATCTATAAAGTCATATACAAATGCCTTAGCCAAATTTTTAATT
>JABSPM010000065.1 GCA_013215095.1 Flavobacteriaceae bacterium | reverse complement strand
TATTCTAACTATAATAAAATTGAGAATGGTAATCGTGAGATTTCTGTAAAAGAGTTACAGCGACTTGCCGAGTTTTATAATATTACGGTTGACCAAGTGATTAACCTTAATAATGGTCTGCCCAAAGAAGTTGTTATCGAGTATAAACAGGCAAAGGAACAGTTACGTTTGATTTCTGAACTTGATACTGATGATAGAGCTATTATCTTTAAAATGATTGATAAAATGCTTACTTCTAAAAAGTTTAAGGACTTCTTCAATAAAAATGTAGCTTCGTTTTAAAGCATAAAAAAACCACAACTTTCGCTGTGGTTTAAATAATTTCTATATGTTAAAAATTCTCTACTAATTTGAACCGTTACTAATGATCTGCAATTCTTCGGTTTTTTTCTCAATTAAGCTTTTTCTGTAATCCCTTAATTTAATAATAAACTTTTTTAAAATTTCTTTTTTTTCAGGATTTATATTATCTATTTCAATAATATTCGTAGTGTTTGAAAGCTTGGTTTTGTTTCTAAGCTTAGTAAAAATAAACCTGTGTCCATTATCAATAGATAATATCTTCAAAGTATAACTTCTTTTAAGCTCATCAAAAAATACGCCTTCAGGATGAATATCTTCTTCCAAAAATTTAAAAATTTTAGAAGCACCTTCATTTGTAGACACTTTTAATACAAAAGTTTTTTTATTCTCCATGTATGAGAGTTTATAAGTTGAAGCACCCTCTGAAAAATTAGAAAATAACTTTTCTAATGTGTTTATTTCCTTCTGTTTATTTTGAGCAAACAACTCCTTTGGCAGAAGGAAGATTATCAGTAAACAAATAATATATCTAAACATAATAATGATTAAAACGTTTAACAGCCCTTTTTTCTAAAGCCACCAAATTAACGGCAATAACAAAAGGAATTGCAAATATCAATCCAAATACAAAACTATATCTTCTAAAATGAATTTTAGTGTTCTCTATCTCAATTAAGTTATAGGCAATAATGGAAATTACTATACTAATAACCAAAGCCACTATGTATATGAACCTAATCCAAGAATTAGCTTTAGCCCTTATGTTATTTAATATAAGCTCCTGTTCTGTGTTGCAATGTGCGCATTTTTCTACTATTTTATTTTTCAAAAGATTTAACTCGCCTCTATCTTTTGCAAAAGCCTTAAGCTTAAAATACTGATTACAATTATTGCACTTATATTCTAAAATCATATTTTAGATTTATCTTTTATTTTATGGTAATCTGCTGCTGCTTTTCTAACCCAGTTTTTACCATACCCCTTGCCTTTATACCTTCCTTTATTTTTTTGTAAAAATCTTATCCAAGAGTTTTTAGAGTATTGAGAGCTCGCTTTTGCAAGTTTTGCAGTATTGGCATCCGCTTTTGTCTTGTATTTAGGCGATATAGTTTTCTTGAAATTTCTAGCTAAAGAATGTATATCATCCCAACCTGGACCAGGAAGCATTTCTTCAAACATCCCTGTCTCAATAGCTAATGCAAGACCTGAATTGTTACCATACTTCCTTATCAAATGATCGGACATATCTCTATTATTCCATATTTGATCTCTTCTGGCTAAACCTTGTTCTTCCTGTGATCTAATTAGGTCGTATTTTTCTCCTCCTTTCTTTTTTGCTTGATATCGCTCTTTTAAATCATATATTGTATAAGCGCCTTGATATTCATCAGGTAAATCTTCCCAAACATTTACAGTAGAAACTGCAAAACTAACATCTCCATCTTTGTGCCAATTAGAAGTAACAGCTCCAACATATATCTGCGACCCTTTTAGAACGGCTGTCGCTTTCTTATCATCATTAAAATATATGTGCTGTTGTTTATCTCCCCCTTCATCTCCAATTTTTTCATATTTACCAGTCTTTGCATTTACTCTCCATTCATACATTCCATCTGGATCTATGAAAAGTAAAGGATTGTTAAAAGCATATCTAAAGGGAGTTAATGATGGTGCGATTTCTGCAACAGGGTCAATATTCATCCAACGACCTAAAGCTGGGTCATAGTTCCTAGCTCCATAATCAATCCAGTTAAGACCAAGTTCGTCTTGTTCCTCTTTACCGTTGTACCCATACTTATGATCAGTACCATTTATAACATTATTGTAACCTTTGTGTTTCAGCCCAAAGGGATAGTAGTTATTCTCTTCTACAATTTCAATAATATTTTGAGTAATAATTAAGTTATCAATACGACAAGCACTTACAGATCCATGATCGCTACCACTTCCTTTTTCAAAATAAATTCTAAATTGATCTCCCGGTAAATTTAGATCTAATTCAAAATGACCGTCTTCTAAATAAAATATGTCTCTATCTGCATTAGACTCCCAAACACCATTGATTTTTTCTTTTATGAATAATACAGGTAGCTCCATATTACCTTTTTCAAAATCAAACTCAATATGTACCGTTTTATTTGGTACAAAATCAATATACTTACTAATCTTTTCCCATTTGTTCAATGCGCTAAAATGTAATTGTCCATTAATAACATGCCCAAGTCAAAAAGTTTAAAATAAATGTAAGGCTTTTGAGTTTTAATGTTTAATATTGAAACCTAAATTAATAGGCATATATTATTGGTTTAATTTTGAATACAAATGGTTAAGAAACATCTATTTTTACTAGTATTACTAACGTTTATAAATGTAAATGTTTTAGCACAAGGCGAAAAAAATCAGTTTGATGCTGATGGTAAACGCCATGGTCTATGGAAGAAAAATTTCCAAAACACAACACAACCCCGTTATGAAGGTCAGTTTAATCATGGTAAAGAAGTCGGACTTTTTAAATTTTACAAACTTATCAGAAAGCGTAGTGTCTTATCGGCTACTAAATATTTTCAGCAGGATGGAACAGCTAAAGTTAAATTTTTGTCCTCTAAAGGAAAAATAATTAGTGAGGGACAAATGAAGGGTAAGCTATATATTGGCGCATGGAAATACTATCATAAAAATTCCAATACCATTATGACATTAGAAACCTATAACACATCTGGTGAGCTAATTGGAGAGCGAAAGGTGTTTTATAAAGATGGGCTAGTGGCAGAAATAGTGAATTACAAAAATGGACAATTAGAAGGAACTTCAAAGTATTATGCCAATAATGGGACCTTAGTCAAAAGTTATGTTTATGTCAATGGTCAGCTTAATGGACCATCAAAACATTATGATTCTGAAGGACGTATTACTGTAGAAGGTCCTTATAAAAATGGAAAAAAACACAGTGTTTGGAAATATTACTCCAACGGAAAACTGATCAAAACAAAGGATTTTACCATTTATAGTAAAAATCCTTATAAACAATACTAAAAATCTATTTTCAGTATAAATTTAAAAGATGGTAACATGAAAGTGTTACCTTTTTTTATTCTTAAATTTACAACCTAAAATAGAAGCAAGTGAAAAGAGTAATAATTGGACTTTCTGGAGGTGTAGATTCTAGTGTAGCAGCCTATCTGTTAAAAGAGCAAGGCTATGAAGTTATAGGGTTATTTATGAAAAATTGGCATGATGATTCAGTGACAGTCTCTAATGAATGTCCTTGGTTAGAGGATAGTAATGATGCCATGTTGGTTGCAGAAAAGCTGGGGATTCCTTTTCAAACAGTAGATTTGAGTCTACAATACAAAGAACGTATTGTAGATTACATGTTTAAAGAATATGAAAGAGGTCGTACGCCAAACCCTGATGTACTTTGCAATCGTGAAATAAAATTTGACGTATTTTTAAATATTGCATTAGAACTTGGTGCAGATTATGTGGCAACAGGACATTATTGTAGAAAACGTAGTTTTGAAAAAGACGGTAAAGTAATACATCAGTTATTATCAGGAAAAGATACCAACAAAGACCAGTCTTATTTCTTATGTCAACTGTCTCAAAAGCAATTAGCTAAAACCTTATTCCCAATCGGAGAATTAACCAAACCAGAAGTAAGAGCAATTGCGGCAAAACTAGGTTTAGTTACTGCAGATAAGAAAGATTCTCAAGGTTTGTGTTTCATTGGAAAAGTTAGACTGCCAGAATTTTTGCAACAGCAATTAAAACCAAAGGAAGGACGTATTGTAGAAATATCAGATTCTCATGAGATATACCATCAAGACATCCCAGAATTTGAATCTAAGGAAGCCGAATTACAATATTTATCTCGAAAACTTAATTATAATGTTAATTTCGGTAAGGTGGTAGGTAAACATCAAGGGGCTCATTATTTTACTAAAGGACAGCGTAAAGGACTCGCCGTAGGAGGTACGCCACAACCACTATTTGTTATTGCGACTGATGTAAAAGAAAATGTTATATATACGGGCCAAGGTAAAACACATCCAGGTTTACTCAAACACGCATTATTTGTCTGTAATGATGAATTGCATTGGGTACGAGAAGACCTCGTGTTAGAAAACGCCTGTACTATGAATGTTATGGCTAGAATACGTTATAGACAACCGTTAGAAAAGGCAATATTGCATCGTGTAGAAAGTGGACTGTATGTCGTTTTTGAAAAAGCACAATCCGCCATTACAGAAGGACAATTTGTGTCATGGTATTTGGAAGATGAATTAGTAGGTTCAGGAGTAATTTCTTAACTTGCGGAAACAAAAAAATAGAAAATGAAATCTAAAATTATATTGTTAAGCATGTTATTGCTTAATGTGCTCGTATTTGCTCAAGAAGAAGATGCTTGGGTGTTTTTTGCAGATAAAGAAAATGTAGCTCAATCTATAGCAAATCCAATAACTATTTTGACACAGCGTGCCATTGATAGAAAAAACAATCAAGGTATTTCTATTGACGAAAGAGATGTCCCTGTCAATGAGGCTTATATTTTTCAGATTAAAAATGCAACAGGAATTACCGTTTTTGCCAAGTCAAAATGGTTTAACGCTATCCATGTAAGAGGAACACAAGCAAATATTAGTGCTTTAGAAACAACCTTTGGATTTGTAAGTAGCATCCAATTTGCTGATAGTGGTCTTGCTACACTAGCACCATTGGCGCCTGTAAATAAATTTGAAATAGAAGATACCGCGATAGATTTTGTATATGGAGATGCATTGAATCAAGTAGATATGATTAATGCAGATTATTTACATGAACAAGACTATACTGGTACAAATATTCTTGTTGCAGTAATAGATGCAGGTTTTCCCAATGTGAACACCATGGGGGCTTTTCAAAGACTTCGAGATGCTGGAGGTTTATTAGATGGATATGATTTTGTAGACAGAACAGATGATATTTATGCATATGCAGGAAATTCGCATGGTACACGGGTGTTGAGTACCATGGCAGCTTATGTAGAAAATGAGTATGTTGGTACAGCACCAGATGCAAAATACTATTTGTTTAGAACGGAAGATGTAGCTAGTGAAACACCGGTAGAAGAAAGTTATTGGGTAGAAGCTGCGGAACGTGCAGATAGTCTTGGTGTAGATATTATTAATACATCATTAGGATACAAGAGTTACGATAATTCCAATTATAGTTATAATAATGAAGATTTAGATGGTGCTACGGCATACATTACAAAAGGGTCCAATATTGCTTATGAAAAAGGCTTATTATTGGTAAATTCTGATGGAAATTCTGGGTCAGGTGGTTTAGGGGCACCAGCAGATTCTCCTGAAGTGATGAGTATTGGAGCGGTAGATGAGAATGGCGAGTATGCATATTTTAGTTCACAAGGAAGTGACTACCAGCCCACACAGAAACCTGATGTGGTTGCTAGAGGGCAATCAGCCTTTTTGGTGGATGAAAACAATGTGATATCGCAAAATAGTGGAACCTCATTTAGCTCTCCTATTATGGCAGGAGCCATGGCATGTTTTAAGCAAGCTTTTCCAAATATGAGTAATGATGATTTAAAACAGGCTGTATATGAGTCTGCATCGCAATATAATACACCCGATTATTTTTTAGGTTATGGAATACCTAATTTTGAAAATGCAGTAACTACAGCTTTAAGTACAAATACATTAGAAAATGAACAATTGGAAGTTTATCCAAATCCAGCGTCTCAATCTGTGAATTTTTCACTTCCAGTGAAAATTAAGCAGGCTAAAGTTTATATGTTTGACATTTTAGGAAAATTGGTTCTAGAGGCAGCTATTGATACTACAAAGCACAGTATAAATATAGGAGAATTGCCTCGAGGTGTATATGTGCTTAAAGTGCAATCTGAGGATATCAATTTTGGAACTTTTAAGCTCATTAAAGATTAAATATGAATAAAATCACTCAACTTTTAGGTGTAAAATATCCAATTGTTCAGGGCGGAATGATTTGGAATAGTGGTTGGAAATTAGCCTCAGCATCAAGTAATTCAGGAATATTAGGGCTTATTGGAGCTGGTTCTATGTATCCAGATGTTCTTAGAGAACATATTCAGAAATGCAAAGCAGCAACAGATAGACCTTTTGGTGTAAATGTACCAATGTTATATCCAAATATAGAAGACATCATGAACATCATTGTGGAAGAGGGTGTGAAAATTGTATTTACTTCTGCCGGTAACCCAAAAACATGGACCAAATGGTTACAAGATAGAGGAATAACCGTGGTACATGTAGTAAGTAGTATAAAGTTTGCATTAAAAGCGCAAAGTGCAGGAGTAGATGCAGTAGTTGCTGAAGGCTTTGAAGCAGGAGGACATAACGGTAGAGATGAAACGACAACTTTTGCTTTAATTCCTATGGTTAAAGAACAGTTGAAAATTCCATTAATTGCAGCGGGCGGAATTGCTACAGGAAAAGGCATGTTGGCAGCAATGACCCTTGGCGCAGATGGTGTACAAATGGGAAGTCGTTTTGTGGCTAGTACAGAATCTTCAGCACATGATGCCTTTAAGCAAGTTGTAGTAGATGCTAAAGAAGGCGATACCCAATTAACACTTAAAGAGTTGGCGCCAGTACGCTTAATTAAAAATAAGTTTTTTAATGATGTAGAAGCACTATATAAAACAGGGCCAACAATTAATCAATTAAAAGAACTTCTAGGAAGAGCACGTGCCAAACGCGGTATGTTTGAAGGCGATTTAATTGAGGGTGAATTAGAAATTGGACAAATTGCAGGATTAATCCATGAGGTTAAACCTGTAGCCAAAATTGTAGCTGAAATTATATCAGAGTTTAAAACGAGTCAGCAGCATCTTACAACGATGGAGTTTTGATACATCGATTTTTAAAATACGACAGCATTGTAAAAAGTTTAGCCTATTTATTGGATAATAGACTTAGTGCATGAGATTATTTAGTAATTATAAGAGATCTCACCTGCCCGTATTAATCTGAAAAAACAAGGCATATAATATATACCTGAAGACAGAGACGTTTTACCAATTTTTTTTAAAATGAATACAAGAGTAGTACAATTGAAAGCATTTGAACGCCTATTAGATATTATGGATGATTTGCGTGCCAAATGTCCTTGGGATAAAAAACAAACTTTACAATCATTACGTCATTTGACAATTGAAGAGACTTACGAGCTTGGAGATGCAATTTTGGATAATGACTTAGAGGAGGTGAAGAAAGAATTGGGGGATATGTTGCTTCATATTGTATTTTATTCTAAAATAGGAAGTGAAACCGATGCCTTTGATATTGCCGATGTTGCTAATGGTATTTGCGACAAATTAATTGATAGACATCCACATATTTATGGTGATGTTGAAGTGGCAAATGAAGAAGAAGTAAAGCAGAATTGGGAAAAACTCAAGCTCAAAGAAGGAAAAAATAGTGTCTTAGAAGGCGTACCTCGAAGTTTACCAGCTTTGGTTAAAGCAAGTCGTATTCAAGATAAGGTTGCTGGTGTTGGTTTTGACTGGGAACGACCAGAACAGGTTTGGGAAAAAGTAGAAGAGGAGCTCCAAGAATTACAAGAAGAAGTAGCAAATAAAGATAAAGATGCTATTGAAAATGAACTTGGAGACGTGTTATTTTCTGTAGTTAATTATGCGCGATTTTTAAAGGTTAATCCCGAAGATGCTCTAGAAAGAACCAATAAGAAATTTATCAAACGTTTTCAATATTTAGAAGCTAAAGCTAAAACATTACATAAGCCATTAGCTAATATGTCTTTAAGTGAAATGGATGTGTTTTGGGAAGAAGCGAAGCGTTTACCAAAGTAATCCATTGAAAATTTAATATTTTCACATTATTCAAATTTGGGAAGAAGCGAAGCGTTTACCAAAGTGACTCATTAAAAATCCTTTTTTGATAGGAAAAATACTGAAAAATTACTTGTTATGTGTTTTGCTTAAAGAGCTGTTTTTTAGTGGGTTTTTTTGTGTTTTATAACGAATTAATTTTTTTTTCAATTCAAAACATCCAAGTTGTATAACTTTTACGTATATGAACTAAATACCTCAAAAGGTAGAAGCTTATTAATCTTGATTTTTAATGATAAAAGATTAAGATAAAAAGAGTTTTAGTTAGTTTAGTTAGGAAGTAACATCCTACTTGCATTATTGTAAGTAGGATGTTTTTTTATATTAAGAATAAAATTGTTTTATTTTCTTAAGCTTGTCTTGCCAAGTGAGTAATTGACTTTTATGTCTGTTGATATTCTTATGTACATCTCTTACTAATGGATTGTTGTCATCTACATTAGAAAAGAATTGCAGGTTGTTTTCTAGCTGATTGATTTCAGATTTAATCTCGTCAATTTTCTTTCGTATAAAGTTACGTTCATTATCGAGCAAACGATTGTCATCTGCGCTGGCTAGGGTATCAAGTTTGTTGTCGTATTTAAGAAGTTCAGCTTCATTTTTATTCATATCCAATTGATTGAATAAGGCATCAATAGCTTTGTTAAACTTTTTATCAATAAAACGTTTATTATAAGGTACAGTACCTATAGCTTTCCACGCATTGATTTGTTCCTTTATTAAGGTTAGACTTTCTTGTTTGTCTTTTGTAAGTTGAATGGTTTTGACCTTTTCTAAAAACGCTGTTTTTTCTTCTAAAGCAGCGAGTTCTTCTTTGTTTTCTTCATTTTTAACCGCGTGTAATTTGTCAAAATAGGCATTACAAGCTCCTTTGAATTGTTTCCAAATTTTGTCGCTGTCTTTTCTTGGAACGTGACCAATTTTTTTCCAATCGCTTTGAATCTTTTTCATCAAAGGTGTCGTTGCTTCAAAATCGTCATTGTCCTTATTCTGCTCTGCAATGGAAATCAGTTCTAACTTTTTTTGGAGGTTGTCATACTGTTCTTTTTTAAGTCCTTTGTAAAAGGCGTTTTTATTCCTGTTAAAGTTTCTTACCGAATCTTTAAATTTTGCCCAAGTAGCTTCATTAACCTTAATAGGTACTTTACCTGCGTTAAAGAAATCCTGTCTCAGAGCCTCAATGGTTTTAATTTTCTTTTGCCACGCTCCATGGTTATTCGTAGCATCTTGAGCAATAGTGTCTATTTGAGCAATAATCTCATTTTTCTTCTCTAGATTTTTCTCATAAGATTTATCTAAATCCGCAAAATATTCTTGACGCTTCTCATGAATGGCTTTGGTTGCAGTGCTAAATTTTTCCCAAATTTCATCACGAAACTCTTTAGCTACCGGACCTAGTTCTTCTTTCCAAAGCTTATGAAGTACCTGTAATTCTCTAAATGCTCTATTGGTATTATCGTCTTTTGCTAATTCTTGCGCACGTGCAACGATTTTTTGTTTTTTTTCTAAATTATGTTTAAAATCTAAATCTCTTAAATCTCTATTGAGATGCAAGAAATCATAAAAATTTTCGACATGATGATGGTAGTTGTTCCAAACGTTGTTGTACTTGTCTCTTGGAATAGGACCCGTATTTTTCCAACGTTCTTGTAGTGCTTTAAAGTGCTTATAAGTCGTATTGATGTTTTCTTCGACATTAAGAAGATTCTTTATTTCTTCTATAATCTCAAGACGACTATCGAAGTTGTCTTTAAGTGATTTTTCAAGTGTTTTGTAGTAGGCTTGTTTGCGGTCTTTATAGTCTTTATAAAGTACATTGAACCTTGCTTTTAAGGGATTATTAAATCTAAAATCAATGGAGTTACCGCCACTTGCAAGAAATTCTTCCTTTTTTTCTTCTAAGAGCGCACTAAACTTTGCAGAAAACTCATTTTTTACCGTTTCTACTTGAGCGCGTACAATTTGTATATTCTCATTACTTACTAATGTAGAAAGCTCATCAACAAGTTCATCCATAGACATGGTATGATAATCTTTCTCTTCAATTTCATGACGCTTACTGTTGTTTTCATCTTCTGCATCTTCCGCATTAGAAGCTTCAATTTCTTCGATAGCGCCTTCTGTGATAGCATTAGCGTTTTCAGAAACACTGTTGTTTACGGCTTCTGGAGTACTGTTTTGTATTAGGTTTTCTTCTGTTCCGTCTGCATTTTGCAGGTTTTCTTTCTCTGACATGTCTTTCAATGTTTAGGTTCATCAATAAGGGTTAAATATAGTACTAACATTCCTAAATACAAAGTGTAGCAACATATTTAGTATGTTTAAATACAATGCTGTAATTAAATACTTGATTTTAAATTGCTTATTTGTGTTTTTTGTAGTCATGTTTCTTAGTAAAACCAATCTCATTTTTTATAGAAAAAACTAGGTGCTGTTCCAAATTTTCCAAGCTTTTTTTGCTTGTAATTCTAGCATGCTGTAGCCGTTAAAAGTTTGGCAACCATAGGTGTTACCCTGCTTTAAGAACGTTGTTTCTTTTGGGTTATAAATCAAGTCATAAAGTAAATGATTTGTTGTTAACGCATGATAAGGAATATCAGGGCAATCTTCAGTGTTGGGGTAAGTGCCTAATGGTGTGCAGTTTATGATGATTTGGTGCGTTTTTATAACATTTTCGGATAAGCTTGTGTAGGTGTATGTTACCTGTTTTGAAGGCTGCCTTGATACAAAAGCATAAGCAATGCCTAATGATTTTAACGCATAAGCAATAGCTTTAGAAGCACCTCCTGTGCCCAAAATTAGCGCATTTTTATGATGCGATTTTAGCAGTGGTTCTAAAGATTTTTTAAAACCAAAGTAGTCGGTGTTGTAACCAACCAAAGTGCCTTTTTTGGTAAATCGAATTGTGTTAACTGCCCCTATAGCTTCTGCTTTTTTATTAAGTTTATGAAGATAGGGCATAATAGCTTCTTTGTAAGGAATGGTGACATTAAATCCTTTGATGTTTTTTTGCGTTGCCAAAATGTCTATGAATTGTGATATATCATCAATATCAAAGTTTTCGTAGGAATACGTATCTAAACCCTCGTCTTTAAATTTTTGCGTAAAATAACGTCTAGAAAACGAATAGGCTATGTTTTTTCCGATAAGACCGAATCTAACTTTTTGTTTTTCTGGTGTTTTGTCCATACCATTCTAATGCTAATACTATTAATATTCCTAATAAACTATAGCCAACGGCTATTACAGTTTCTGAAGACCATTCTGGAATATACCGATGGTAATTTTCAATCACTTTTGCGCCAGTAGAATCTAATAGAACGTCGCCATTTTCAGAAATTTTATACACGGTTTTCTTCCAAGGCCATACCACACCAAGTGAGCCAATAATAAAGCCCATGAGAAGCGAAAGTGTAATTGTTTTGTAATGTTTTAAAACATAATTTAGAAGATGCGAAAAACTGACGAGTCCGGTCAAAGAACCCGCAGTAAATACTCCGAGTACTTTTAGCATTCTTATACGTTGCATGTCTTTAGTAAAACTAAAATCACCAGTAAGGCTATCTGCTAAGGTGTTGTAAAGGGCGTTTACTGCATCTACAAGAAGAAGTACATAATTTCCTAACAACATTAAAATAAAGGAGCCAGATAACCCTGGTAATGTCATTCCAGAAACACTTATAATACCACAAAAGAAAACAAACCAGAGATTGTCATTTTCTTTTGCAGGGTCTAAAAAGCTAATGCTAAATCCAATAGATATACCGAGTATTAGAGCGATATAGGTCTTGGTACTCCAGTTTTTAAATTCTTTACTTAGATGAAAAATAGAACCGACAATCATCCCAAAAAACACACTCCATACATAAAGCTGATAGTGTACTATAAGATAGTCTAAGACTTTAGAAAAACTAAAATAGCTAATAAGCATTCCTAAGAACAAGAGTGCCAAGAAACGGCCATTGATATAGTGGTAAAAACTAAGAAAACGACCATTGATTAAGAGCTTAAATGCTTTTCTATTGATGCGTTGCAAGGCATAAATAAACTCCTCATAAAATCCAGCAACAAAAGCAACAACACCACCAGAAACACCAGGGACTTTATTGGCAACTCCCATACCTAGTCCTTTGATAACTAGGAATATTCTGTCTTTTAGTGTTCTCGTGCTTTGCATAATAGTTATTAGTCCTTGTTTTGAGCGCCTAGTTTTTCTAGTATAATAATAGTCAAAAAACCGAGCCCCATCAATGGGATGGCATACATGAGTTGGTCACTTACAAGATATTGATTTAATTCTGAATAATGAAGCGGACTTATATTAACCTCTTGAATCATTTTTAAGGTCTCAAAATCATTGTTTTGTTTCTGAAAAACTGATAACGTAGCCACGTCGGAGATTTCAGAAAAAGGGACTTCTGTATGTGTATATTTATTAAAAACTTGAAGCGTTTTTTTCCATGGCCAAATTTTATTAAGCGAGCCCAAAACAAATCCAGTAAGTACTGCTAAGGTTAAGTTTCTGTAACGGGAGAATAACCATTTGAGTAACTTAGAAAAGGATAATAACCCCACAATAGCTCCACTTCCAATAATTGCTATAGTCTTAATGTCTTTATCGTTAATGGCTTGTAAAACTGGTCCGTAAGCACCAAGTAAAACTAATATAAAAGCACCTGAAATACCTGGAAGAATCATAGCACAAATAGCTAACGCACCAGCGATAAAGAGGAACCAACCAGAAGTGTTGGTGCCCATCGTGGGTAATGTGCTAATATAATACGCTAAAAAAGTGGCGGAAATTAGAGCTACTAGGGTTGATATAGACCATTTTGTGATTTGTTTACCTATAAATAAAATGCTTGCCAATACCAATCCAAAAAAGAAGGACCAGAGCAAAATAGGTTCGTGGTGCAAAAGCCACTCTATGCCTTTTGCTAGAGAGAGTAGGCTTATACCCATACCAATTACTAGCGCTAATAAAAAGTTGCCGTTAAGTTGTCTCCAAGCTGCAGCAAGACCTTTAGATTTTAAGGTTCTTAATAATGATGTATTAACATTATTAATGGCAGTTATAAGTTCTTCATAAATTCCAGAAATAAAGGCAATTGTACCTCCAGATACTCCTGGAACCACATCGGCGGCTCCCATTGCAATGCCTTTTAATGAAATTATAATATAGTCAAATAAGCGTCTTTCCATCACAAAAAAAAATTGGAAGCTAAAGGTATGCAATTTTGTGCATTAAATGCGTTTAAATTATCTGAGATTAATACCGTTTATTGTGACGCGTTAAATCTTCTAATAATCTCTTGAACGGTCTTACGCGCGAATACTTCAGGAAACAATTCTTCTATAATAAAATAGTGTTGCGCATTGATACGTAAGCCATTGCTAAGATGCGTATAGGCCGCGTCATAATTGTTAAGTCTAAAGTGCAAGCCAGCTAGGCGATATTCTATTTCTTCGTGTTCTGGGTAAAATTCTGCAGATTGCTTAAGGTTTTCCAGTGCAGATTCATAGTCTTCAAGGTGTATTAGGATATCTGCACGATATAACCACGTATCTAATTCGTAATTGCCTAATTCTAAGCTACGTTTATAACCCTGTTCTGCTGCTTTCATGAAATTTAAACGCTTATTAATCTGGGCGTATAGTTTCCAATAGGCGACATTTTCACTATCTATATGAATCGCTTTATTAATATAGTATAGGGCTTTACTATAGTTTTTAGACTTATTGTAAAAATTAGTAATAGCAATCCAGCCTTTGTCTAATAAGGGGTCTTCTTCAACGGTTTTATAATAATAGTGTAAGGCTAAATCTTTTTGTTTCAATTTTTCATAACAATATCCTATTCTTAATAAAGCAAAAGAGGTAGGGTCATCTAATGCCAAGGTAATTCTATAGTTTTCTATTGCTTCTTCAAAACGCTTTAGTTGCTCTAGAACCTTTCCTTTTTCTAAATAGGCTCCTATAAAAGTATCGTCTGAAATAATGGCAAAGTCAAAAGCTGTTAGTGCTTTTTGTAATGCATTTAGCGTCACATATTGTTTACCGAGTTGATGCCATGCAACCTCACAATATGGGTTGCGTTCTAGATAAATATTTAGATAGTTAATAGCAGCAGCGTGTTCTTCTAATAAATCAAAACAGTAAATAACATTATAAAGTGAAGAATAATCTTCATAATCATGTTCGAGACAGCGTATAAAATTATCTTTAGCCGCTTCAAATTCATCTAAGAACAAGTGCTCCATACCAATTAAAGCATATAGTTCTGCCGGGTCTTCTGTGATTTCTATGGCTTTTTTTAATAAGTCTATTGCTTTTTGATGTTGGTCTCGTTTGGAGTAGATGTTGGCTTTTTGAATGTATATCTCTTCATTTGATGGTTCCAATTCATAAAGGATATTGAGTAAAATATTAGCTTCATCTAGTTTGTTTTCAAAGACATAAATTTCAACTTGAAAAAGCTTAAGATTAAACGATGTAGGGTGCTGCTCTAAGCCGAGCTTAATAGCTTTTTTAGCCAAAGCCATTTTACCATTTTCTAAATAATGGTTAATGATACTTTCAAATTCATTTGAGTCAAAAAACAAAATATGATTTGTTTTTAGCATAGACTCAAACTTTGTGATTGATAAGTTCTGTTGGTTGTCAAATTGACTAAACTCCATATTAGGTTTTAAAAGTTCGCTGAAATAAAGTTACTATTCTATTGGGTTGAAAATGTCATTTGTAGTCTAATGTTTTTAACAAAGTAATTAACATCTTAACTTGAAATGCTTAGCAAGTGCTATAATTAAACGTTAATTTTTAGTTCAAATTGTGTTTTGAAAAAGCATATTTTATTGTGTTAAATAGTCATGGTATTTAACACTTTTTTTATAATGGAACAGCCTTTGATAATTTCAACCTCAGAAATTGTAAGCGGAGGTGTTATGCGTATTGCTCTAGGTTCAAAGAGTAGCCAAAATAAAATGAGACCTTCGTCCTGACATTTTAAAATGACTTTATTTGTCAGTTCTGCTGATGGTGTTAATGCGGCTAACATCAATCCTTTTCCTCTGATTTCTTGAATTAAGGGATGTTTGAGATGCGCTCTTATAAGCGCTTCTTTCTTAAACGTCTCCTCTATTAGATTAGATGTTGTAATTTCTTTTAAGGTCGCCAAAGCGGCGGCTGCAATTACTGGATTTCCTCCAAAAGTAGTAATATGTCCTAATTTGGGGTTGTCTTTTAAGCTAGCCATCATAGCTTCAGAAGCTGTAAATGCTCCAATAGGAAGTCCGCCTCCAAGACCTTTTCCAGTAACGACAATATCTGGGGTACACTTATAATGTTCAAAACCAAAAAGTTTTCCTGTACGACCAATACCTGGTTGGATTTCGTCCAAAATAAGTAACGCACCAACGGCGTCACAGCGCTCTCTTACCTTTTTAAGATAGTCGTTTTGAGGTTCAATAAATCCTGCTCCACCTTGAATCGTTTCTAAGATAACCGCCGCAGTTTTGCGGGTAATATGCTTGAGTTCATCTAAAGTGTTAAAAGTAATAAAACGTATATCTGGAATTAAAGGACGAAATGCTTGTTTGCGCGCTTCAAATCCCATGACACTTAATGCACCCATTGTATTTCCATGATAGGCTTTATGGGCTGCAATAATTTCAGTTCTACCAGTAAATCGTCTTGCCAGTTTTAGAGCACCTTCAATAGCTTCAGTTCCGGAATTGGTTAGATAGGTTGTCTCTAAAGGCTTCGGGAGATTTTTAGCGATGAGCTTGGAGAGTTCTACTGCGGGTTTTTGAATGTACTCGCCATAGACCATTACATGGAGATATTTGTCTAATTGACTTTTTATTGCGGCAATAATCTTTGGATGTCGATGCCCTAGGCTGCATGCAGAGACACCAGCTACAAAATCGAGATATGCTTTATTATCTCTATCGTAAATATAACTGCCTTTAGCATAGGATATTTCTTGAGCTAAAGGGTGTGGTGTAGTTTGGGCTTGGTATTTAAAAAAATCAGATTTAATGGTCTTTTTGCTTTATAGGGGGTTGCTTATTTTTTTCGCTTTTAAAGGAAGATAATATTGGTGTCGACACCTTAGTATTAGAGGCAGTATTAGATAAGCGTCTTGCTGCTTTATTTGAATCTTTAGAATCTTTACCAGCAGCTTTAACACGCTTCAGTACATCTTCATCTTCAAAATCGTTTGGCGGAGTATAATCTTTAAGTCCTTGTATTGTAGGGAGTTCTAGAGGAGGGTCATCCTTAAATAAGTCTTCTACGCTATTTGGACGTTCTTCTTTTCTCCAATGAAAGCCCCTGAAAAGCTTAGAGTTTTCTGGAAACTCTTCTTCTGGATGTATTGTCCCATCAATTTGATTAATTAATCGGATTTCTTGAATCTCGTTTTCAGAAATTTTAATATTTATTTTTCCTGATTTAGATTTGTCAATACCTACGAGTTCTCCTTCTTCATTTCTTGAATAATATATTTTTTCGGCGTTCTTTATAATGTCCACGTTATAGAGAGCATTGTCTTTAAATAAACCGATAAGCGTTCGCCCTTTAATTTGATTGAAACCATCAGCACCTTGAACTGTATCTTTACTAATTAAAAAAGCGTTATAAAAAACGTTAAGGCTGTCAAGCTTTTCAGTTTCAACATTTGATATCAAGTGGATAGAATCTCCGGTCATTTGATTGTCTAAATTCCACAGTATAGGACGACGTTTTTTAGCAAAAGCATCTTTAGATGTAAAACGGTCTAGAGTCATCATTTGAGTTAAACCCGTTTTATGGTTGACATGAATAGAATCCGCTTTCCCGCTAAGGTCTGTTTTGTATATTTTTACATTATGAAAGGCTCTAGTAATTCTATTTTCTGCTTTACCAGTAACCATTATAGTATCGCCATGAATATAAACAGAATCTCTTTCTTGCACACTAATAGCCAAAGCACGCTTGGTAATAAATACGGAATCTTTGTCTCTAAATACTTCTGCATGATGCCCTTTGATAACGGTATTGTTCACAGTGTCTGTAACTGTAATGTTATTAATGGCGGAGGCATAATTTCTAGCACGATTAAAGTATAAACTATCGCCTTCTACAATTCTGTTTTCGTAGAATATTTTTGAGCTGCGCATAAAATGCCCTTCATCGTTTTCAGTGTCATAAAAACCACGTTCACAATAGATATTGGTCTTTTCTCCAGTAATATGAGTTGGTCCATATAGATAGGCATGACCAGTTTCTGAGTAAAAGTCGAGCTGATTTGTATCTATGGTGTATGAGGTGTTGACGAGTTTTACATCATTGATAAATTGATATTTTTTACTAGCCATATAGTAGTGACCGCGTTGGCTTGTAATGGTGCCAGAGGAATCTTTTACTACTGTTCCATAACTTTTATAGAAAGCCTGTTGTTTTACTCTGTCAAAGTACAATGTGTCTGTGGCAAGAGTAGAGGAGGGTTCTGTTAAAACGACATCACCACTGGCAAAGGCTATTTTGGTTTTACCACTATATTCTACATATTTAGACACCATATTAATGCTGTCACCTTGTATTACTTTGACATTGCCATAAGCTTCTACAAAATCTTCATTTTTATAATGTACAGCTTTGTCACAGAATAGGTTCACACCTTCGTGAATGATATGTACTTGCTGAGAATCGTCTCTCGTAAAGACAAAAGCGCCTGGGTGTTTGTCTTCATTTTTGTCTAAAAATCCAGCATATTCAAATTGAATTTTTCTGCGTTCTTGTGCTTCTGTATGGAAAAGAAATAGTAGACAAAATATGAAGCAAATATGTGGTAATCTAAGTTTCAATTTGTAGTGATTTAGCACAAAAATAAGCAATATAATGATGTAATATTATAGATTAAGAAAGATTTAATATAAAAGGCCTATCATTACTGATAGACCCCTTTTGTGTGTTGCAAAATGGATAAGCTTATCTAAAGATAGTTTGTTTTCTATCTGGACCTACAGAAACAATTTTTATGGGCGTTTCTAATGCGTTCTCTAAAAAGACAATATAGTCGTTTAATTCTTGAGGCAATTGAGAGCCATCTTCCATTTCGGTTAAATTTTCTTTCCAACCTTTCATTTCGGTATAGATTGGTGTGATGTTTTCGGCTTCAATATTGTAAGGAAGATGCGTAATGCGTTCTCCTTTATATTCGTATGCAGTACATATTTTTAAGGTGTCAAATCCTGAAAGTACATCTGCCTTCATCATCATTAATTGGGTAACGCCATTTACTTGACATGCGTATTTAAGTGCTACTAAGTCTAGCCATCCACAGCGACGACGGCGACCTGTTGTTGCTCCAAACTCATGTCCAACACGTCCCATTGTCTCTCCAATATCATCAAATAATTCTGTAGGGAATGGACCAGAACCTACGCGCGTCGTATAGGCTTTGAATATACCAAAAACATCCGCAATTTTATTTGGTGCAATACCTAGTCCCGTACAAGCACCTGCTGCAGTAGTGTTTGATGAGGTTACAAATGGATAAGTTCCAAAATCAATGTCTAATAGAGAGCCTTGAGCACCTTCAGCTAAGATAGATTTACCGTCTTTTATAGCTTGGAATACGTACTCCTCAGAGTCTATAAAGGTCAATTCTTTAAGTGTTTCTATAGCGTCAAAGAATTCGGCTTCTAATTCTTTGAGTTCATATTGGATGTCAACATTATGGAATGCTATCATTGCCTCATGTTTGTTGGCTAAAGTTCTATAGCGCTGTTTCCATCCATCTAATTCAATGTCTCCAACACGAATACCGTTTCTACCAGTTTTGTCCATATATGTTGGTCCAATACCTTTTAATGTAGAGCCAATTTTTGCTTTTCCTTTAGCAGTTTCACTAGCAGCGTCTAATAATCTGTGTGTTGGTAAGATTAAATGCGCTTTTCTAGAAATAAGTAATGATTTTCTATAATCAACACCTTGTGCTTCAAGTTTGTCTAATTCTTTTTTAAAAATTACAGGGTCTATAACTACCCCATTTCCTACGAGATTAGTGGCGTTATCATGAAAAATCCCTGAGGGAATAGTGTGTAATACATGTTTTTTGCCATTAAATACTAACGTATGACCAGCATTTGGTCCACCTTGAAATCTAGCAATAAGGTTGTAGTTGGAGGTTAGGACATCAACAATTTTACCTTTGCATTCGTCTCCCCATTGTAATCCTAGTAGTAAATCTACTGCCATTATGTTTTTATGTTAGTTGTTTTCTTGTTGTTTTCTTGTGCCGTAAAAGTAGAGTGAGTGATTGTCAATTTCAATATCAAAAACTTCTTCAATCGTTTTTTTGATCGATTGAATTCTTGGGTCGCAAAACTCTATAACTTCACCAGTATCTGTTAAAATGACATGGTCGTGCTGTTTGTCAAAATAAGACTTTTCATAATGCGCCTGACTTTGCCCAAATTGATGTTTTCTTACTAATGAACATTCCAATAAAAGCTCAATAGTATTGTACAGCGTGGCGCGAGAAACACGATATTTTTTGTTTTTCATACTGATGTATAACGATTCAATATCGAAATGCTCAGCACTGTCATAAATTTCTTGAAGAATGGCAAAACGTTCTGGCGTTTTTCGATGTCCATTATCTTCTAAAAATTTGGTAAAGACATTCTTTACAATGTCTTGATTTTTATTTTCTATTTTTGTGCTCATAAAACTGGTGCAAATTTACATTAATTTTTAAACTCTTCTAACTTTTTCTATACCATTAATTTTTTTGAGTTTATCCATTAACTTTTTAACCAAATTATTGTTCTTAACAACGACTGTGATTTTTCCTGAAAATACGCCGTCATTCGTGTCAAAACTAATGTTTTTTATATTAACATTCATGTTGTCAGAGATTACTTTTGTAACGTCATTAACAAGTCCAAGATCATCTAGCCCGGTCATCTTGATAACGGCAGTAAATTCTTGCTGTGAGGAATCAATCCATTTTGCCGTCATGATTCTATAGGCGTAATTGGATTGTAAACTTAAAGCATTTGGACAGTTTTTTTTATGGACTTTAATGCCTTGATTTATAGATAGAAATCCAAAAACAGGGTCGCCTGGTATAGGGTTACAGCAACTCGAAATTTTGTAAGAAAGATGTTCTTCTTTGTCAAAGACCAGCATGTCATATTTAGAAGTAATTTCATCTTTTTCAAGTTCTTCTTTTTTGACCCCCTGTTTACGTCTTATTTTGTCTTTTATAAAGGTTACTAGTGTATTGCTTCTCGAAGATGCAAAATCTTTAAGCATGGTATTATCTATAGTAGCTATACCAACTCTATAAAACAAATCTAAACTGGTTTTAAGCTTAAAATAACTTACCAGTTCGTTTACTGATTTTTCATTTAATGTTATCTTAAGTTGTTTCAATTTGCGTCTTAAAATTTCTTTGCCTTCTTCTGCAATGATTTTTTTCTCTTCTTTTAGTGAAGATTTTATCTTGGTACGTGCGCGAGCAGTTGTAGCATATTCTAACCAATTGGCATTAGGTTTGGCGGTATCAGAGGTGAGTATATCTACTTGATCACCACTCTGAAGAACATGACTTAGAGGTACGAGTTTTCCATTGACTTTAGCGCCTCTTGTTTTCATTCCTACTTCTGTATGAATACTAAACGAAAAATCTAAAGGTGTTGCGCCTTTGGGTAAAGACTTAAGGTCACCTTTTGGTGTAAAGACAAAAATTTCTTTAGAGTATAGGTTGAGTTTAAACTGTTCTACAAAATCAACGGCATTTACTTCTGGATTTTCTAGTGCTTCTTGGAGTTTGCTTATCCAAGTATCTAAACTATCATCTTTGGTTTTTTCTTGTTTATATTTATAGTGAGCAGCATAACCTTTCTCTGCAATTTCATTCATTCGGTCACTGCGTATTTGGACTTCTACCCATCGTCCTTTTGGCCCCATTACAGTAATGTGTAAAGCTTCATATCCCGTAGATTTTGGCGAAGAAATCCAATCCCTTAGTCGGGTAGGGTTGGGTCTAAAATGGTCGGTTACAATAGAATAAATTTTCCAAGCATGAAATTTTTCATCCTCAAGTTTAGATTTATAAATAATTCGTACTGCAAATTTGTCATAGACTTCATCGAAAGAGACCCCTTGTTTTACCATTTTTCTGCGAATAGAGAAAATAGATTTTGGACGCCCTTTGATTTCATAGTCAAAACCTTCGCGGTCCAATGAGGTTTTAAGTAGGTCACTTATTTGTTTGATGTAGGCATCTTGTTCTTCTTTGCTGTCTTCAATTTTATTTAAGATATCATGATATACATCAGGTTCGGTATATTTTAGTCCAAGATCTTCGAGCTCGGTTTTAATATTATAAAGGCCAATGCGGTGTGCTAATGGAGCGTATATATAAAGGGTCTCGGATGCAATTTTCACTTGTTTATCTGGGCGCATTGAGCCCATCGTTTGCATATTGTGTAAACGGTCTGCAATTTTAATGATAATCACACGAACATCGTCATTGAGCGTCAATAACATTTTTCTGAAATTTTCTGCTTGCATAGAGACATTCATGTCTTTATTTAGCGACGATATTTTGGTTAATCCATCAACAATACGTGCAACCGTTTCACCAAACAGTTGCTGTATGTCATCTATGGTATAATCAGGACAGTCCTCAACGACATCATGTAATAAAGCGGCAGCAATAGAAGTGGCATCCAATCCAATTTCATAAGCCACAATTTTGGCTACAGCAATAGGATGAAATATGTACGCCTCACCAGATTTTCTGCGCTGTTCTTTGTGCGCATCTACGGCAATATCAAACGCCTTTCTAATTAGCTTTTTATCTTCATCCGAAAGGGTGCGATAACTAATTTTTAAGAGTTCTTTATAAGCGGCTGCAATGGCTGCGTTTTCTTTTTCAATATCTACATCTGTCATAAATTAAAAATAAGCTAAACAAAATTAATGCGCAATAGGTTTTTTGAATAAATTTTAGTTTTTATTGCATCTAAATAAATGTGTTTTCTCACATTAAATATAAGGGGAGTTAAATTTATACGAAGTCTCATATCAAGCCCTTAGGTTTTTAATGCGTTCCAAAAGTGTAGGGTGTGAATAGTGCATAAAGACATATGCCGCATGTGGGGTTAAATTGCTTAAACTGTTTTTGGATAACTTTTTTAACGCGCTTATAAGCGGTTCTGCAGCGTAAGTAGCTTTGGCATAATCATCGGCCTGATATTCAAATTTACGTGACATTACATTCATTATGAGTCCAGTAAACTCGCTTATTGGACTGTATAATAATCCAAAGGCAATCAACCCAATATGAAAACTGTGTGTTGAAACCCCTAAGGCTTCCGATAAGACTGGTTTAGAAATGAATAAGGAAAAAATGTAAAAACTCAATCCAGTAAGGCTAATAGCGCTTATGAGATTAAAAATAATGTGTTTCTTTTTATAATGTCCAACTTCATGTGCAAGCACTGCTACAATTTCTTCTTCTTCTAAATCATTAACTAGCGTATCAAATAAGGTGATGCGTTTTTCATTGCCAAAACCAGAAAAATAAGCGTTGGCTTTTGTACTTCGCTTAGAGCCATCAATGATAAAAATCTTGCTAAGACTAAAGCCTACGGAGGTTGCATAGTCTGATATTTTAGTTTTTAGGCTACCTTCTTCTAAGGGGGTTTGTTTGTTAAACATCGGAACAATTAAGCGCGAATAGAACATATTCATCAGAATGGAAAATACTGTAACAATACCCCAAGCGTAGATCCAAAATTCACTTTGAGTCATTTGATATACCCAGATAATGAGTGCTAAAATGCCGCCTCCAATACTAATCATTATTAACCAACCTTTAATTTTATCGCGTACAAATGTGTTTTTTGTTGTTTTATTAAAACCAAATTTTTCTTCGATAACAAAAGTTTTATAGTACGAAAAAGGTATTGAAATCATGTCACTTACAAGCATAATAATACCAAAAAAGATTAAGGCAATTAGTATGGGGTGGTCGCTAAAACTTCTTGCAATTTGATCTACAAACTCAAAGCCGTTAAACCAAAGAAATCCTAGAGTAAGCAAGAAAGAAAAACTTGAAGTGATATTAGAGAAGCGTTGATTAATTGCTTTGTAATTCTGAGATTTTAAATACGCGTTATGGTCATAAACATCGTCAAGTTCTGGTGGAAGCGCATCTTTAAAACGTTGAGCGTTGAGTTGGTCTAAAATTTTGTCAATAATAAAATTAACAACCAAAATGGCTATAATAATGTAAAAGACTGTATTTGCTGTCATAGTAAAGTGTTAAAAACCACGTTGTCGTTTTGCTTCAAAAATCAAAATTCCTGCAGCTACAGAAACATTCATAGAGTCAATAGCGCCTTGCATAGGAATGATAATATTTTTTGTAGAATGCCTAAGCCATTCCTTAGTTAATCCTGTTGCTTCGCTGCCAACAATTATGGCTGTAGCTTGAGAGAAATCCTGCAAATAATACGGTGATGAGGCTTGCAATGCGGCACAATAGATGTTGATGTTGTTAGTGTTTAAAAATTCAATAATTTCAGTTGTAGTTCCTGTGGCGACTTGATTAGTAAACAAGCAACCAATACTAGAACGAATGATGTTTGGGTTATATAAGTCTGTTTTGGGATTAGCAATGATTACTGCATCAATATTGGCGGCATCTGCAGTGCGCAAAAGTGCACCAATATTCCCAGGTTTTTCAGGGGCTTCTGCAATAAGAATTAATGGGGTTTTGGTATTGAATTTTAAAGACTCTAAAGTGTTGTTTTTAGATTTAGCAATAGCAAGTATGCCTTCTGTAGTTGCTCTATACGCCAAGCGATGGTATATTTCTTTTGAGACCTCAATCAATTGTGTGTTTTCTTGTTTTAAGTCTTCAACTTCAGAAACTGAAACTAAATCTGGATTGAAAATTAGAGTTTCAATGGCACAACCACCTTTTAGAGCTAAGGATGTTTCTCTAATTCCTTCGACCATAAAAATACCCAAACGCTTTCTTGCTCGTGACTTCTCCTTAATTGTGACCCATTGTTTAATCAAAGGATTTTGTAAACTGCTAATTTTTTTTATCATCGGAACAAAAATAATAATTAATGTAATTTAAGACTAATATGATTGTTGAAAGCTTAAAAAAAAAACACGCCTATTGGCGCGTTTTTTTTAGGTCTAATTTTTATTATATTTTTGTTCATAACGTTTCCAAAGTTTGGTTTGGTGCGTTTCTAAACTAATGTTCCTTCCATTAATAAATGCACGAGATATAATATTTGTGCGCATATCTAGAGCATCACCTTCAGAAATAAATAATGTAGCAGCTTTGCCAGCTTCTAAAGTTCCTAATTGTTTGTCAATGCCTAAAAGCTTAGCTGTATTGGATGTGATTAGCTTTAAGGCTTCTTCTTTGTCTAATCCATGTGCAGCAACAGTTCCTGCATAAAATGGTAAGTTACGTGAATTCATGCGCTCCATTTGACCGCTGGTTTCTAAACCAACCAAAACGCCTTTATCTACAAGTATTTTGGCTAATTTATAAGGGTAATCATAGTGATCGTCGTCAAGTTCTGGTGTTTTGTGTACGCGTTGTGCCAAAACACCGATATGATTAGCCTTTAATAGGTCTGCGACTTTATAAGCTTCATATCCTCCAACAATCACGCGTCGAGAAATGTTGTTTTTTTGTGTAAACATAACGGCGTCCATAATGCTTTTCTCACTATTGGCATGAATATATAAGGTTTGAGAACCATCATATAGACCTTTCATAGCTTCATAGGGTAAATTTATTATCGTCTTATTGCCTTCTAAATACGCTTTACTTTCAGAAACAAATTTTTGTATTTTATCGACTTCTTCAGCGTAATTTTTATTGGGTTTTAAGTCACTATCTTCTCCCATCCACCAGCGTCCGCGCTTAAAAATCCTTGGCCAATTCATATGAATGCCTTCGTCTATTTTGATAGCAGCATCTTCCCAATTCCATGCATCAAATTGTACAATTGATGATGTACCAGAAATGGTGCCGCCACGTGGTGTAATTTGCCCAATCAACACACCATTTGGTCGCATACTTTCTACAATTTTAGATTCAGAATTATAGGCAATTAAGCTTCTTATATGTGGTAGCATTTCTCCCAACTCTCTCGTATCGTCTGTAGCTCTAACTGCATCGATTTCTTGCAGGCCAAGTGTTGAGTTGGGTGCTATAAATCCTGGATATACATGTTTTTTTTCGGCATTAATAATTTGTCCACGATATGGAATTTTTGTGGTTGTAGCATCTACACAGGCAACAATTTTTCCTTGGTCGACTATAATCGCACTGTTTTTTATAACGGTTCCATCTCCAATATGAGCTGTGGCACCAACAATGGTAAAGGCTTCTTTTTGTTGTGGTGCTGGTGTTTGTTGTGCAAATCCTATAGACAGACAACATAATTGTAGGAATAAATAGTTTAATATTTTCATAAGGATTAGTGATTTTTATCATCCATTGTGTCACAATGCATATGGTGTTTTTTTTGCTTGATAATAGGTTGTGTTTTTTGGCCTTTGTTTTTGGCTTGAAGCATCATACCTATCAGTGTATTCTTTTCTTTTTTGATGGCAGAGCGCATCTGTTGGTCTCGTTCAATATCAAAATATGTAACGCCTTCAATAATTGTTTTTTCGGCTTTGGTATAGATAGACATTGGATGGCCATTCCATAATACAATATCTGCATCTTTACCTACCTTTATGCTACCAACGCGATGGTCTACATGCAATAGCTTGGCAGGATTTAAGGTAATAAACTTCCAAGCATCTGCTTCACTCACACCACCGTATTTTATGGCTTTAGCTGCTTCTTGGTTCAAACGGCGAGACATTTCTGCATCATCACTATTAATAGCCACGGTTACACCTGCATTATGCATAATAGCAGCATTATAAGGAATTGCATCATTAACTTCGTATTTATAAGCCCACCAATCACTAAAGGTAGAGCCTCCGGCACCATGTGCTTTCATTTTGTCGGCCACTTTATAGCCTTCAAGAATATGAGTAAATGTGTTAACCGAAAAGTCAAATTGATCTGCGACTTTCATTAGCATGTTAATCTCGCTTTGGACATAAGAGTGACAACTAATAAACCTTTCGCCGTTAAGAACCTCTACTAATACTTCCATTTCGGTATCTTTACGATAGGGAAGGCCGCTTTTTTTTCGAGTTTCATATTCTTTTGCTCTTGTAAAGTAATCTATATAAAGTTGTTCAACCCCCATGCGTGTTTGTGGAAAACGATTATAACTTTGTCGGTTAGATTGTTTTACGTTTTCACCTAAGGCAAACTTGATAAATTTTGGCGAATTGTCATAAATCAAATCCTCAGCAGATGCACCCCATTTTAGTTTAATAACTGCAGAGCGCCCACCAATTGGATTTGCCGAGCCATGTAATATTTGAATAGAGGTTACACCTCCAGCTAGGTTTCTATAGATGTTAATATCTTCTGGGTTAATGACGTCTTCAATAGACACTTCAGCTGAAGAGTTTTGTCCACCTTCATTAACACTCGAAGTCGCGATATGAGAATGTTCATCAATAATACCTGCAGTAAGATGTTTTCCTGTAGCATCAATGACCTTAGCATTATGGTCACTGAGTTGTTTTCCTATTTTTGAAATTTTGCCATTTTTAATAAGAACATCAGTGTTGGCTAGGATACCATCAGATTCGTTGGTCCAAACAGTTGCATTTTTGAATAGTAAAGTTTCTTGCTGCGGCATTTGACTAAAACCATAAGCGCTATTAGGGTATGTTATAGCTTGAATTGTTTTCACTGAAGCTCTTGCATTGTCATTTGCAGTATTTTGATTTTTAGTATTTGGATTGTCAATCTTCTTTGTAATAGTAATTGCTGTTTCGCTGCCGTTAGAGTGAATTATTTTCCCTGTGAGGTTTTGATTTGAATCTACTCTAGATACAAAGCGGATATAGTTTTGTTTGGTAGTGTCGTTAGCAGTAAATGTTAAGCTTAACCATTTGTCTTTGTAATAAAGTTTAGCGTCTAATTTGTTATCATCACTTTTTAGAATTGCCTTTGGTTGTGCAATTTCACCTTTGATATTTAAGTCATAAGTTACTTCATCAATAGTAAAGCTATATGCTCCTCTGATGTCTTTTATAGTCATCGATTCTAAAATGTGCTTGTTTCCTTTTATCCAATTTTCATAAATTGTAGTTTCCTTGTCAAAAGGATGTCCAGATGTAATTAAGAAATTTGCAAAGGCACCATTTTTCAGAGAGCCAATAGTATGATATTGTTTTAATATTTTTGCAGGAATTAGAGTTAGCGCCTCATAGGCTTGATTTTTATCTAAACCATACTCGATAGCTTTTCTAATATTTTTCGTTAACATCTCTGGCGATTTCAAGCCATTAGAGGTGAATGCAAAAGTTATATTGTTTTCAGCCATAATTCTTGGATTGGCTGGTTTTTGGTTCCATTCTCTTAATTGGGAAAGTTCTAAGGTTTCTGCTAAAAAGGGATGTTCTACATCATAGGGTTTAGGGAAATTTACAGGAATAATATAGGTCGCATTAGTTTTTTTGATATCCGTGATGCGCTCAAATTCATCTCCACCACCTAAAATGACATATTCAATACCAACATCTTTACCCACTTTATTCACTCTTATGTTATTGAGGCGACTTCCTGCTGCTATAAATTGCACTAAATTTTTATTGGCATTATAAGCTTCTAAAGCTCGATCGGTAGTTTTGAGTTCACTTTTGGCATACCAGTCTGCATCATAGTCTACTTGTCTTAGTAAGGCAAGGCTTCCTAATATAGAACTTGGATATGCTTGATGCGATTTTACACTTTTATTTAATGATGAATATTGGCCAGAACGCGGATTTAAAATACGTTCAGAATCACCGCCTTTATCTGTTAAGGCAATAAGTGCTCCTGTTCCTCTAATAATGCCATCTTGTAGATGAGTGTTTACTACACCAAAACCTGCTTTACGTAGCGTTTTAGCGGATATGTCATCAAATTTGAAATAGTCAATAGCATTTTGTTCTGGTCTGATGTGGTCATTCCAGTAAAATCCTTCTCTACTGGGATTATATTTAGGCGTTCGGCTATGGTTGCTAGGTTTAGGTTTTTCAACTCCGAATGCGGAATAGACATCAATGATAGATGGATAAATGTGTTTGCCTTTGAGGTCAATAATGACGGCATCTGGAGGGATAGGTATAGACGTTCCAGACGCTACGACTTTACCATTTTGAATAAGTAAAGTACCTTTGGAAATGGATTGTGATGGTGCTACATAAATCTGAGCATTAGTAAACGCAGTAAGATTGGTGTTTCTGCTTTTTACACCATCATTTTTTGGAAAGTGTTCTTGAGCAGATAAAATACTACTGCAAAGCACAAGGATAAGAAAAAGTGATTTTTTAATCATGTTATTGATTGGTAAAATTAGTAAGGTTTCGAATATAGGTGTTTTTAATACTGCAATCGCATCTTAATATTTTTTTAACATAACATTTTATTAGAATGCCTTTTCTTGAAAATAATTTACCAATAGCGCCACGACATAACTATAGCTTGCCATGCCTTTGTCTTGATTATTTGCTTTTAAGAAATTACCATAGAGCTTTTTAAATAGGTGTTCTAATGGGTTTTGATATGCGTTCCAAAAGTCGTAAGATTCTTGATAATTAGCTAAAATACCTTTGTGTATATTAGATTTTAGTTCTTTAAAAACCAATTTATCTCTACGATAAACTTCATTGAGACAATGACGCAAGGCAAAAATATAGCCAGAATATTGGTAATAGATGTCTGGATTGTGAATGGTAGCAAGGCATCCTATAAAATTAGTTTCATTTTCGGCAGCATAACCTATTTGATGCGCTTCTTCATGGGCTACAGTTGTTGGGTATTTGTGCGGTGGTATCAAGTTGTCAATATGAGCTTCGTTGGTAAAAGGGTTTATGTATCCACTGAATCCCATATAGGTTAGAGCTAAGCTGTAAAGCGATGTTTTTACACTTCTTGGTGTGTGCTGAAACTGCGGGTATATCTTAGCCAATGCAGTATAACTTGCTGCTGTATTTTTAATAAGTTCAGGTTTGGTATATGGCATTGTTATTTTTAAAGTATCTGAAACGCTAATTTGATCGTGTATAGCATTAGATTTCTTAATGAGTTTTTGTGTGACTTCAATTAATGTCTCGGTAGTGTATGTGTCATTGAGGTCTAAACGCTCATGTATAGGCAGGCGGTAATAGTTAAAGCCCCAGAATACATGAAAAGCGCCATAAGCTAAAGCGAAGGCAGAAAATACATCTAGTATCCAGTTTCTGGGGTCTTTTATAATTCGTTTTCGGTTAAGAATAGTCCATCTAACAATATATATACTGGCGCAAGCATAGAGGAGATCTCCAAAAGAAAAAGGGAGCCATCCAAATGTAAAACGGGTTGCTTTCGAAATATACACATAAATTCCATTACTGTAGTAATTTTCTACAATATTTGGAAACTTAGCAATAAGTTTAACAAATAAGTACTGGGGTACAATGCTGAGTGCAATAATGAGTGTTTTGTGTTTATGCATGTGTCAAAAATACACAATTGTTATAAATATAATATCTAAAGGGTTACCTTTGTTTCCCTTAAAAGAACATATGTATGAATTCAGAAATTAGACAATTAGAACCAAAGACGTTGTGGAATAAATTTGCAGATTTAAATGCAGTGCCACGACCATCAAAAAAAGAGGAGCGTGTAATTGCATTTATGAAAGATTTTGGAGCTAATTTAGGCTTAGAAACTATTGAAGATGAGGTTGGTAATGTAATTATAAAAAAGCCAGCAACAGTAGGTATGGAACACCGAAAAACTATCGTAATGCAGTCGCATTTAGATATGGTTTGCCAAAAGAATGCAGATACTGATTTTGATTTTGATTCACAGGGTATAGAAATGTATGTTGAGGGTGATTGGGTAAAAGCTAAAGGGACAACTCTTGGAGCAGATAATGGTCTTGGAGTAGCTACTATTATGGCTGTTTTAGAACGTAAAGATATTGCACATCCTGCTATTGAGGCGCTATTTACTATTGATGAAGAAACAGGAATGACTGGTGCAATGGGACTTAAAGGCGGTCTTTTGGAGGGCGAAATACTTTTAAACTTAGATACAGAAGAAGATGATGAGATTGGTGTAGGTTGTGCCGGTGGTGTTGATGTTACTGCAACACGAACCTACGAAGAGGACACGACTCCCGATAATAAAGTAGGCTATACAATTACAGTCAAAGGCTTGCAAGGAGGGCATTCTGGGATGGATATTCATAAAGGATTTGGTAATGCTAATGTATTAATGAACCGTATCCTTTTTGATAGTTTTGAAAATTTCGGATTAAGAATTTCAGAAATTAACGGTGGAAGTCTGAGAAATGCAATACCAAGAGAAAGTTTTGCAACGGTAGTCGTAGATGCTATGCATGCGGAAGCTTTTGAATTTGAAATGAAGGATGCGGCAGCTTTAATAGGCAAGGAATTTAAAACAATGGAGCCAGATTTAGAGATTACAGTGTCTAAAACAGAAAAGCCAGCAAAGGTTATGAATCTTGGTGTTCAAGAAGGATTTATTAAAGCAATTTATGCTGCGCATAACGGTGTTTACAGAATGAGTGCTGATATTTCAGATTTGGTAGAAACCTCTAATAATGTAGCACGAGTAATTCTTAAAGAAGGACAAATCAAAGTGGGATGTTTAACGCGTTCTTCTGTTGAGAGTTCAAAACTGGATTTGGCTAATAAATTGAGAGCTACATTTGAGTTAGTAGGTTGTGAGGTGGAGTTCTCTGGAGATTACCCAGGATGGACGCCGAATATGGATTCTGGAATCTTAAAAGAAATGCGTCAGTTGTATGTAGATTTGAATAATGAAGCACCTCATGTAGCTGCGTGTCATGCTGGTTTAGAATGTGGAATACTTGGTACAAACTATCCAGAGATGGATATGATAAGTTTTGGACCAAATATTAGAGGTGCTCATTCACCAGATGAGCGTGCTCAAATATCTTCTACTCAAAAATTTTGGAACTTTTTATTAGAGATTTTAAAACAAATTCCAGAGAGGTAATGGTATTATTTGCAGATATAAAAAATGCCGTGTAAAGAACGGCATTTTTTATATCTGTAAGTTCTTATTTTTATTTAACGATTTCTACTAATTCTAAAATGAATATCAAATCTGTGTTAGGTTTAATCATGCCTCTTCCACTTTCTCCATAAGCTAAGTGAGATGGGATATAGAAATAGGTTTTTTCTCCAACTTTCATACTAGCCGCAGCTTCTTTAAAACCTGTAATAATAGCAGCATCTGGCGTAATTTTCATAGGCATCGGAGCGTATAAGCCTCTTTGGTCTTTCATTTCATTAAGCATGCCGTAAGCTTCTTCAATTTCTTTTCTATTGGAGTCAAATAAAACACCATCAGTAAAATAGCCTTCATAGTAAACTTTGACGTTATCCCCACTTTTTGCTTGTGCTCCATCAGATTTTGTGATGTTATAGGCTAATAGCCCAGAAGGGAAAGCCGTTGCTTTACTCTTGTAATCTTCTAGTGTAGGTGAAAATTTAGCTGCAGCTTCAGCTTTTTTTGCCTCGGCAATCTTTTTTTCTGCCTCAGCTTTTATGCGAGCTTCTTCAGCTTTTTTCTTTTTCTTTTCTTCTAATAAGGGCAGTTCTGTTTCCCAAGTTTTCGCTGCATCAAATTTTCTTGCTTCAAACCCTTGGCGAATAATATTAACTTGTGTCATAACAACATCTTCAACAGGTTTGTTAGATCCTTTCGTAACTTTTACATTAGATATTGAATCAAGCACGTCCATACCTAAGACTAATTCGCCAAATACACTGTGGCGATTATTTAAATGCATTTGAGGTGTTTCAATAATAAAAAATTGACTTCCATTAGAACTTGGTCCAGAGTTAGCCATAGAGAGTATGCCTAGTTTATCATGCTTTAGACTGTCATCAAACTCATCTCCAAATTTATAACCAGGTCCTCCACGTCCAGTGCCTTCTGGGTCACCACCTTGGATCATGAATTTGTCCATAACTCTGTGAAAAACAAGTCCATTATAAAAAGGTTTACCTTTTTTATCATCAGCTAAAAGAGGATGAGAACCTTCGGCAAGACCAACAAAGTTGGCTACTGTAACTGGTGTTTTTTGGGTGCTTAGTTTTGCAACCATAGTACCTTTATTTGTTATAATTTCTGCAAATATACCATCGCCTAGTTCAGGATATTTGTCTTTTTGACAAGAGGAAACACTTATAAATAATAATAGTGCTACCATGGTTAATGTCGATTTAAAAACTTTCATGTGTTAAATTTTAATTGTTTAATTTGTTTTTTTTTGTGTTATTTTATTGACGGTTACTTCGCATTTTAAAGGAATGTTTGTGCCAATTTTATTCTCGTCTCCGTAATATCCAAATCCTTTTTGAGATGGGAATAAAAAGGTTACAGTTTCTCCAGATTTCATCAATTTAAGCCCTTCTCTGAGACCAGTGAATAACTCTTGCTGATCCATAGCGTAATTAACTGTTTTTAATTCCGCTTTTGTGTAGATTGTTTTATTGTTTAAATCTTTGATATTATAGTCGAAGTTAATGATGTCTCCAAATTTTGCTGTAATACTATCTCCTTCAATTTTTGTATTGTAATAATACCAAAATCCATTTGCGGAAGTGAGATAGCTGTTTGTGGTATCAGCATCTATAATTTTTTGTATTCTTAGGTATTCTAGTTTATTTAATCTGAGGTTTCTTTCCGCAGATTCTTTAATGAATGACCCTGATGTATTAGAAATCGGGTATCGCGCTTCAGGGGGTTTGCAGCTATAGAGTGTAATACCTACTAAAAAAAGGGCTATGCTTTGTTTCATGATTGTAAATCATTTGAATATTGAGGAAGAATTAATTTGAATTTTTCTAAGGTTTTTTCCATGGATAATGTACTTCGACCTCCAGCAGCATTAATATGTCCTCCACCATTGAAATGAGTTCGGGCTATGGTGTTAACGTCAATAGCACCCTTAGAACGGAGTGATATTTTAATAATGCCTTCGGCCTGATTTTCAATAAATATGGCGGCAAACTTAATACCATTAACAGAAAGCCCATAATTTACAACACCTTCCGTATCTCCTTTTTTATAATTATAGGTGTCTAACTCTTCTTGAGATAATGTAATGTAAGCGGTGTTGTATTCTTTAATAATCTCTAGATTATTCATTGCACAACCTAAGAGTTGCAATTTGCTATAACTATTGGTGTCATATACGTTACTGTGTATTTGGGCATTATTAGCACCTTTGTCTATAAGAGAGGCAATAATTTTGTGAGTTTCACTTGTTGTTGATGGAAACCTAAAAGAACCTGTGTCCGTCATAATACCCGTATATAAACATGTTGCAATACTCCTATTTATTTTATCAGTATCTTTCAGCATGTCAATAAAATGATATACCATTTGACAGGTTGAGCAAATGCTAGGTTCAGAATATCTGTATTTGGCATAAGCATCAGGTTGTTGGTGATGGTCTATAAGTATTTTTATGGCATTGGCACTTAACACGTGTTGTTCCATCTGGCCAATTCTGTGTAATGCGTTAAAGTCTAGGGTAAAAATAAGGTCCGACTTTTTGATTAAATGTGCAGCTTTAGATGCATGTTTTTCAAAATTAATGACACTATCATTTCCTGGTAACCATTGCAGAAAATGAGGGTAGTTGTTAGGAGTAATCACTACGGCATCATGATTGTATAGATTAAGGTAATGCAGCAACCCAAGAGTGGATCCCATTGCATCACCATCAGGATTTTTGTGGGGCACAATAACAATGTTTTTTGGTTCCTGTAATAGGCTTTTTATCTCCGCAATTTCATTCGTTGTCATAGATGGCGAATATACAATTTAATCACAAATTTATAAATTACCGCTTTTACTTTTCTTCAACCCAATATCGCTAAAACTTGTGCAATTATATAAAAGCGTTATTTTTGCACCAAAATTAAAAAAAAACATGGCAACAAATAGAACATTTACAATGTTAAAACCAGATTCTGTTGAAAAAGGGAATGTTGGTGCAATTTTAGAAAAAATTACAGCTTCAGGATTTAGAATCGTAGCAATGAAATTAACTCAAATGACGACGACTGATGCAGAGGCATTTTATGCAATCCATAAAGAAAGACCATTCTTTGGAGAGTTAGTAGAGTATATGACAAGAGGTCCTATTGTGGCTGCTATCTTGGAAAAAGATAATGCAGTTGAAGATTTTAGAACTTTAATTGGCGCTACAAACCCAGCGGAAGCTGCAGAAGGTACGATTAGAAAAATGTATGCTGCCTCTATTGGAGAGAATGCAGTTCATGGAAGTGATAGTGATGAAAATGCAGCTATTGAAGGTGCATTTCACTTTTCTGGAAGAGAGATGTTTTAATGTAAGACATACATATAAAAGTAAAGCGCAACTTCAAAGTTGCGCTTTTTTTTGTTGAAATCCAGGGTCAATAGCTCTGTTAATTTGTTAGGGAATAATTTCAACAATATTTTTGATTTTTTTAAGTATGCCAATACTTGCTTGTGATTTTTTTAGAAAAGGGTTATGTGTTTTTAAGACCACATAATGTTTTTCTATCTAATATCTTGCAGATCCTCTGTGTCTGGTACATATTGGTTGTTCCAATATCACGCCGACATTTGGCTGGAGAACATAACACATCTTAGCTTTAAGATTACTAGTATTCTCTAGATTTTGAGAATTTATGAGAGTTTCAAAAATAAATTTTGATTTTTTTATAAATACATGTAAATTTTGCATTGCAGACAAAATTGCACACGAATATTTTGTGTATATTTTTTTCATTGTTTAGCGTTATTGTTAGTTAGGGTGATATAAAAATATCTTTTTATGGTTTCTAACAATGAATTAATAGAAGTGTAAAAATATTAAAAAATAAAATGATATGCAAAGTGTGAAATTATCTTTTTTTGTTTTTTTCAATAAAATTTAAAATAAAAATATTGTTCTGCGTTTTGGTCGGTTATTTGTAACTGTTCATCCAAATTTAAAGTTTATAGTTGTTTAAATATAATTGTAAGATGGTACAAGGTTGTGCTTTTGAAGTTTAAGAATATGTTTGATTTGTAAGCCGAAGCGTGTATTTTTTTGTAGTATATATGAATTTGGAGCTTTTTTTAAGTAAATCTTAATAAGAAGTGTTTCGGTAAGCATTGATGTTTAAGATAGGTTTCATTTGAAATCCTGTCATACGTTTCGAAATTTATTGGTTTTTAATTCTATTTAAATCTGAGCATGATATTCTTTTTAATACTGGCATTGGTTACAGTTGTTTAAATTTAGACAAAGTTAGGATTTTATGACTTTCTTTCGAGAAGAAATATTCTAAAGTTGTGGTTGCATCTTTATAAAGCATTACAGTTGAAACCTAGAATTTCTTTTATCATGGTGTACTTATTAAATCGTTGTCTTTTTGAGTTCTTATTGTAAAACAAGTTTTTTTATTAAATTCTTTCCTAAGGACTCATTGAGCATTGTTATAATTTTGTCCTTACCGTAGTTCAGTTCTTCTCTCAGTACAGAAGAGCTTAATTTTACATAGAGCGTGTCTTTTTTTAGCATGATCTGAGTGGTGTAATTGTTAACACCATTCCCCATTAATTGCTCCCAAGCATTCCTTACATCAACTTTATCTAGTCCATCTTGAAGTTTATGTGTGTTAACAAAGTCTTTAAGGACATCGTTTAATTTTAAATGGTCATTATGTCTTTTACTCATTATTAAAAGGTTATTGGTTGATAAGGTTTATATATGTATAATACCTGCTCCTGGTTAGTGATTATAAGTTCTTTTTTAGAGGCTTTTACAATGGTTTCTTTAAACTCGGTATCATTTTGGGTGTAATAAATATGGAGTTTGTCATCTTCTATTTCTAATCTAAAAGGCGATTTGTGGTCGTTTACTATAAATTTACCGTCGAGATTTGGTGCCACTTTTTTCCTAAATCCGGTCATATCTTTATGAACCTCAAAATAATCTACAATTGTACTTATGGTATATGTTTTAAGAATTTTATTATCTTTTTTTACTTGCTTAATTTCCCAATACCCAGTTAAGTATTGCACATAATTTTGAGGGTTTTGTGTACAACTGTATAAGGTTATACATAGAAAAACTACAAGACTTTTTTTTAGCATAATTAACTAAGCTAGATTAAATATTTGATAAGATTGATGCACACTTTTTACAACATCTTCGGTACGTTTTGGATGGGTGTCACTAATAAAAAGTTGACCAAAATCTTTAGCATCCACTAATTTAATGATTTGCGCGACACGATTAGCGTCTAATTTGTCAAAAACATCATCTAGTAATAAGATAGGTGCTACTTTGTTCTGTTGTTTGATGAAATCAAATTGGGCAAGTTTCAGCGCAATTAAAAAAGATTTTTGTTGACCTTGACTTCCAAATTTCTTAATAGGATAAGATTTTATTTTAAAAAGCAAATCATCTTTATGAATACCTTTGCTGGTATATTGAAGCGCTTTATCCTTTGGCAATACTTCTAAAAGTAGGTCTTTAAGATTATTATGTGCAATCAAATCACTTTTATAAACGAGATCTACAATTTCATGATTATTACTTATGGCGGTATAGCGCGCTTTAAAAATGGGTGTAAAAATTTCTAAAAAAGCTTGGCGCTTTTCAAATATGCTCAAACCATAATCCGCCAGTTGCTCATCATAGACACTCAAGGCGTCTTTATTAAAGGTGTGGTTAGCGGCAAAATACTTTAGCAATGCATTGCGTTGGGATAAAATTTTATTATAAGCAATTAAATTATTGAGGTAGTTTTTATCACTTTGAGAGATGACACTATCCAAAAATTTTCGGCGCGTATCACTGCCCTCTACAATTAAGTCTATGTCGGCTGGAGAAATAATAACTAGTGGAAGAAACCCTAAATGATCACTAAAACGCTCATATATTTTACCATTGCGTTTGATTATTTTTTTTTGTCCTTTTTTTAACGAAACTACAATTTTTTCCTCGCGCTCATGTTTATCATAAACGCCATCAATAACAAAAAAATCCTGGTCGTGTTTTATGTTTTGAGAAGCAATTGGATTAAAATAACTTTTACCGAAAGAAAGGTGGTAAATTGCATCTAGTACATTAGTCTTTCCTATTCCGTTAGGTCCAACAAAGCAGTTGATCTTAGAATCAAAGGCAAAAGATTGACTGTCGAAATTTTTGTAATTCACTAAGGAGAGCTTTTTTAAAATCATAAAAACCAAGTTCTCAATAAAATAAGAAAAACAATTAAAGGGTTGAATTAAGCGCTGCAAATTATTGAAAAATAACAAATAAATTGCCTTTTTTTTATCAATAAAAATTATATTTTTGCGGCGCATTAATATAGAATATATGGCAACTTATAAAAAAAGAGGTTATAAACCTAAAACAAAAGTAGAGAACGTAATAGAAGACGAAACTATCTCTGATGAGAATTCAACAACAGCTGAAGTGTTCAATACTTTAGATGAAGGTGCTTCCAAAGCTGAAGAATGGGTTGCAAAAAATCAGAAAAATATTTTTATACTTATTGGTATAGTTGCGGCTATTGTTTTGGGATACTTAGGGTATAATAAATTGGTGCAAGAACCAAAAGAAGGTGAGGCTATGAATGATATGTTCAAAGCGCAACAGTATTTTGATCAAGCAGTTAATGGTGTAGAAAAAGATTCATTATTTAAATTAGCGTTAAATGGTGGAGAAGGAAAATACGGCATGTTAGATATTGTTAAAAATCATAGTGGTACGAACGCTGCAAACTTAGCAAATTACTACGCAGGTATGGCCTATTTGAACCTTAACGATTATGAAAAAGCAATCACGTTTTTGAGTGATTTTGAAAGCGAAGATGAAATGCTTGGACCTATAGCAACTGGAGGAATTGCTGATGCATTTGTACAGTTAGAACAATTAGAAGATGCTTTAGGGTATTATGAGAAAGCGGCTAACATGAAATCCAACGATTATACAACACCAATGTATTTATATAAGGCAGGAACTATTGCTTTAAAACTAGGTCAGAAAGATAAAGCTTTAAAATTCTTTAATACAATAAAGGATAAATTTTCAAAGAGTTCTGAAGCTGCTAATGTTGATGTGTTTATAGGAAAAGCTCAAGCAGCAACCAATTAATATGGCAACTGAGAACAAAAATTTATCACATTATGATAAGGCTACAATCCCAAACGCGAAAGACTTTCGGTTTGGGATTGTTGTTTCTGAATGGAATCCACAGATTACAGAAGGTCTTTACAAAGGTGCTTATGAAGCTCTTTTAGATTGTGGTGCCATAGATGGTCATATATTAAGATGGAATGTCCCTGGAAGTTTTGAACTTATTTATGGTTGCAAGAAAATGCAAGAGCATATGGTCGATGTTGTCATTGCTATAGGAAGTGTCATCCAAGGTGAAACTAAGCATTTTGATTTTGTTTGTGATGGTGTTACCCAAGGGATAAAAGATCTTAACATACAAAATGATACGCCAGTTATTTTTTGTGTCCTTACAGATAATAATGAGCAACAGTCTCTAGATCGTTCAGGAGGAAAATACGGAAACAAAGGTACGGAAGCTGCTATTGCAGCGATAAAAATGGCGCAATTGCGTCACGATGCATAAATAGACTTCTTTTTGCGTCAAACTTGTTAACATTTTTTAGAGTTGCTAGGTGCATGCTATTCGTATTTTGAGTACTTTTGAAATACGAGTTAAACCCTATTATTTTGGCAGCTTATTTTTTTCAACAACGCAAAAACAAACGTTTTAATTATAAATCGAGGCATTCTAGTAATTTGGAACAACATGGTAAGCAAGATTTTGCTAATAAATGGTCTGAATCTCGAACTATAAATTCTAATAGTAAAAGAAAAGGATTATCTTTAAAAGCACTTATTTTACTTTTGGTATTGCTTTTGATAGGTATATATTTTCTAGAATCTAAATTTGTTTAATTCTAAAAACGCAGTATTATGGGACTTTTTAAATTACGTAAGAATAAGAGCTATAGTTACACACCACGTCATTGGGATGATAAAGGTGAAGGCAGTCCGTACCAAATAAAACACAAGTTTGATGATTTTAGAAAGACTACAGGAGAAACAGGAAGTCTCAAAACTAAATTTAATAATGCCTTAGAGGATTTTAATACGTCAGATGAAGAAGTGAATAGACGTCTTTTTATCATTATAGCAATACTTCTATTTATCTTTTTGTTTATTATAGATTTTGATTTAACCCTATTTTTTTCATAATCGTTAATGTCAGATATTATACAACTTTTACCAGATCATGTTGCAAATCAAATTGCTGCAGGAGAAGTCGTTCAGCGTCCAGCCTCGGTAGTTAAAGAGCTATTAGAGAATGCTATTGATGCAGAATCAACATTTATAAAACTTATCATAAAGGAATCAGGAAAAACACTGATACAGGTCATTGACAATGGAAAGGGGATGAGTGTAACCGATGCACGATTAAGTTTTGAGCGTCATGCAACCTCTAAAATACGATCGGCTGAAGATTTGTTTGATATTCATACTAAAGGGTTTCGTGGTGAAGCGCTAGCAAGTATTGCTGCGGTTGCCCATTTTGAGCTTAAGACCAAACAAGTGCACGACGAACTTGGAACCCAAATAGATATTCAAGGGAGTGAAATAAAAACCCAAGATGTCATTGTAACACCTAATGGCACCTCGGTAGCTATTAAAAATTTGTTTTTTAATATTCCGGCACGACGCAACTTTTTAAAATCCAACAATGTAGAGTTACGTCACATCTTAGATGAGTTTCATCGTGTAGCATTGGCGCATCCCAATATTGGGTTTTCAATGCATCATAATGGTAATGAACTTTATAATTTACCAATTTGTAATTATAGGCAACGGATTGTTAAGATATTTGGTTCTAAGACAAACGAAAAATTAGTTCCAGTAGACGAAACTACTGAGGTACTTAAAGTTTCAGGGTTTGTGATGAAGCCAGAATTTGCAAAAAAAACTAGGGGAGAACAGTTCTTTTTTGTGAACGATCGTTTTATAAAAAGTTCATATTTAAATCATGCAGTTAATGCTGCTTTTGAAGGTTTGCTACGCGAGAAGACACATGCAAGCTATTTTTTATTTTTAGAGGTTGACCCAAAAACAATAGACGTTAACATTCATCCTACAAAGACAGAGATAAAGTTTGAAGATGAACATACACTATATGCTATTTTGCGTTCGGCAGTAAAACATAGTTTGGGGCAATTTAGTGTGGCACCTGTCTTAGATTTTGACAGAGATTCAAATTTGGATACGCCTTATAATTATGCGCATAAGGCTGTAAAAACTCCAATGGTAGAGGTGGATAGAACATTTAATCCATTTGAAGAAGAAGAGCGCAAACCTGTTTCTAAAATTGGAGCATCAGATTTTAAGGGTTCCTCTAAAGGTACAAGTTGGGAAAGTCTTTATGTAGATACAAAAATTGAAACACCATCGGAAACGGTTTTTAGTAGCGTAGCGTTTGAAACCGATACTGTAACGTCTTCTATGTTTGATGATGATGACCAAGATTTAAAACAAAATACATTTCAGTTGCATAAAAAATATATCATCAATACCATTAAATCTGGAATGTTGGTAATTAACCAACAACGTGCACATGAGCGTATTTTGTATGAAGATTTTTTAAAGAATATAACCGTAAAAGAAGGTGTAAGTCAACAATTGTTGTTTCCAATATGTGTAGATTTTAGTCCTAAGGAATTGGATGTACTGCGAAGTTTAAAATCCCATTTAATACAAACAGGATTTGTATTTTCAAAAATCGAAGGTCATTTAGAGATTGTAGGTGTACCGGCTAACCTTGAGGAAGCAAATATTCCAGAGGTGTTAGAACAATTAGTTTATGATGCACAATATGAAGTATCGGATCAAAGTTTTAGTCAATCTGATATGATTGCAAAATCTTTAGCAAAAAGTATGGCTATAAAAACAGGTCGTAAGCTTACAGAGCAAGAACAAGACCATATGATTCATAGTTTGTTTGGGTGTAAAGAGCCAAACGTTACACCTTGTGGAAAAGCAACATTTGTAACGATGCGTGTGGATGATTTAGATAAGAAGTTTAATTAATAGATACTGAAAATATATTTAGTTCGAATGAGAGGAATAACAGATACAGTTAAGCATTTAATTATTATAAATGTATTAATGTTTATAGGGACTTTAGTTATTGGAAATAGAGCGATATTTAGCAATCTATTTGCTTTGCATTTCCCAAAATCCGATATGTTTCAACCATGGCAAATTATTACGCATATGTTTATGCATGGTAATTTTCAGCATATATTGTTTAATATGTTGGCATTATGGATGTTTGGAACGGCTGTAGAGCAGGTATTTGGTAAAAGTAAATTTATTTTCTTTTATTTATCTTCAGGACTTGGCGCTGTAGTATTGACATTTATTGTTTATTATATACAGGTAATGCCTTTAATGGTTGATGTTTCTAGTTTGGGATATTCAGATGAACTGCTTAATCAAATAGTTAATTTAGATATTTTGGAGGGTAATTATCTTAAAAGTGAAATTTTAGAACGAAAAATGGCGCCTTTAATCGCAGAATATGGTCATGCGATGTCTAGCGTAAGTAACGCAGAGATTAAGGCACTTTTTGAATTAAACCATTTGACAAGAGGTTCAATGGTAGGAGCGTCTGGTGCTATTATGGGCATTTTAGTGGCCTTTGGAATGCTGTTTCCGAATTCTAAGTTGATGCTTATATTTTTACCAGTTCCAATTAAAGCCAAGTATTTTATTCCTGGGCTTATTGCTTTAGATTTATTTTCTGCTTTGACAGGTGTTTCTATTTTTAGTCCTAATAACACGGCTTATATTGCGCATATTGGTGGTGCAATTACTGGATTTTTAATGATGTATTTTTGGAAAAAAGATGAGCTTGATAAATACCGTTGGAACTAAATGACATCTTTAAGCTACGACATACAAGATAAACTAAAGCGACTTACAGCTTTTGAAAAAATAATAATAGCTAATGTACTTATCTATGTATTGGGTTGGTTTGTAGCCTTGTTTTTAGATATTCCTAGAAAGGAAAGCTTAACGTGGTTAGAACTTCCTAAGGACTTTATGGACTTTATTTTACAACCTTGGTCTATTATTACATATGGTTTTGCTCATGTTGGTTTTTGGCATCTGTTTTTTAATATGTTAGTCCTCTATTTTGTTGGGCAATCATTTTCAAATTTGTTTAATGTAAGACTGTCCTTAAATGTTTATTTTTTAGGAATTATTGTTGGTGCTTTAGCATATCTTTTAGTGTTTAACTTGTTTCCTAATGCTGTTTTAAAAGATGCAGGCGCCTTAATTGGTGCATCTGCTGGGGTTAGGGCTGCGCTTATTTTTTTGTGTGCCTATATGCCAAAGTATAACGTACGTTTTATAACATTTAATATCAATCTGATGTACATTGGTTTGGTCTTGGTGATATTAGATGTGGTTGGACTGTTTTCTACTAATGCTGGTGGCAGTGTAGCGCATTTAGGTGGCTGTTTGTTGGGGTGTATTTACGCACTTCAACTAAAAAAAGGGCATGATATAGGAACAGGTTTTGCACGTGTAATGGATAGTTTTTCGGTTTGGTTTAAACCAAAGAGAGGCAATTTGAAAACCGTATATAGACGCTCAAAAGAGAAAACTTATGGAGGGCATACTAAAGCAGAGTTTAAGGAGTTTAATAATCAAAAACAAATTGATATTATTCTAGATAAAATTGGCAAGAGTGGATATGAAAGCTTGAGCAATGAAGAAAAAGATTTTTTATTTAGAGCAGGAAAAAGATAAGGTATTATGAAGAAGTTGAGTTTTGTAAATAAGGGTATTTACTTCTTCAATACTATTGCGGCAGCTACTTTGTTGATTTCATTTGCATTACCTTATGTAGAGCCCAAAAATTTCGCTTTACTATCTGTCTTAAGTCTTGCAGTTCCTATTTTGTTAGTGCTCAATATGTTATTTGTGGTTTATTGGTTGTTGCGTTTAAAAAAACAATTACTTTTATCTTTAATTGTATTGTTATTAGGCCATAATTATTTGGGTTTATTATATAAGTTTTCAGGTTCTAAGGATATAGATAGTGATGTGAATATTAATATCATGAGTTTTAATGTGCGCTTATTTAATTTGTACAATTGGATAGATACGCCAAATATAGAAAATGATATTGTAAATTTTATCGAAGAAGTTGAACCCGATGTGATTGCTTTTCAAGAATATCACCCGCATAAGAATGTAAAATTGTCAAACTACAACTATAAACATGAAGTCTTAAAAGGGAAACGTGTAAGGTTTGGACAGGCTATTTTTTCTAAATTTCCGATTATCAACTCAGGATCAGTAGAATTTCCTACTACAGCTAATAATGCCATTTTTGCAGATATTGTTAAAGGTAATGATACCATACGCATTTACAATGTCCATTTGCAGTCTACACGCATAGATCCTAACTTAGAACAATATAATACCCAAGATTCGGAACGCGTATTAAAAGGTGTAAAGCAAGCTTTTAAAATGCAGCAAACGCAGGCAGAAATGTTTTTGGCACATAAAGAAAAATCAGCTTATAAAACAGTGATTTGTGGCGATTTTAATAATACAGCCTATTCTTATGTGTATAAAGAAATATGCGCGCATATGAAAGATGCCTTTAAAGAAGCAGGAAATGGTTTTGGACGCACCTTTGCATTTAAATACTTTCCTCTACGTATCGATTTTATTTTAGTAGAAGAAGACCTTATGGTTAATGGTTTTAAAACCTATGATTATAAGTTTTCTGATCATTTTCCTATGGTGGCTAAAGTGGGTTTAAAGCTATAAATAGAAGTAAAACTTGCAAACACTATTAATGTTGTGTGTTTGTTTGTTTTGTATTGAACTGTTTACATAAAAAGGCAGTCTATACTATCTGCCAAAATATGAATGAGCAGTCCAATTCCAAGTATTCGTGTGGTTTTGATGCTACTGAGTATAGCATATATTATTATAGCATAATATGAGTGCAGTGGATGAAAGTTCATGCTGCAACGGTTTGGGTCAAAAACAGGAGTTGCAATTAGGTGGTCTAAATCTATAAGCATGGTAGCATACATTATTAGAGTTGCCCATTTCCACTTAGAATTAAAATATAAAAATGCAACTAGAAAAGGAAGGATAAAGTGTATGCCATAGTGTACAGTGGTTTGTAGCATAATTACAAGATATGAGATTCTAGATAGTTTAGGGCATTAGGACCCTCGTTAAAGACTAAGTCTAAGATGCTTAAGTTTTGGATAAAACCATGTTTATTACAAAACACTTGCGTGTATGGGCTAAGGTCAATTTGGCGTTCTTTTCTAGCATTAACAAGGTGTCTTAGGTTCTTATGTGGTACCTCTTTTTCAAAACAAGTTGTAGTGGTTACATTTAGGTTCTCTAATTGCAGACAGTCTAAAATGGTTTCAAAACACTTAAAATTATGGTCTAAAAGCTTGTTAGTGTTATAAAAAAATAGCGGTCTTAGCTCATCTTCATAATAATCAAAGAACGGTGATGTTTTATAAGCACTTTCTAAAGATTTCCAGTGCAGCAATTGCCAATTAGAAGTGTTCGAAATTTCAATATCTCTATATAATTGTCTGTTTTTTTGACTGTATTTTACAGGTATAGTTAATGCCAATTTACCGTTTGCAGCATAAATTAATGTGCGATTTCTATAGGTCTGTTTTTGATAGTTGTCTGCAACTTCAAACACGAGATCTTTTGCGTTAGCAATAGCTATAAATTGAGCAATACTAGGAAAATATGTCGGATGCAATAAAACACTCATATTCTATATTAAGCGGCGTTCTTTTTGCGTTTTTTCCATTTGATATAACCGAAGTATCCCAACAAGATTACTATAAATGGTATAAGATAAGAAACTGGTTTGCCCCCACCATGTACTGTAGTAAAGAAGCGCTCTAGACGTGGGTTTTTAAGTCCATCCCAGCTCATCCATATAAATACAGGTTTACCAACAACATGATCAAAAGGTACAAATCCCCATGCTCTAGCATCTATAGAGTTGTGACGATTGTCTCCCATCATCCAATAATAATCTTGTTTGAAGGTGTAGGTCGTAGTTAATTTTCCGTTGATGTATATGCTATTGCCATCAACACTTAATTTATTTCCTTCGTAATCCGTAAT
>JABSPM010000064.1 GCA_013215095.1 Flavobacteriaceae bacterium | reverse complement strand
TAATGAAGAGCGTAATCATCAAGGACTCAATGACCTCACTCCTGATGAAGTCTACTTCGGCAGGCAGAGATACGCTGAATGAGCTGGATCAACCACTTAAAGAGTTAGCTTATGTGTCCAACTGTTGGGGTCCACTTCTATCTTTTCCCTTCGGTCAACTGCTGATAATTCATGTTAGTACTGCTTTGTTCTGTGGTAAGAAGAAGTGTACCAACGTTAGCAGTTGGCTTCTTCTACACCTGATTTGCAGTGTCGCACTTATTATCTGAATTTAGGAGTTTTACAAAACTAAAATAGAACTTTTCAATATTACGTCATTCTTAAAAAGATAATTGGCTATTCTTGAGGAAAACACTTATGCAGTTACTTAAATTCTTCATATGTTTTACGATTTGCTTGTATTACTTTAAACCTATGGCAAATACCTTAGAAAACCTTGAATATATCACAGAACAATATGCACCTTATAACTATCAAGACAAAACAGGTGCCCCGCAAGGTTTTGCCATTGAAGTATTAAGCAAGGTGTGGGAAGTGCTGGGTATTACGCCACAAAAAATACACGTTCGTCCTCTGGCAAGTAAACCACGTAGTAGCGATGCTGGTCTTTTAGCATCGTTCTAAACAATTTGAGCTTGCCAAAATCTTTGAGCCACACCTCTAAACCCTCCCTAAAAGCGTACAAAAAAGGCATAGGTATATTTTAAGGAGTACAAAAAGGGCAAAAGGCCATTCTAAAGCCGTACAAAAAAGGCATAATCGCAGTTAAAAACGTACAGAAAGGGCAAAACGATACGGTTTTTTATAAAATATATCTAATAATTAGTTTCAAATATGCAATTCTGCCCAATTTGTACGACTATTTGCCCAGAATGTACGTTTAATTGGTAATTTTGTACGTTCTAAATTCAAACTGTTCTGTTCAATGCCTATTTTGTTCTTTCGATTGCCTTTTATGTACGGTTTATTGCCTAATTTGTCGGAGAAAACCCCAAAAAAACACTATATATCAGCTACTTACATAGCTTATAAAACAAGATAATCAAGAGAAACAAGAATAACAAGATAAAAAAAAACAAGTAAACATACAAAGCATAAAAGAATGTTTGTTATGTGGTGGGAGCTAATCACTATAAGGTCAGATTTAGTAAGTACAAAAAAGGCAGATCTTAACTCGTAATTTTTAACAGTACAAAAAGGGCAACATAAAATTAAACAAATTGTCCATGCACTAAAAAACGAATTAATAATGCTTATTATGTTAAAAACGTACATCTTGGGCAGAAAAATCTTGATTAATACGTACAGTTTGGGCTTTAATGTCCATCTTCTATCCGTATCAAACTGAGAATATATTGTGAGTGACGAACCTATAAATGAATTACTCGACTCGGCTTATTCACAATCTGGTACTATCACATTTTTAGATGGGCCATCTTCACCAGAAACTTATACGGTCACCAAAAGCAACAAATTAATTGGAGCTCAAATAAGGTTAAATAGCCGAGAGCAAAAGGTATTAGCTGCATGCATATCGCTAATTAACCCACAAGGTGAGTATCCAAATGGATTAACAGTCGAGCTTGATGATGAGCATATTCAAACCTTAACAGGTATTGAAAAAAGACACATATATCGCTTCATTGATAAAGCCGCTAGGTCATTTCATTCAATACCTATAGAAACACCAGGAAAGCGGGAAGGAACAGTTGATATAATTAATATTGCGCATCGTTCTCAATATGACCCAGAGACAAGAAAATTCAAAATAACTTTTCATGAAGATATGCATGATGAGCTGCTTAAACTCAGTCAATACACTAGTGTTGAATTACAATATTTAGTAATTTTAAGTTCAAAATACTCAATACGTTTATATGAAATACTCTCAAAGCAATACAATCAAAAAAAAGGTGGCATCCAATATTTTAAAACTACACTTGATGCATTGTACTTCCCATTAGGTCTAAAAGATCTAAACGGTAAACCGCTAACAGCTTCATATATAAAAGATTATACGTCTTTTAAAAGACGTGTATTAGATCCAGCATGCAAAGAAATTAGCTCAAATACAAACCTTGTAGTTAGTTTCGAACCATACCGTGTAGGACGTTCTATTGCAGGTATAACGTTTGTAATCCGGCCTAAATCCAAAATAATAGAAAAATCATTCATATTACCTGATCACTATGATAAGTTAATTATTGAAGACGCATTGAAATTCTTAAATATAAAACAAGCAATTCATGATAAATGGATTAAATTGTTTGATGAGCAAGTTATTAAATCAAACATTTTTTACTGTGCAAGAAAGGTTGTAGAAGGTGCAGATATAAAAAATCCAACAGCTTACACACAGCTTCTATTGAAGCAAAATATTGCAAACCTCCCTGATATAGCAAACCCATTCTCTGATAAATACAAGCATAATAAAGATGGAAAAGAATTTGTTAAACGTGTTGTTCTACCAATTTGGTGGATGCTGCCAGCTGAATTACGTTTTGAGCTATCTAAAGTCAGCGGCTTTTCTGTACATCCAAAAACTGCATCGTTTTATAAAGGCTTTATTACCTCTGCAAAAAATGATTCATACGATGAAGCTGAGGTATTGTTTGACTCGGATAGTGCTCTAGATGAATGGTCAAACAACTGAATATTGTTTGTGCGCATTATTGATTATTATAATTTCAGGCATTTAAACCCACTTAAGATACCTGTAAGGGCACCTTAACGAACAATATTTAGAAAAATATCAGCTTATTATTCAATTAAGAGTCAATTAATGAGAATAATGATGTCCTTAGAAAAAATTGATTTTCAGAGTGTTTTTTCTGTAATGCATTAGCCAATGTGTTTAGAATTGACCAGATGATACGAGCTACAAGTCCCATTCGGTGGTCTTATCAAGACGTTTACCTTTTCCGTCCATTCTAATTATTGCGCAATATAGCTACCTTAGTTGGGCTTGACTACTCACTAATTTACGCTAATTTATAGTAAGCGTCTTTAGAACCACACCTACTGTTCAAATTTGGGCTCAATTACACTTATCTCATCAATAACATGAGGTAAGTCGAATGCGTAAACGTACTGAAGAGCAATGGCGAGAGTTGATCCAGCTTCACACTCAAAGTG
>JABSPM010000063.1 GCA_013215095.1 Flavobacteriaceae bacterium | reverse complement strand
CTCAAGCCGGGATAAAACGAGCTGCTGAACAATACTCTGATGCATTATTTGTGATAGGTAATGCACCTACTGCATTAATAGAAATCGTTGATCAGGTATATGCCGGGAAAATTAATCCAATTGGTATAGTTGGTGCTCCTGTTGGGTTTATTAATGTTATTGAATCTAAAGAGCGTTTAAAAATGATGAGAAATACACCTTATGCTTTAATTTCTGAACGCAGAGGAGGTAGTAATTTTGCTGCTGCTATAGTAAATGCGGCATTTACTTTAGAAGACGTTTTTAAATTAGAATTGGTTTAATATGCAGAGTGAGGCGCAACGTTTTTTTTCGGAAGAAGAGCAACAGGTTTTAGAAGATATTTTGTTGCATAGAAGAGATATTCGTGGCAACCATTTTAAATCAGATTTAATCTCTGGGGATAATATTACAAAAATTCTGCAAGCAGGATTATCGACTCCTTCAGCAGGGTTTTCGCAACCATGGGAGTTTGTAATGATTCATGATGTTGAGACAAAAAAAGCCATAAAGGCTTCTTTTCTAGAAGAAAATGAAACAGCTAAGTCTCTTTTTTTAGATGATAAGCAACAACAATATACAAGTCTAAAACTAGAGGGAATAACAAAATCGCCATTAAATATAGCGGTGTTTTATACATCTAAAGAAGAACCTGTATTGGGGCGGACGAGTATGCCTGATATGGGAAAATGTAGTGTGGTTTGTGCCATTCAAAATATGTGGTTAATGGCTAGGTCTTTAAATATTGGAGTGGAATGGGTTAGCATATTGGACCCAGAAAAAATAAAAACAATTTTAAATGTGCCTAAGGATAATCAGTTAATAGGTTATTTGTGTTTTGGTTATACAGATAAATTTTATAATAAACCTGAATTAGAAATTAAAAAGTGGGATTATAAAAAGCTTAAGTACGAAGTTGTAATTCAAGAAAAGTATTAATGATATTTCATGTAATTGGCATAGGGAATTCAGAACCTATTTTTTCTAATGAACAAAACGAGTTAATTAGAAATGCAACAGTTTTTAGTGGAGGTAAACGTCATTTAGAATTGGTGAAAGATGTACTTCCCAAAAACTATCAATGGATATATATTAAAAGCCCGATTTCAACAGTATTTCAGCAGTATGAAGAGGCAAAAAAAATATTGTGATATTTGCTTCTGGAAATCCATTATTTTATGGTTTTTCAAACACACTTCAGAATAAATATCCAAATGCTGTAATCTATAATGAGCCTCATTTTAGTTCAATTCAATTGCTAGCTAATAAAACAAATACCAATAGTAATGAGTTAATGTCGGTTAGTGTTCATGGTAGAACTTGGAAAGCATTAGATGTAGCATTAATACAACAAAAAAGCTTGATTGGTGTATTAACAGATGCTGAAAAAAATCCTAAGACAATAGCAGAGAGATTACTTGAGTATGGATTTACAAATTATAAAATAAGTATTGGAGAAGATTTAGAAGGTGAACATGAAAAAGTTCAAACTTTGACTTTATCAGAAGCATTATATCAAGAGTATCATAAATTGAACTGTGTGTTGTTACATAAGACAGAACAAAGAAAACTACATTTTGGAATTCAAGATGGGCATTTTAAAGGATTACCTGGAAGACCCAATATGATTACTAAAATGCCAATTCGTTTAACAACTTTACATTTATTAGAAATACTAAATGCTAAAGTGTTTTGGGATATAGGATTTTGTACAGGATCAATTACTATTGAAGCTAAGTTGAAGAACCCTAATTTAGAAGTTGTAGCCTTTGAAAAAAGAAAAGAATGTGAGGAAATACTATATCAGAATCAAAAAATATTCGGAGTTCCAGGAATTCATGGAGTTATAGGTGATTTTTTTGAACAAGAAATAGAAATATATAATCAACCAGATACAGTTTTTATAGGAGGACATGGAGGAAGGTTAGAAGAGTTGCTAACAAAAGTGAATGAAGTGATTACTCCTAATGCTATTATTGTTATGAATACTGTAAAAGAAACAAGCAATAAAATATTTAAAGAGAGTTGTAAAATCTTAGGATGGGAATTAGTAGAAGAGATAAATTTAACCTTAGATTTGAATAATCCGATATGCTTATTAAAAGCAACTAAAACAAAAGGAAAGTAAGAGTATGGCAGAGCAAGTTTTAAAAGTAGCAATAATCAGTTTTACAGATAACGGATTAGAAATTGCTAAAACATTACAAAATGAGCTTTACAGAAGTAAAGTTTTTACGACAAGGGCTGTTGATGAAACAAAAGATATAAAACAGATTGATTCCATAAAGGAGTTAATGGAAACTTCATTTCAGAAATACGATGCTTGGCTTTTTGTTGGGGCTTTAGGTATTTGTGTGCGAAGTATTGCAAATGTAATCGAAGATAAAAAAACAGATCCTGCGGTAGTTAATATCGATGATCAAGGAAAATTTACACAGTCGGTATTGAGCGGACATGTAGGTAAAGGCAATGAACTGACGGCTCAAATTAGTAGAATTCTACAAGCAACTCCTGTTGTTTCGACATCTAGCGATTTACAAGATTTGTGGAGTTTAGATTTGTTAGCTGGACAATACGGTTGGAGTCAGAAATGCAACACCGAATTGAATGCTATTATTTCTTCATTTGTCAATAGAAAACCGATTGCTTTAGTTTTAAAAGTAAAAGATAAAGGAACTGAGTTTTTAGAAAAAACATGTCCAGATTTTGTTACTATTTATTATAGTTTAGATACTGTAGTCATTGAGAAATATGAAGCTTTACTATATGTAGGTTATGAGTTAATTCATTTAGAATTACCAACATTAGCCTTTTATCCGAAATGTATTGCATTAGGAAGTGGTTGTTCTAAAGATATTAAACCAGAATTATTCGAAATGATATTACGTGAAGAATTGCAAAAACAACAAATAGCAATCGAGAGTGTAATGGCCATTGGTTCTGCTGATATTAAAGCTGAAGAACAAGCTTATTTAGATATTGTTGCTAAATTAGATATTCCGCTAATTACCTATAATGGAGATGAACTAAATAGTATCGATGTAGCAAATCCATCAGAAGTAGTAAAGAAAAAAGTTGGAGTTTATGGTGTGTCTGAAGCTTCTTCTGCGTTTATCGCGAATAAAAGTGAATGGTTGGTAGAGAAAACAAAAGTAAATACCGATTCTGGTAAAAAATTCACCTATGCAATTAGTTTAGTTTCTGATTTTGTTAGAAAACCAAGTATAGCAATTGTTGGAGCTGGTTCTGGAGATCCTGATTTTTTAACGTTAAAAGGACAACAATTATTGGAAGAAGCAGATTGTATTTTATATGCTGGGAGCTTAGTTCCAGAGGAATTAACGCATATGGCTAAAGAAGGTGCATTGGTTCGAAATTCTGCTTCAATGACTCTAGAAGAGCAAATAGAAATTGTTGATAGTTATTATGAACAAGGAAAAAAAATAGTGAGGTTACATTCAGGCGATCCTTCTATTTACGGCGCAATTCAAGAGCAGATGACAATTTTTGATGCCAAAGGATATGACTATTTTATTGTGCCAGGAATTTCATCTTTTCAGGCTGCTGCAGCTTATTTAAAGTCTGAGTTTACCATTCCAGAAGTTGCGCAAACAATAATTCTAACAAGAGGAGAAGGGAATACACCTACACCTGAACATGAAAATATTGCTGATATGGCAAAATTACGTGCTACGATGTGTATTTTTCTAAGTGCAGGAATTGCAAAGAAAGTTCAAGGAGAATTACTAGAGCATTATCCTCCTGAAACTCCTTTAGCTGTTTTATACAGAGTAAGTTGGAAAGATGAGCAAGTGTGGACTGGGAAACTTACAGAACTAACTCAAATCATTAAAGAAAATAAATTAACTAGAACAGTCTTAATAGTTGTTGGAGAAGCTGTTGGTGCAAGAAAGAATAGATCTTGGTTGTACGATGATAATTGGCATCATATTTTTAGAAAGAAGGCAAAACTTGTAAAATAGTTTATAATGATATTAGTTTTTGGAGGAACTACCGAAGGAAAAAAAGTAGCATCATTCTTAGATGAAGCCCATATTCCGTATTACTATTCGACCAAAACTAAAGTTTCATTTCAAGGTAAAGGAATTCCGATATATGGAGCATTAACAAAGTATGAATTAGAGCAGTTTTGTATTGTTAATAATATCAAATGTATTGTTAATGCTTCACATCCTTTTGCTGAAGTTCTGCACGAAACTGTTGATGCTATTGAAATAACAATTCCAATAATTCGTTTTGAACGAGAATTTACTGCGAGAGTGAAACATGAACTTGTAACTTATACAAATTCATATGAAGAGTCACTATCGGAATTTAATCAAAGAGGGTATAAGTCACTATTAGCACTTTCTGGAGTTCAGACAATCACTAAACTTAAGTCATATTGGGAAAGTAATAAATCTTGGTTTAGAATATTGGATAGATATGTTTCCAGAAGTATAGCAAAAAAAGCAAATTATCCTTCATCACAATTGCTTTTTGGATATCCACAAAATGTAGAAGAAGAAACTAATTTGTACAAGAAGTTGCAACCTGATGCAATATTTACGAAAGAAAGTGGTATAAATGGAAAATTAGATCAAAAAATATCAGCTGCTTTAGCTACTAAAATTCCCATTATTATTTTAAAAAAGCCTTTGTTGTCAAATAGGTATCTTTGTATGAATTCTATTGAAGAATTGCATCAAAAAATCATAGAATATATTGAGTGATTTACAAGAAATACCCGATAAACCTCTTCGTAAAGGATATACAACAGGAGCTTGCGCCACAGCTTGTGTAAAAGGAGCTTTATTAGGTTTAATCTCTCAGGAGAAACAGGACAAAGTTTCAGTAATGCTTCCTGTGGGAGAAACAGCAATGTTTTACTTAAAAGATGCTATAATTTCTAAAGAAATGAGCGTAATTACTACCGTTAAAGATGCTGGTGACGATCCTGATGTTACACATCTAGCAGAAATTACAGCTACAGTTTCATTCAATACAACTAAGGAAATTATTTTTAAAAGGGGAAAAGGTGTTGGTTTAGTAACATTACCTGGATTGGAAATACCTGTAGGTGAACCAGCAATTAATCCTATTCCTAGAAAAATGATGACTACTGTTTGTCATAAAATGTTATCTGATTATAATCTTACCGATAAAGGGGTAACTATAGAAATTTCTGTAAAAAATGGAGAAAAATTAGCAAAAAGAACTTTAAATAGTCGTTTAGGAATTTTACATGGAATTTCAATTCTTGGAACTTCAGGAATAGTTACACCATTTTCAGCAGCATCATATATTTCAAGTATTCAACAAGGAATTGATGTCGCAATAGCTAATAATGAAATCAAACTTCTTATAAATTCAGGTGCCCGAAGCGAAAAAATATTAAGAAAGATTTTTTCGGAAGTTAGAGAAACGGCATGTGTTCATTATGGTAATTGGATACGTGAAACCTTCGAGAAAATAGCAATATCACCGGCAATAAAAACTGTAAACATGGGGATAATGTTAGGCAAGGCTGCGAAGTTAGCTAAAGGTGATTTAAATACGCATAGTGGAAAAACAACTTGGGATAAAAAATTTACAGCTAATTTGGCTAAAGAAGCGGGTTATCCAGATGAGATTTCTGAACAAATTTTGACGCTAAATATGGCAGGTAGGTTACAAGAAATCTTTATTTTTGCTCAACAAGAAAAATTCTATCAGGTCTTGTTAAAACATTGCTATAAGCATTGTAAAAATATTGCACCAAATGTAGAGTTAAACTTGTATTTAATAAACAACAACGGGACCTATATAAAATATATTGAATGAACTTTATGAATCTAACCAGACCTTTAATTGCTGGTATTTTACATTCTTTTGAGCCTGATCATATTTCTGCTGTATCTGTTTTGGCGGCAGAGAACGCAATTAAGAAGAAGAAAGTTACTTTGAAAACAGTTTTTACAGCTTCTCAGTGGGCATTTGGCCACTCAGTTACGTTGCTGATTTTTGGAGGAATAGCATTATTATTTAGGTCTGTTCTTCTATCTTTTATTGAAGATATTTCTTATTTCGCAGAATTAGCTGTTGGGCCAATTATGATTTGGTTAGGAATCACAGCAATAAGAAGAAATCATAAGTTGAAAGAAATGATGGAGGATCATAAGAAAATTGAAGAACATGAACATGATCCAATGAATATTATTCATCTTCATGGTAAATCAGGAGAAGAGATAGCTATGAACCCAATTAACAGATCGTTTTGGGTTGGTATGTTACATGGATTAGCAGGAACTGGAGGAGCATTAACATCGGCTTTAGTAATTAGCGCAAGTACAGTTACCGAAGCTATTTGGATTTTAGTCATAGAATCAGTTGGAGTTATTCTGGCGATGGCAGCCTACAGTTATGTGCTAATTTTTACAATGAGTAGATTTGTTGAGCGTAATATGTCTATATTTAAGTGGTTAAACGCATTAGTAGGAATTATTTCTATTGCAGTAGGTAGTTTACTTTTTTATAATATCGTAATGCATGCATAAAATTAACTTTCCATTTACTGCTATCATAGGCCAGGACGACTTTAAATTATGTTTACTACTAAACATAATTGATCCTACTATTGGTGGAGTTTTGGCAACAGGAGACAAAGGAACTGGAAAAACAACTACGGTTAGAGCATTAAGCCAATTAATGGGAGAAGATTTTCCATTTATAAATTTACCTATAGGAGCAACTGAAGATAGGGTATTAGGAAGTGTGAATTTAGAAGCCCTAATAAATGAAAAAACAACTATTGTTGATAAAGGCCTTTTAGCGAAAGCTAATCAAGGTTTTTTATATATAGATGAAATCAATTTGTTGAATGATTATTTAATGGATGTGCTATTAGATGCTTCTGCATCTGGTGGATATCATTTAGAAAGAGAAGGAATTTCTGAGTGGTTAGATAGCAGGTTTTGCTTAGTTGGTACTATGAATCCTGAAGAAGGAGAATTACGTCCACAACTAAAAGATAGATTTGGATTAAGTGTTGCTATAACAACACCGAAAGATATTACGCTTCGAAAAAAAATAGCGTTACAGCGTTTAAATTTTGATACGAATGCTACTGAGTTTTATACAAAACTTAAAGAAGAAGAAATTGTATTAAAAGCAGAAGTTCTTTCGGCAAAAAATAAATTAGTAGATGTAGTATTGTCAGAAAAAGTACAAAACGAAGCTGCTAAATTAACTGTTGAAGCCAATGTAGAAGGATTGAGAGCAGATATACTTTTATTAAAAACGACTAGAGCTTATGCGGCTTTATTAGGAGAAAACGAAACTACAGAGGCAATGTTATATAAAATAGCGCCTTTTGTTTTAGCGCACAGGAGTAGTGATTTTACTCCGCCAAAGGAAAAAGAGAATTCAACTGAGGAAAATTCAAAAGAAGAAGAAAAGAAAGAAAGTACAGAATCTCAACAAGGATCAAATTCGTTTCAACTTCCAGAACAAATTAAAAACGGCTTGCAATTTTCTATCCCTCAAGCGTCAAAAAAAAAAGTAGTAGCATTACCAACAAGCAATGAACTCGTAAAGAGTCCATATATAGCTAAAGAAGCAGATCGTATTGCTATAGTAAAGACAATTAAAAACTACATTGTAACACAGAATTTTACTAAGATATATCAACAAATTACTGAAAAAGCATCAGCTAAAATTGTTTTTTTATTAGATACCAGTGCTTCTATGGCAGTTGATAAGCAATTAGGATATATTAAAGGAATTGTTCAAAAAACAATAGCTTCTTATCCAGCAAAAAAAATAGAATACGCTATTGTGGTTTTAGAAAATTCATCAGGAAAAATTTTGCAATATTTTACTACAGATAGTAAGCGAATACAAGAAGTCAGTTATCAATTAAGAGCAGGAGGCAAAACAAACTTAGGAAGTGCTTTTTTAAAGGTATTTGAGTTGTTGAAATCAATAAATACTAAATCAGTACAACTATTTGTATTAACAGATGGAAAGATTAATGCAGGTCACGAAAATCCATTTGATTTTGCGGTAAAAAATTACAAAATGTATTTGTCTAAATTATCAAATACCACTATTGTAGATACAGAAAATGGTTTTGTGAAATTAGGTAGAGCAAAGCGATTGGCAGAAGTTTTAAATTTACGATATGTACCTTTTTCATCATTATAATTATGGCAAAGGCATTTTTAATAGCAGCTCCTTGGAGCAATTCAGGAAAAACAACGATTACACTTGGTTTAGCACGTTACTATAATAATAAGAACTATAAAGTACAAACTTTTAAATGCGGACCAGACTATATAGATACAATTCATCATTCCAGAGCAGCTAAAAGACCAAGTATCAATTTAGATAGTGTATTGATGTCAGATACACATATTCAAGAAGTATTCACAAAATACACTAATGAAGCTGATATTTCTATTGTAGAAGGTGTAATGGGATTGTTTGATGGAGCAGTTAAAGATCAAGGAAGTTCAGCTGAATTGGCAAAGAAACTTAATATTCCAGTTGTTTTAGTAGTGAATGCTAAAGCAATGGCATATACAATTGCTCCTATTTTACACGGATTAAAAACGTTTGACCCTGAAGTTAAAATAGCAGGAGTTTTGTTCAACTTTGTGAGAACTGAATCTCATTATGCGTTTTTAAAAGAAGCTTGCGAAACCGTTGGAATTCCTTCTTTAGGATATATTCCTCCAAACGATGATATTAAAATACCTTCGAGGCATTTAGGTTTATATATTGAAGATAAATTTGAAGAGTTAATAGAAAATGTAGCAAGTCATATTGGTACACATGCTAATATAAATGAACTTTTAAATGTTGCGACTTCGATTAAAAAAACTTCAATTCAAAGTATAACGAAACAAGTCTATCTTTCAGAAAAAAAATCACTTAAAATAGCTGTTGCTAAAGATGAAGCGTTCACATTTACTTATGTTGAAAACTTAGCCTATTTAAAGCAGTTAGGTGATGTAACGTTTTTTAGTCCAATTCATGATACAAAATTACCAGAGGCTGATATTATTTATTTGGCAGGAGGTTATCCAGAATTATACTTAGAACAATTAAGTTCGAATGCTGAAATGAAAACAGCGATAAAAAATGCTGCCGAAAATGGAGTTAAAATTTTAGCAGAATGTGGAGGAATGATGTACTTAGGAAATCAAATTATTAATGCAGAAGGAGTTGCTTTTAATATGACAGAAGTTTTTGATTTTAGTACAACAATGGAGCAAAATAAATTGCATTTAGGATATAGAAAAGTTGTTTTTGAAGATGAAACTATTTGTGGACACGAATTTCATTATTCCTCGATGATTCATGATAAATACGATTCAATAGCAAAAGTTTATTCAGCTAGAGAAAGAGAAATAGCAACCAAAGTATTTTCATACAAGAATGTGATGGCAAGTTACATTCATTTATATTGGGGAGCGGGAAACTTTAATTGGTTTACAAAAAAATAGAAAATTATGCATTTAATAGCAACAATACCTGGAGGTTGGAATCCAGATGATGATGGTGTTTTTTACATTGAACAAAAACCAGGAGATATTGTTTTTTTAAGTGCAGGCGATACCGAAATACATACGGTAAATGAAGCCTATAAAACACTTTATACTCAACAAAGTGATAGACTGCCAAGTTTGCGTATGACCAATTTGGTATATCTAAAGCAAGAATTGACGATAGATAATTATGTAGAAGATGTTTTAGAGAAAGCCAAAGTAATTGTTTGTAGTCTTTTAGGAGGAATAAGTTATTATAAATATTTAGTTGAATCGTTAGTTGAATTACAAGAAGGGACCAATTGTGTGTTACTTTTTATTCCCGCTCATGAACCCGATTACGAATTGATGAAGTTGTCTTCTGTACCATTACAAACGGTACATCATTGTAGACAATATTTACAACAAGGAGGAAAAGCAAACGCAATTAACTTTTTAAATTATATCCGTAAGAATTTTTTCAATCAAACTGTTGAGGTAGTTACAGCTGAACAAATAGACGACTTGTTTCTATATACATTTGAAAACGGAATTGTTACACAAGAAGAGTTAGATTCAAGTTTAGATCACAATCAACCAACAACAATCTTATTAGCATACAGAACTCATTTCTTGGCGAATAACTTAGAACCTTTAGAAGTTTTGAGTCAATCTTTATTAGATCAAGACATACAGTCTGTTGTAGCTTTTGCAAATAATCTGAGAGATCCTGATACATTAGTGAATCTTGAAAAACTAATGACGAATTCAGGTGCTAGAAAAATATCAGCCATAATTAATACAACAGGATTTACAATTAAATCTTCAGATACTACAGATTTTATTTTTGATAGATTAGGAATTCCTATTTTACAAGCTATTTTTTCTACTACGAATAAAACAGTTTGGGAAGAAGGTATGTTTGGTCTTCCGCCTACTGATATTGCTATGAATGTAGCCTTACCAGAAATTGATGGAAGAATTATTGGTAGAGCAGTGTCTTTTAAAAAGGAAGTTCAAAAAGATGAACTTACTGATAGTACAATTGTAAAATATGAAGCTCACCAACCAGCTTGTGAATTCATGGCGCGATTGGCAAAAAATTGGATTAGATTACAAGAAAAGAAAAATGAAGAAAAACGAGTAGCTGTTATTTTACCTAACTATCCCAATAAAGATAGTCGACTGGCTAATGGAGTAGGATTAGATACGCCAGCAAGTTGCACAGTCTTGTTAAACGCCTTACAAGAAGCAAATTATAATTTAGGAGAACAACTACCGCAATCAGGAACGGAATTAATGTATTGGATTACACAAGTTACAACCAATGATATTAGTACAGCGCAAACTCGTCCTCATGTGATACTGTATAGTTTATCTGATTTTAAAAAACGATTTTATACTATTTCAAAAACTTTACAAGAAAAGATTATAGAACAATGGGGAACTCCAGATAATGATCCTTATTTCACAGAAGAAGGTTTTATCGTTTCTGGATTTTTATTAGGGAATGTTTTTGTGAGTATTCAGCCATCTAGAGGTTATAATCAAGATCCGCAAGCAATTTATCACTCTCCAGATTTAGCTCCCACATATCAATATTTGGCCTATTATTTCTGGTTACAAGATACATATCAAGCAGATGCTGTAATTCATTTAGGAAAACATGGAAACTTAGAATGGTTACCAGGAAAAAGTGTGTCTTTAGATCCAGAAACTTGTTTTCCAGCGATGTTGTTCGATGCATTACCACATTTTTATCCGTTTATTATCAACGATCCTGGAGAAGGAACACAAGCAAAACGAAGAAATCAAGCGGTAATTATAGATCATTTAATTCCACCGATGACTAGAGCTGAGAGTTATGGAAGTTTAATGAAATTAGAGCATTTAGTTGATGAATATTATGAAGCTTCAAATTTAGATTCAAAACGATCAAAAGCTTTAGAAAATGAAATTGCAAATTTGGTTAAAGAAACTAAGCTGAATATCGATTTAGGAATTACTTCAGATGATGTAGATGAACTTTTGGTAAAATTAGATGGATATTTATGTGAACTTAAAGAAGCACAAATTCGAGATGGCTTGCATATTTTCGGAAAAGCTCCTGTAGATGATCAATTAATTGATTTATTAATTGCTTTACACAGAATGCCTACGTATGAGCAAAAAGGAATTACACAAGTTTTAGCCGAAGATCTTAGAATTCAACAAAATATTTTAGCATTAGATTATGCTGAAAAATTAGAAATAAAGATTAGAGAAAAAGATTGTAAAACTGTAGGTCAAGTTGTTGAGCAATTAGAGTTTATCGCAAAACAACAATTGATACAATTTTTAGATGAAAATATTTTATCTGAAGTTTATCCAAAACTAAATGAAGTTTTAGTACTGATAAAACATAAAACCTTAGTTGCTGTACATAACACAACCGAAGAAATCACAAATTTATTAGAAGGATTAAACGGAGCTTACGTACCTTCTGGTCCGTCTGGAGCTCCAACAAGAGGACGTGTGGATTTATTACCAACAGGTCGTAATTTTTATTCAGTTGATGTTCGAACAATTCCTACAGAAACTGCTTTTCGTTTAGGTGAAAAAAGTGCAAAACTAATTATAGATCGTTACATCCAAGAACATGGAGATTATCCAGAAACTATAGGGATTTCTGTCTGGGGAACCTCAACAATGCGAACAGGAGGAGATGATATTGCTCAAGCATTTGCCTTAATGGGTGTAAAACCAATTTGGAAAAATACCAATAGAAGAGTAAGCGATTTTGAAGTAATTCCGTTACTCAAATTACAACGACCAAGAGTTGATGTTACGTTACGTATTTCTGGGTTTTTTAGAGATGCTTTTCCAGATGTAATTAATTTATTCAATACTGCTGTAGCCAGAGTTGCCGAATTAGATGAATCTTTAGAAGAAAACCCTATTCGTAAGCGATTTTTAGCAGAAACTAAAGATTGGGAAACTAAAGGTTTACCTCAAGAAGAAGCTAAACAACGTGCTTTATACCGAGTTTTTGGATCTAAACCAGGTGCGTATGGCGCGGGCTTACAAGCTGTAATTGATGAGAAAAACTGGGAAACGCAAGAAGATTTAGCCAAAGTATATATCAATTGGAGTGGTTATGCTTATGGAAATTCTAAAAAAGGTGTTTCAGCACACGAATCGTTTACAAATAGATTACAAGCGATGCAAATTGTAATGCATAATCAAGATAACAGAGAACACGATATTTTAGATAGTGATGATTATTATCAATTCCAAGGTGGATTAGCAAATGCAGTAGCTAAAGTAAAAGGAAGTGAAGCTGAAGTATATTTTGGAGATCATTCTCGACCAGAAACTCCAAAAGTAAAAACCTTAAAAGAAGAGTTGTTAAAAGTATATCGATCAAGAGTGATAAATCCAAAGTGGATTGCCGGAGTGCAACGTCATGGGTATAAAGGCGCTTTTGAAATGGCAGCTACGTTAGATTATTTATTCGCTTATGATGCCACTACAAACTTGATTGATGATTTTATGTATGAAGGTATCACAGAGCGTTATTTATTAGACGAAAAAAATAAAGCTTTCATAAAAGACAACAATCCGTGGGCTTTAAAAGATATGAGTGAACGTTTATTAGAAGCAATTCAGCGTGGTATGTGGCAAGAACCTTCAAATGAAATTAAACAACAACTTGAAGATTTATATCTCGAAGGAGAAGGAATTGTGGAGTAGTAACTCCAAAGGGATTAATCCCCTTGAACATTATATTCCCAAAATCTTTTTAATTGTATTACTAATACCACTTTTCTTTTCTCCAGGTTTTTCATCTTCTTCAAATAAAATACCTTTAACATTTAAATGGTGTCCCATTTGTTCCTGACCTAAATATTCTTCAAAACCAACAACTTGCTTTCGGTATTTACACATCTGGCAATTCATATTGGCAATACCATTTTTAGCCTCATATAAGCGTTCGTCAAAAGCTTTTAGAATTAATTCATCAGTTCCAAAAGGATCGGTGTATATGTATTCATGTTCAGATTTTTCATCCATAGCAGAAACTGCCCCATAAATACGTTCTAATAATACACCAGTAAAGAAGAAAAACGGAATTATGATTGTACGTTTAAATCCTAATTTATTTACCAATTCTAAACTCTCTTTTATATTCGGATAAGCAGTTCCACTATAACCAACAGTAGCAAAACCAAAGCCTAAACCTTCCCAAAGCATATTCATTAATTTTGCAACATCACTATTTGCATCAGGATCTGTTGTACCTCTACCGACCACAATTAAACAAGTATCTTTTCTGTTTATAGTAGGAAGTTTTTCTTCGGCTTCTTTGATGCGTTTTACTGATAAATCTAATAAAAAAGAGCTTACGCCAATGTGTTTAGCCATTGAAATGGTTAAGTCATCATGGTAAGTTTGTAACGTATTTAATTCAAAAGGAATATCATTTTTAGCATGCGATCCAGCAAATAAAATTACAGGTAAAGCATATATTTTACGAACTCCGTTTAAATACATACGCTCTACAGCAGCTTCATAAGTCGGATGGTTAAATTCTAAAAAACCATAATCAACTTCATATTTATCTTCGTAACGTTCTTTTAAAACGGTAACTAATCTTTTAAACGATGTAACGGCAGCCGCTCGTCTAGAACCATGTCCGCATAATAAAATTCCTTCTTTCATTGGTCTTGTTTTAATAGATTGGAGTAGCTCCAATAATAAAAACTACAGGCATAGGAATAGAACTATTGGCTATTTTAGTTTCTATATTCCCTAAATTACCAGTAATAATTTGTTGATTTTCTCTTGATACGTTTGAAATAGCGTTTACTGGAATCGTTTCATCTTTACAAACTTCTAAAAGTTTTGGAATGATTCTATGTAAACTTTTTAATCCCATGTAAATAGAAATCGTATTTCCTGCTTTAAGCATATGCGCAATTCCATTGAGTTGTTCAAAAGAATAATCAGCAGTATGAGCAGTACAAATAAGCATTGCATTTGAATGATTTCGTTCTGTAATTGGAATATTTAATGTGTTGGCAGCTGCAATTGAAGCGGTAATACCAGGAACTACTTCAAACGGTAATTTATGTTTTATTAAGTATCGTGCTTCTTCAGCAGCTCTACCATAAATATAAGGATCACCAGATTTTAAACGGACTACTTTTTTACCTTCTAAGTAGTGTTCGTGCAGTAATTGATTAATACGATCTTGTCTGCTAATTTGATCTGATTGATCTCCAAATTTTCGACCTACATATATTTTTTTAGCAGTAGTATTTAATGCTAAAATTTCTGAAGAAACCAAGTTGTCATGTAAAATAACATCAGCATCTGTAATTAATTTATGGGCTTTGACTGTAAGTAATTCTGGATCTCCCGGACCGGCACCTATAATATTTATCTTCTGCATTTACGTAACAAGAGTTAAAGGATCTGGATACTTATATGTATAATTTAATAAGGTTTTACTTTTAGTATTTGATATTTTTTTAAACTCAACAGTTTCTGATTGTTTAAACTCAGGAGGTACTAAACCTACTTTTTCAGCAGCTAAGATATAAAATGTTTCTCGTAAAGGATGTTCATCTGCACAACCATTAATTACAGTTCCCCAAGCATTTTCAGAAATAATAGCATTGATTAATCCAATACAATCGTCTTGATGAATTACATTAATTGGAGCTTTACCATTTGAAACTTCTTTTTTCTTTGCTAAAAAACGTCCTGGAACTCTATCATAACCAATGAGTCCAGCTAAACGAAGAATAGTAAGATTATTTTTTACCTGTGCTTGTAAAAGTTGTTCAACAGCCAAAACGGCTTTTCCTGATTCTTTTTCGGGTTTGTTTTCTATGGTTTCGGTTACCCAATCGTTTGTATTTTGATATACAGAAGTAGAACTAACAAAAATTACTTTTTGCTCTGGTTTTATATATGGTAATACTTCTTTGATTTGTTTTTGATATACAATTAAAATATCAGAAATACGCTTAGGAGGAAAATTGAGGATAATTACTTCACTGTCTGAAAAGAAATCATTCATCAAAGTTTTATCATACGATTCACCTAATTTAAACACAAAAGGAATAATATTACGCTCCTTAAGTATTTCTTCTTTTGCTAGTGATGTTGTAGAGCCTTTTACGGTATAATCTCTATCGATTAAAAATTCAGCTAGAGGTAAACCAAGCCATCCACATCCTAATATGCTAATTTGTTTATTATTCAACAGGTAAAACTATTTTAGGGTTTTTACTATCCATACTTAGATAAATACTAAGAATATATTCCCAAAGTGTACTATTTTTTTTTGGAATGTCCAATGATACTAAAAATTTTCCTTTCCTATTCTTTAAACGAATATGAGCTATGTGATTAGTGTCTTCTTTCGTCCAAATAACTTCTGCAACTCCAACTTTTCTATCTTTAATTTCTTGAGCAACATTTTTTTCTATTGCTTTAGTAATCGGACCAATAGCTAATTTTAAATTAGTTTCTGGTCCTTCTACAACAATATCAAAATCATCAGTGTAAGTAACTTGATGCAATTGTGTAATTATTTGCTGATTTCCATTATGAAAGTTTACTTGGATGTTAGATGAGGTTTCAAAAAGTTTTTTGAATAAAGGATATAGAAATTGATCTGATGAAGGAGAACGTGCAACTAATACATTTCCATAATCTTTATCTTCTTTCTGATTAAAAATAATTGGTTTTACAGTTCTTTCATTGTCAGAATTCATTGCTTCATCTCCATCTTTATATAAAAGATAAGAATCGATAGGTTTATCTTCATTGATATGAGCATCGATAATTTCAACAGCTTTTTCTGGAGTTACGTTTTTATACCAGTAATTTCCAGGTTGTACAATCCAAGTAGGAGCATCTTCACAACGACCATTACATCGAGTTCTAATACTGTGAGTGTTATCCCAAAGTTCTTCATTTCTTAAATGTGCTCTGGCTTCTCGAACAGCCATTTCGCTTTTTGCTTTCCTGCAAGAACCTCCATCACAAAATAAAAAGGTTGTATTAGCTTTTGCTACATTTTTTCCCATGTTTATATCGATTTATGATTTAGTTTTTTCTTTTTGTGTTGCTTTTTTTTCCATTTTCTTTTAAGGAAAAGATATCCTAGAATAGTACTTGCAATACTAACAAATGAGAGTAATATCCCAAAGAGGTCTATTCCAAATTAAAAATGAAAAATCTAAGCTGTGTAAGCCATGATAAATCCAACGTTGTATTCTGTTTTTAGTAGCACATTTGTAAACTACTTTAGTCGTTTTAGGATTTACATAATAACTTATTTTGTTTTTAGTATTTACCCTAATTATTGGTAGTTCTTTGGTGTTATGCCTACTAAAATAATAGTTGTCGTATTTATCGAGTAAATTTGCATCAATAATAGGGTTGTTTATGTTAAAATATTGAATTGAATTAGCGTATTCTTTTACTTCTGGAATACGTTTTATTTTGTCTAAGTTGTACAAATTAGAAATAGAATCGGAGTAGGTTACAGCAAAAACTTTTTTATTGAATATGATAAAATTACCTTCTTGTATTGATGTATTCTTCGTTGTTATTATAAAGTTATTCCATTTTTCAGAAGAAATATCTGTTCGGTTTCCAGCTGCAATTAAGTTTCTATCATTATCTATTTCATTACGGTAGTAAGTACCTTCAAAAACATGATAACGTAATCCAATTAAAGCTTTAATTGGATCAGAAAGTTCTAGCCAATCTTGTATGTGAAAACCACTTGCTGTTTCATCAGTTATATCTAATCGTTCATCTGCAGGTTCAATATGTCCTTGATTCAAAATAGGGTTCACCTCAGTAATAGTTGTAAAGGTTCCTGAACCGATTACACTTCCTATAAATGTTTTTCGATCTAAGAAACTCATAGAATTACCAAAAAGAATTTTATTCTTAATATTTCCTATTGTAGTTGTATAACTAAAATCTAACTGATTTTGTAGTGTTTTAGTTTGATGATTGAAATAAAAAAGAAAAGATCTAGCAAGTTCATCTTTAGTACTATTGAATTCTAAAAACTCGGTAGACAAGTAATTAATGTCATCATCTGAATACGAAAGAAGATTTGTTAATTTAAAATTACTGTTGAATTCATGTGTGTATTTTAATTGAAAATCAAATCTTTTATGTTTTAGAAAATCTTGAGGATCGTTATATCTCGTTTCAGGATTCATACCTGTAACTAAAGAACCATCGTCATCAACAGGAATTCCTGTGTCAGTATCATATTTGTCGTTATTTGCTTGTGCATAAAACTCAAATTTATTTTTACTAGTAGAAGTGTATTTAAAAGAAAAAGAACGATTGTTAGTAGCTACTCCATAATCTCTCCAATCATTAGTTCTTGTGATTCCAAAATCAGTTCTATATCTCAATTTATCTAATATAGATCCGCCAAAACCGACTGCCATATTATAAGTGTCAAAACTACCATAAGAAGTATTAAAACTTACATTGTCTTCTGTTGTAGGTTTCTTTCTAACAATATTAATAATTCCTCCTAAAACTGAATGACCATATAAAACACTAGCAGGACCTTTCAGTACTTCAATTCGTTCTACATTGGCTAAGTTTGTAGTAGGAGCACTAGTAGAGATATTATATCTTTCATCTTTGACACTATCTATAAGTAATACGAAGTTATTGAAACCACGAATTCTAAATGTTTGAAATCCTCCATATTTATTTATTGGACGAACTCCAGTAGCACTTTTAGCGGCATCGCCTAAATCTGTAACATTTCGAAGTTGTAATAGTTTTGAATTTACACTATTTGTAGTAATAGAGGTATCTATATTTTGAATAGGTAATTTTCCTACATTAAGAACTTCTTGTTTTAATTTTTTTTGATTTGAATTAATAGTTTTTAAGAGGGTTTTGTACCCTACTTTAGAAAACCTAAGTTTATTACTACTTTCAGATATTACAATAGTGTAATATCCTTTTGAATTTGTTGTAGTTCCTGCAGTTAAATTTTGAATAATAATAGAAACATCAGGAATGACTTTACCAGTTTTTGCGTCTTTTACTGTTTCTGTAATTGTAGTGTTTGTTTTTGCTATGGCAAAATTAGCTAATAATAAAAACACACTGCATAATACTAATCTTTTCATTATGAATAAAATAAGTTTTGTGCAGGTAATTTGCAGAAAATACTACTGTAAGTGTAGTTTTAAATTTTCCAACCCTTTACCCGAGAGTTATTAATTAATTAATGTTATGATTTGAGGCAGGTCTCCTGACTTAGTTCCAAAATATCGCCTTCCCACTTTTTTAAAAGCAGTGGCATATTGATATTTTGTTTTTGATGAACCTTACAGTTGCGGGAACAGTTTTGGATTTACACCAAATTCCCTTTTAATTTTTATTTTCATAAAAAACCAAAAATCCGTGGCAAATGTAATGTTTTTATTTAATTGTAGTTACAATAAATTGTAAACGTTTTAAGACATTTGTTTTTGGGATTTCAAGAATTCTAAACCCTAAATTTTGATAGGTGTTTAATAGTAATTTTTGTAATTTTTTAGCTTCTTCAAAAGATTGTAATCGTTGTTTATCTTTCGTATAGATCTCCTCCCAAATTGGACAGAAAAAAACAGTTTTATGGTAAAATTTTTGATAATCGAAATCTAAAAATTCATCAGAAACGGGTTGTTTTTTTAATTGTAAATACGCAATGTTATCTGCCAAGCCTCTATCTACAAAAGCATGTTGAAGAATAGGTGTATGTAATTCTTTAATAGTTTGTTGGTAAACAAGTTTTGTGAAACCAAAAACATCTTCCCAAGGCGTTTTATTACTATTTTTTTGTTGCTCAGAAATTATAATTCTTCGAGATACTTCTTCAAAAACAGTATGTCCATTTTCTTGTAATGAATTAATAAGTGTAGTTTTTCCAGTGCTTGGAGCTCCTGTTATAATGTATCTTTTCATATATCAACAACAACAATAGTAAAGCAATCCACTTACAATAATAAAGAAAAATGTAGTACCATGATTTATTCTTGCTACTTTAGAAAATTCATGATCTTCAATTTTACGATCATGTATTCCTATAAATGGTTTATCTACGAGTTTACCGTGATAATAATTCGGACCACCAAATCTACATTTTATAATATACGCTAAGGCTGCTTCAGGATATCCTGCATTTGGACTCGTATGCTTTTTTCCCTCTTTGAAAACATTGAACATATGTTTTATTTTTCCTGAAACAAGTAGCATAATCACTGCTGTTATTCTTGAAGGAATATAATTAAAGACATCATCTAGTTTCGCAGCAAATTTTCCAAAGTAAAAATAACGTTCGTTTTTATACCCGATCATAGAATCTAAAGTGTTTACCATTTTATACAACATAGCACCAGGAACTCCCAGTATTGCATAAAAAAATAGTGGAGCAATTACACCATCACTTAAATTTTCAGATAAAGTTTCAAAAACAGCTATTTTTATTTGTTGTTCATTCAGTTGAGAAGTATCTCTTCCTACAATCCACGATAATCTTTTTCTTCCTTGTATAATTCCTTTAGCTAATTCATTAAATACGGCTTTGCCTTCTTCAATCAAACTTTTATTGGCAATAGCATAGAATAAAAATATACTTTGAACTACTACATATATAATAGGATACGGTTTTAATAGAAATTGTATAAGGTAAAATGAAAGAAATGTACCTGAAGTAAGTATTAAAGTTAACAACATACCTTTTGAAAATCGAGATTGCCCTTGATTCAATTTTCGTTCTCCAAATACAATTAAATTTCCAAACAAACGGATAGGATGTGGTAACCATCTTGGATCACCTAAAGTTAAATCTAATACATAAGCAATACCTAAAGGAAGTAAAAAGATTAACTGTTCCATGAACGTAACGCTTTAATTAATAAGGAGTTTTTTTCTGGAGTTTGACTAGCAATTCTGATATAGTGTTCATCTAAAGTTCTAAAGTTTGAAGCATTTCGTATCAATAGTTGATGAGAATTGACCAGATATGACTTTAATTCTGAAGCTTTTGGTTGTGATAAGCGAATTAAAAAATAACTTGTATTTGTAGGAATTACTTTAAAGCCATCCAAATTATTTATCTCATTTTGTAATGTTATTGCGTCAGAAAAATACAATTCAAAATCAGGTAGAATTTTGTTATAGTTTTTAAAAATGAATTCACCAGCTTGTAAGGCAAGACTGTTTAAATTCCAAGGCATTTTATGTTGTAAAAGTTTATTTATAATAGGAGAGAAGCTAAGTATATAACCTAAACGTAAACCTGGAATACAAAACAGTTTTGTTAACGATTTTACGAGAATAATATTTTGATGTTCTGATAGCAAGTTAATACAAGAAATAGAACTGCTTGTAAATTCTGTATATGCTTCGTCGATAATAAAATAGGTGTCAGGATACGATTTTGCTATAGTAGCAATTTCTTCACTAGTATTTTCAAAGCCATCAGGATTATTAGGGTTGCAAACAAAAGCTAGTTTCGTAGTGAATTTATGTTGAAGAATAGCTTTACGATTAATAAATTCTAACTGTAAATTATTGGCTTTTCCAGCTCGTTCATATTCTGAAAAAGAAGGTGTACAAATAGTGGCGTTACTTCCATAAAAAGCATTAGTGATTAAATAAAAAGCTTCAGTTGCTCCATTAGTTACTAAGCAATTTTGATTAGAAATATTATGATGTTTACTAAGTAATTGAATGAAATTTTCGCTGTTTGGAGCAGGATAGTTTTCTATTAGATCTAGTTGTTTTTTTAAATATTCTTTAAGCTTAATATTAGCGCCTAAATTATATACATTAGAACTAAAATTTCCTTTAAAATCAATTCCTTTAAACTTATGTATATCGTCTCCGTGTCCGTATTCTATCATATCTCAAAAGTTACGAATGCATTTGACGAATGATATAATCCATGTCTAAATTCGATTCTAAATGAACAGCAAGTTTATCGTAGTTTTCTTCCTTATATTTTTTGTAGTCGAAAGTTGTTGTGTTTTGTTTAATGGCAAAATCACTCAAAAGATCATCAATAACTACACTATTATCAAAGATTCCATGAATATAAGTTCCCCAACAGTTTTTATCAAAATATCCTTCTGAATTATCATTAATAGTATTTAGTTTTTGTTGATGTTCAAAAGTGGTAACTCCCATATGAATTTCATAACCAGTGCAAGTGTCAGAATATTTTTTAAACTTAAAATTACATTGTAATGTTGTTTTTTCTAGAGCCATTATCGTATCAGCAGGAATAATACCTAAACCAGGTATAGTTTGGATTTCGTTTTCAACATGATGTGGATCAGAAATCGAGCGACCTAACATTTGGAATCCACCACAGATACCTACAATTTTTTTCTTTTGTTCGTATGCATTTAAGATTTCTTGAGCAAGTTCAGTATTTCGTAAAAATTGCATATCAGCAATTGTATTTTTACTTCCCGGAATAATAATAATATCTGTTTTTTTTAGATCTTCTGGTTTGCGAGTATAAAATAAATGTACGCGTTCATCTTTTTCTAATCTATTAAAGTCAGTAAAATTGGAAATAAACGGTAGTAGTACCACAGCAATATTAATTTTTCCAGAAGTAAAAGCTTTATTTTTAGTGTCTAAAGCCAATGAATCTTCTTCTTCAATGTATATATCTTTAACAAAAGGAATAACACCTAATACAGGAACATTAGTGAGTTCTTTAATCATTTTTTTTCCTTCTTCAAATAAAGAAATATCACCTCTAAATTTATTAATAATGATTCCCTTAATCAGTTTTCTTTCATCATCGTCAAGTAATACAATGCTACCATAAACACTAGCAAAAACACCTCCACGATCAATGTCGGTAACTAAATATACATCAGCATTCGCATATTTAGCCATACGCATATTTACAATATCTCTGTGTTTTAAATTCAATTCGCTAATACTACCAGCACCTTCTAAAACTATAGGATTAAATTGTTCTTGAAGATTGTCAAAAGCTCTTTTAACTTCTTTAAAAAGCTCTTGTTTATTGTTTCCTAGAAAGTAGGAACGAGCAGTTTGATCTCCAATTGGTTTTCCGTGTAAAATGACTTGAGATTTGTTTGCTCCAGAAGGTTTTAGTAAAACTGGATTCATTTCTGTAGTACATGAAATTCCCGCCGCTTCTGCTTGCACTGCTTGAGCACGTCCAATTTCTAATCCATCTTTAGTCACAAAACTATTTAAAGACATGTTTTGTGCTTTAAATGGAGCAGGAGTAAACCCCTTTTGTTTTAAAATGCGACAAATACCAGTTACTAATATGCTTTTACCAACGTCTGAACCAGTTCCAACAAACATGATTGGGCGAAGTGTTTTAGACATAATTTAAAATTTAAAAACAAAAATACTTTAAAAGACTATTAATTGAAATTTGAATGGAAGAATTTTATTAGTTCTTTAAAAATGGGTTATTTTTACCTGATTTTAAAATCGAGCTACATGATTTATTATATTTCTGGAGGTGAACGATCAGGAAAGTCAGCCTATGGCGAAGAACTAGCACGTTCATTAAGTGAGTCACCTGTTTATTTGGCTACATCTAGAGTATGGGACGATAATTTTAAAGATCGAATAGATAAGCACAAGTTATCTAGAGATAATACTTGGATAAATCGGGAAGAAGAAAAGCAATTGTCAAATGCAATTAGCCAAGGAGAAGTGGTTTTAATTGATTGCGTAACGCTATGGTTAACCAATTACTTTACCGATTTAGATAGTGATATAGATAAGTGTTTAGAAGAAGCGAAGTTAGAAATAGATAAGGTGGAGCAATTAGATGCGACGATTATTTTTATTTCCAACGAAATAGGAATGGGAGGACATGCATCGACTCCAATAGGACGAAAATTTACTGAATTACAAGGTTTAGTAAATCAATATATAGCTAAAAAAGCAACAAAGGCAACAGTAGTTATTTCTGGGTTGCCATTATCATTAAAGTAGATTGTAAATATGATTAAAAGCTTAAATAATATAGAGTTAGAGCAAAGTTTAAGACATAAAATTGATACTAAAACCAAGCCAATTGGAGCTTTAGGGCAATTAGAAACAATAGCATTTCAGCTTGGAAAAATTCAACAGAACCTTTCTCCGGAAATTAATAAACCTTCTATTATTGTTTTTGCTGGAGACCATGGTATTGCTATAGAAGGAGAGGTTAATCCTTTTCCGCAAGAAGTTACAGCACAAATGGTTTATAATTTTTTAAATGGAGGAGCAGCTATTAATGTATTTACTAAAACCAATGCTATTGATTTAAAAATTGTAGATGCTGGCGTTAATCATAATTTTGAAAGTCATCCTAATTTAATTGATAACAAGGTTGCTTTTGGTACTAAGAATTATCGTTACGAACCAGCAATGACTGATAAAGAATGTCAAACGGCTTTAGACAAAGGAGCTCAGCTTATTCAAGAGTTGTATGATAATGGTTGTAACAGTGTAGGTTTTGGAGAGATGGGAATAGGGAACACATCTTCAGCCTCTTTATTAATGAGTTATGTTACAGGAATTTCTATAGATGATTGTGTTGGAGCTGGAACCGGTTTAAATATAGATGGAATTTTGAAGAAAAAAGCTGTACTTAATGAAGTGTTTAAAGCACATGAGCCTAAGTCGGCACTTGAAGCACTTCAATGTTTTGGTGGTTTTGAGATAGCCATGATGTGCGGAGCAATGTTAAAAGCTGCAGAATTGGGTATGGTGTTATTAATTGATGGATTTATAGTTAATGCGGCATTATTAATTGCATCTAAAATAGATGAAAATATACTAGGTTATTGTCTGTTTTCACATTGTTCTAATGAACAAGGACATAAAAAAGTATTGAATTATTTAGGTGTGGAGTCTATTTTACAGTTAGAGTTAAGATTAGGTGAAGGGACAGGAGCAGCTTTAGCATTTCCAATATTAAAAGCATCTTGCGATTTCTTAAATAATATGACCAGTTTTGAAAGCGCAAATGTATCTAATAAAGCCTAATACTTGAAAACACAAATTCACATATTCTTTAATGCATTGAGTTTCTTTACAAGAATTCCACCTCCAAAGTGGGTAGTGTTTTCTAAAGAGCATAATAAAAAGAGTATTCGATACATTAGTTTAATAGGGTTGTTGGTAGGTTTAGTAGGAGCATTAGTGTATTATGGATTTGGAATGTTAGTGCCAAAATCTATAGCAATTTTATTGAGTATTGTATCTACTATTTATATAACTGGAGCGTTTCATGAAGATGGTTTTGCTGATGTATGTGATGGCTTTGGTGGAGGATGGACTAAGGAGAAAATTCTTGCAATAATGAAGGATTCTCAAATTGGGGCATATGGAGCCATAGGTTTAATTTTGTTATTATTAATAAAGTTTATAGCCTTAGTAGAACTTCCTTCTGCAATATTACCATTAGTTATTATATCTGGTCACGCTATAAGTAGATTTATGGCAGCTATATTAGTTTATATATTGCCATATGTGTCAAGTTCAGAAACTAGTAAATCAAAAACAGTAGCTGAAAGTAAAGATATGTGGTCTTTATTTGTAAACTTAGGCTTTGTTCTAATACCACTCCTGTTTTTTGAGACTAAGTGGATACTATTAACCTTAATGCCTGCTTTTTTTGGAATGCTATTTTTAGCTAGAAAATTTAAAAAATGGATTGGTGGGCAAACAGGTGATTGTGCAGGAGCAACTCAACTGTTTTGTGAAGTTATTTTTTATATAAGTGTTATAGTATTGTGGAAATTTATTTAATAAGACATACAACACCAGATATAGATAAAGGTATTTGTTATGGACAATCTGATATCAATCTAGTATCTAACTATAAAGATGAAATACTAGCTGTAAAAGATAAAGTTAATACTGTAACTTTTGATGCTGTTTATACTAGTCCATTATCGAGATGTGTAAAGTTAGCAGAGTCAATACACACAACATATTTTAAAGATAGTCGTTTGAAAGAATTGAATTTTGGTGATTGGGAGCTAAGATCTTGGGATGATATTCCAAGAGATGAGAGTAAATTATGGATGGAAGACTTTGTTAATGTATCAACATCGAATGGAGAATCTTATTTAGCGTTGCAACACCGAGTTATTGAGTTCTATAAAGAGCTTATTTCAAAGCCATATAAGTCGGTTGCAATTGTTACTCATGCGGGAGTAATTAGAGCATTACTCAGTTATGTTAGACAAATACATCTAAAAGATTCGTTTGGTATAACGGTTAATTATGGAGATGTCATAACCTTTAATAGCTAATCCTTATTTACAAGGTATAGTTGTTTTTAAGCTATTGAAAAGTAAATCTTTTGGTTTTGATTCAATCTTATTATTCTTGAATCTGATTTCAAACAAGAATGGAAAAAGTTGGTCAAGGGGAGTGTTATTTACTTTAGTAATAGCATTCTTATTTTATTAGATATATATTTCTATACATGGATCAAACATAAACAGAACAGATACTTGAAAGGAGTATATACTCTTTATAAGTTCATTGCCAAAATTAAGTATTGAAAAATATAAGATTTTGAATTCCACTTGGTCAGTTAGTTTGGTAATATGGTTATCAAGAATTTTTATTAGTTATGGCATTTACCAAACTGTTGTAGCATTCAGGAAATATGGAAAATTATAAATGAAATTTCTTTTGTGTGTATAGAAGGCTTAACCACCATCTTGCATAGCCAGACCAATTAGATTCTTTTTGTCCCATCCCTATGATTTCATATTAAAATTAATAAAATGACATCAAATAAAGTAGGAGTCCCAATTAATAAAATTATATTTTATAAATAAAAGATTTTATTATAACTTTACTAGACTACTACAGAGGTAAGCTCAATACTCATAAGGCTTGATGAATTTTATGAAAAAACTACATTTTGGGACAAATGTGGAGAATATAAAAACAAATAATCCTCTAAAAGATTTAATATCAATCAATTAAAGGATTATTAAAGTACTCAAGGTGGGAATCGAACCCACACTTCCGAAGAAACTGGATTTTGAATCCAGCGCGTCTACCAATTCCGCCACTTGAGCAAAGTGCAGTGCAAAAGTAAAAAATAATTTTTGTTCATGCACTAAAAATAGTAGCTTTTAAACTTTTTCAGTTCAAATAAATTCATAAATTTGCACCTCATTAAAAACAGGCAGACTTTTTAAGCTCATTAGCAATTAGTTACTCATGACAAACTCAAACATTCAAGCAAAGATATTTGCGTGTTCTCAAAGTAAGGATTTAGCAGAGAAAATCGCCAAAGCCTACGGTGAAGATTTAGGTAATGTGCTTACATCAACATATAGTGATGGTGAATTTCAACCGTCTTTTGAAGAGTCTGTTAGAGGTACACGGCTATTTATTATAGGTTCTACCAATCCAGGTCCGAAAAATTTAATGGAGTTATTGTTGATGCTAGATGCTGCAAAACGTGCATCTGCGAGGCATATTACTGCTGTTATACCCTACTTTGGTTGGGCAAGACAGGATAGAAAAGATAAACCTAGAGTTCCTATTGCTGCAAAATTGGTAGCAAAAATGTTAGAAACTGCTGGAGCAACAAGAATTATTACCATGGATTTACACGCAGATCAAATCCAAGGATTCTTTGAAAAACCAGTAGATCATTTATTTGCATCTACGATTTTTTTACCATATTTAAAAACATTGAATTTGGATAACTTAACGATTGCTTCGCCAGATATGGGAGGTTCCAAAAGAGCTTATGCATATTCTAAGGCTTTAGAAAGTGATGTGGTAATTTGTTATAAGCAACGTGCAAAAGCTAATGTCATTTCACATATGGAGCTAATTGGAGATGTAACTGGAAAGAATGTTGTGCTTGTAGACGATATGGTAGATACAGCCGGAACATTAACTAAAGCTGCAGATTTAATGATGGAGCGTGGTGCATTAAGTGTAAGAGCTATTTGTACGCATCCAATTTTATCGGGTAGTGCATATGAGCGACTAGAAAAGTCAAAACTGCAAGAACTAATCGTAACAGACTCAATTCCTTTATCACAAGAAAGTGATAGAATTAAAGTGTTGAGCTGTGCCAATTTATTTGCTGATGTCATGACTAAAGTACATAGCAATGAGTCTATTAGTTCAAAATTTGTGATGTAAATTAATTATTAATTATATTTTTTAGAAAATGAAATCAATTACAATCAATGGATCTAAAAGAGAAAGCGTAGGCAAAAAGTCAACTAAGGCCTTACGTAATGCTGGAGAGGTTCCTTGCGTATTATACGGAGGAGATCAACCAGTACATTTCTCAGCAGCTGAGTTGGCATTCTCAAAACTGGTATATACGCCTAATGCGCATACAGTTGTGATTGCCCTAGAAAATGGAGAATCTTATAATGCTGTATTACAGGACATCCAATTTCACCCAGTTACAGACAAAATTTTACACATCGACTTCTATCAGTTATTTCCAGATAAGGAAGTAACTATGGAGATTCCAGTACACGTTATTGGAAGTTCTAAAGGTGTAATGGCTGGTGGTACATTAAGAAAAAACCAACGTAAGCTAAAGGTAAAAGCAATTCCTGCCAATTTACCAGATTTTATAGAAGTAGATATTACACCATTAAAAATTGGTGGAAAACTTTATATCACAGAGCTTTTCAATGAAGCTTACAAATTCATGCATCCAGATAATACGGTAGTATGTCAAGTTAGACGTTCTAGAGCATCTATGAGTGCTGCAATGGACGCTGACGATGAAGCTGATGATGCAAATGAATAAAATGTTTAATCATTCTACAATAAAAAGCATTCTGTTAATTCAGAATGCTTTTTTATTTTTGCAGAAATCTTATTGAATACATGTGTAAGTTGTTATTTAAGATATTCAGAAATAAAACACAAAAGGTTTCATTTGAAGCCACAGACCCTATGAAAAAATTTTTAATTGTTGGTCTTGGAAATATCGGCGCCGAGTATGTCAATACAAGACATAATATTGGATTCAAAATAGTAGATGCTTTGGCGCAAAAACATAACGCTTCTTTCGAAACCTTAAAATTGGGAAGTCTAACAAGCTTCAAGCTTAAAGGGCGTGCTTTTGTGCTTCTTAAGCCAAATACCTATATGAACCTAAGTGGTAAGGCGGTTAAGTATTGGATGGATAAAGAAAAAATCTCTTTAGAAAATGTGCTTGTTATTACTGATGACCTCAACTTGCCTTTTGGAAGCTTGCGTTTAAAAACTAAAGGTAGTGATGGGGGACATAACGGGCTTAAAGATGTGCAGGCAAAATTGAATACAACAAAATATAATCGTTTTCGATTTGGGATTAGTGCAGCGTTTGGACGAGGAAGACAGGTAGATTATGTCTTGGGTGAATGGAGTGATGATGAAAAGCATCAATTAAAAGAGCGTCTAGATATTGCAGCAGATTTGGTAGAATCTTTTGCCTTGTCTGGCGTTAATAATACCATGAATAACTTTAATGGAAAATAAGCGTTTAAATTAACGAATTTGAAAATAGAAAAAGCCATAGATTATAGTTTAATAAAGGCCGCTGTAGTAACTATAGGAACCTTTGATGGAGTACATATTGGTCATCAGAAAATCATTAGTAAACTTGTTAACATTGCTAAAGATAAAGCATTGCAAGCGGTAGTATTGACATTCTTTCCACATCCTAGAATGGTATTGCAAAAAGATGCCGATATTAAGATGATTAATACCATTGATGAAAAATCACAACGGTTAGAATCTCATGGTGTAGATTATTTAGTTGTAGAAGAATTCACAAAAGAATTTTCACGTCTTACTGCACAAGAATTTGTACGCGATATATTGGTGGAAAAACTTCATGTAAAGCACATAATCATTGGGTATGACCATCGTTTTGGTAGAAATCGTACAGCCAATATTGATGACCTGCGTGCTTTTGGAGAAATATATGATTTTGAGGTCACAGAGATTTCTGCTCAAGAAATTGATGAAGTGGCAGTAAGCTCCACCAAGATAAGAAACGCACTTTTGGATGGTAATATCAAAACAGCGAATTTATTTCTGGGCTATCCTTTTAATTTTTTAGGAACTATTGTGAAAGGAAAAGGCTTAGGTAAACAAATAGAGTTTCCTACAGCTAATCTTCAACTCAATAGAGCCTATAAACTTATACCTAAAGATGGTGTTTACTTTGTGCGCACAGCATACAAAGGAGTGCTTTTATATGGTATGATGAATATTGGGACAAATCCAACTGTAGAAGGTCAATTTCGAACAATAGAAATGCATTTATTTGATTTTAAGAAAGATATCTATGGTGAGGATTTTAAGGTTGAAATTCTAGAACGACTTAGAGACGAGCACAAGTTTCAATCTGTAGCTCATCTCAAAAAGCAATTGTTTCAAGATAAAGCACATGCCTTAACGTTAATCAAAAAATATGCTTAATAAACTTCTATTTAGACAGATTGACAATAGTGCGCTTATTGTGTTTAGGATATGTTTTGGGCTGTTAATTTTCTTAGAATCGATTGGAGCAATATTCACAGGATGGGTTGGGCGTGCAGTTGCAAATCCAAAATTCACTTTTAATTTTATAGGGTTTGATTGGTTGCAGATTTTTCAAGGCCCAAGTATGTATGCCTATTTTGTAATTATGGGAATATTCGGTGCTATGGTTATGGTTGGCTATAAATACCGCTTGAGTATGCTAGCCTTTGCAGTACTCTGGTCTGGCGCTTATTTTATGCAAAAAAACTCCTATAACAATCACTATTATTTGTTGATGTTGATGTCTTATATGATGGTGTTTTTACCCGCTAATGCGTATTGTTCTGTTGATGCAAAAAAAGACAAGAGTTTGCTATCTTATAAGATGCCGCAATGGGTAGCTGTTATTATCATTTTTCAAATGCTCATCGTATATACTTATGCTTCTATTGCTAAGATGTATCCCGATTGGTTAGACACAAGTTTTATAGCATTATTACTAAAGAGTAAATCGCACTATCCTATTGTTGGCGGTTTGTTTGTAGAGCAATGGTTTCATTATTTTATTGCCTATTCAGGGTTGTTGTTTGACCTTTTGGTGGTGCCATTTTTGCTGCTTAAACCCACCCGAAAATTTGCGTTTTTTGCCTCCATTTTTTTTCATATTTTCAACTCAGTAATTTTTCATGTAGGTATATTTCCGTATTTGGCATTGGCAATTTGCCTGTTCTTTTTTGAGCCAAAGACCATTCGGAATATATTTTTAAAAAAGAAACCTTTATATCTGGATAGTGAAATTATAATACCCAAACGCAAAGCGCTTGTAGTAGTAATCATTAGTGTTTATGCTATATATAATGTGTTAATGCCTTTGAGACATTGGGTGATTCAAGATAATGTGCTTTGGACAGAAGAAGGGCATCGTTTATCATGGCGAATGATGTTGCGCTCTAAAAAAGGTTTGGTAACCTATCACATAGAAGATAAGGATACTAAGGAGAGAACAGTAATACACTTAGGCGAACATCTATCGCGTAAACAGAAACATTTGGCAGCCACAAAACCAGATGTAATTTGGCAATTTTCTAAATATTTAAAAGCGCATTATGCTAAAGCAGGAAAAGATGTGGCTGTTTATGTCAATTGCAGAGTTAGTGTTAACGGAAGGCCTTATCAACGCCTTATCGATTCAGAAGTTGATATAGCTTCAGAAGAATGGCCGATATTTAAACATGCGAGCTGGATTTTACCTTCAAAATTGGATTGATTTCAATCAGAAAAGCCTTAGATTTGCGGATTAAATTTTTATATCATGTTACAAGCACATTTTATTAGAGATCACAAAGATTTAGTGATTGCGCGTTTGGAAAAAAGAAATCTAGATGCTAAAACTATGGTTGAAGACGTCATTGCTTTAGATGAAAATCGTCGAAGTTTACAAACAAAATTTGATAATATTTCCGCTGAATTAAATACAATCTCCAAAGAAATAGGTGTGCTTTTTAAAAAAGGAGAAGTTCAAAAGGCAACTATTTTAAAAGAAAAAACAGGAGCATTAAAAGATGAAAAAAACACCTGTTCTGATGGCTTAAATGCAACGGCTGATGCTTTGCAAGAACTCTTGTATAAAATCCCTAATATACCAAATGAAATTGTTCCAGCTGGAAACTCAGATGAAGACAACCAAGTTGTGTATGAAGAAGGTGATCTACCTCAGCTACATGAAAACGCGTTACCGCATTGGGAATTGGCAAAAAAGTATGATATCATTGATTTTGAATTAGGAAACAAAATTACTGGAGCAGGATTTCCAGTTTATAAAGGTAAAGGAGCGCGTTTGCAGCGTGCTTTAATTAATTATTTTTTAGATAAAAATACAGCAGCGGGATATCATGAAGTGCAAGTGCCACATTTGGTTAATGAAGCTTCAGGGTATGGTACAGGGCAATTGCCAGATAAAGAAGGACAAATGTATCATGTTACTGGCGATAATTTGTATTTGATTCCTACCGCCGAAGTCCCAGCGACAAATATATTTAGAGGTGAGCTTTTGGAAGAAAAAGAGCTGCCTAAAGCATTAACTGGCTACACGCCTTGTTTTAGAAGAGAGGCAGGGAGCTATGGAGCGCATGTAAGAGGGTTGAACAGATTGCATCAATTTGATAAGGTTGAAATACTACGTGTAGAACATCCTTCACGCTCTTATGAAGCTTTAGATCAGATGGTAGAGCACGTAAAGTCTATGCTAAAAGAACTGAAATTACCATATCGAATCTTACGCCTTTGTGGAGGAGATCTTGGGTTTACAGCAGCATTAACTTATGATTTTGAAGTCTTTTCAACAGCACAAAAACGTTGGTTAGAAATATCTTCTGTGTCTAATTTTGAAACTTTTCAAGCCAATCGCTTGAAGTTACGCTTTAGAAATGCAGCAGGAAAAAGTGAATTGGCACATACGCTAAATGGTAGTGCTTTAGCATTACCAAGAGTCTTAGCAGGAATTTTAGAAAACTACCAAACAGATGAAGGTATAAAGATACCGGAAGTGCTAATTCCTTACACAGGATTTTCTATGATTGACTAATTGTTTTAATTTTAAAGAGATTAGATGTTATGTCTTAAAAGTGTGTGTGTAATTTTTGTGGATAAACAATTGGATTTTACGAGGAAATTACAGAACTTCGTATCGCCAAATAATTAACCGCGTTTGTTGTGAAAACCGCAACGTACTTTTGTTAATGATTAAATTAACAATACGATATTAAGTGTTAATACAAATGATATTGTGTTTGAGCAGCAAATACGAGTTAACAAGACAAGATAGATGAATCTTTTTTTAAAAAAAAATCATAAGTAATACATTTATTTTGAAACTTAAAGCCTAAACTATGTTTAGGCTTTTTTATCATAACATTCACACGAGTACAATCTTACATTTGTTATGTTTACAGAACAGAATTTTAAATTTAAAGACATCTTGAAACAGTTTTTATTCATGTTAAGCCTATGTGTTTCAATATTTAGCTTTTCGCAAGATGAAGCCTTGGCTAAGGATTATTTTAGTCGTGGTGAGTTTGAAAAAGCCTTGCTGACTTATCAAAAGTTGTATGAAAAAAACAATAGTAATTCTAATTACTTTCAAAAGATTGTAGAAGCACTTCAACAACTTAAACGATATGATGAAGCACAACAACTCTTAGAAACTAAAACCTCTAAAAGTGCAAATCCACAATACGTTGTAGATTTGGGGTATAATTATAAGTTAATAGGGAAGGCAAGTCGCGCATCTGAATATTACGAAAAAGCAATTCAAATGATTGATGATCAAGTCGCTTATGGGTATTATGTTGCAAGGCGATTTGAAGATAAAGCACTGCTAGATTATGCCGCTAAGGCTTATGAACGTACTATGGAATTGCGACCAAATTCTAATTATCATATGCAATTGGCTGCAATTTATGGAGAACAAGGAAAAGTAGAAAAAATGTTTAGTCATTATTTGAGTTATATTGAAAAGTATCCTAATCATTTTAATTATGTGAAGCGAAACATAAGCGAATACATTACTGAGAATTCAGAAGATGCAAACAATGTGTTATTGCGAAAGGCCCTGCTAAAAAAGATGCAAACTGAACCCAATATACTATGGAATCAGTTGTTAAGTTGGTTATTTATACAACAACATGATTATAATAAAGCTTTTGCTCAAGAAAAAGCCATACATAAACGTGAACAAATTGCATTAAAGGGTGTTTTGGATTTGGTAGAAATAACTATCGCAAATGACGATTTGGATACAGCGCATCGTATTTTAGATTATATTGTTGAAAATGCTATCAATTTAGCAACTGTTGTTGCGGCACATAAAGACAAACTTGAACTCAACTTAAAACAAGCAGAAAAAAACAGTTATAGAGATATTGATGAAGCATATAATACCTTATTGATTAAGTATGGTGTTAGACCTGAAACTATGGATTTGCACGTGTCTTACGCACATTTCATAGCCTTCTATTTGGATGATTTGGAACGTTCTGTATCGTTTCTAAAAAAAACACTACAGAATAATCTGCCTGTATTTCATGAAGCTAAATTAAAGATGAAATTGGCTGATATTTTAGTGTTTCAAGAAAAATTTAATGAAGCGTTGATTTATTATACACAAATTCAAACCCGCTTAAAAAATAGCACATTATCACAAGAAGCACGATTTAGAGTAGCTAAGACAAGTTATTATAAAGGGGACTTTCGATGGGCGGAAGCTCAATTGAAAATATTAAAAAGCTCTACCTCTCAACTCATTGCAAATGACGCTTTAGATTTAAAATTGTTAATTTCGGACAATAATTTTGAAGATTCTTTGCAAGTCGCTCTAAAAAAATATGCCAAAGCTGACTTGTTCGCGTTTCAAAACAAGAATCAAGCGGCCATTCAAGTGTTAAATGATGTTTTAGAACATCATAAAACAGAAAGTATTATCGATCAAGCTTTATATTTACAAGCGAAACTTTATGAAAAGCAAAAACAATTTTTACAAGCTGAGACGAATTATCAAAAGATAATTAGCGATTATAAAGAAGATATTCTTATTGATGATGCCTATTTTCATTTGGCAGAAATATATCGTAAGCAGCTAGAACAGCCTGAAAAGGCAAAAGAACTCTACGAACGTATTATTTTTAATCATTCCGATAGTATTTATTTTGTAGATGCTCGTAAAATCTATAGGCAGATGCGAGGAGATCAAGTGAATTAAAAGCAGTTGGTTATTATATATTAAAGTTATGAGATGATGACACGACCATAGGTGTTGTGGGTATTTTGAAACGCAATAATTTAGAATGTCTAGGTATTGGTTTCTCGATGCTGCCGAAAATATGAAGGTAAGACTTATGCTTATGAAGCCTTAGAAGCACTATTGTAATGTGCAAAATCGCAATTCAATATTACTAAAATAGCAGCGATTACTCCAGAATACAATAGTAATGCTATTAAATTAATCACAAAAATAGGTTTAAGGTTCCAAAAAATGGAAAAACCTTTTGCAGATGAAAAAGAACTTCTGTTCTTTGTGAAAATTTTTAACACAAACTTAAAGTGTACATCTCTAATTTATGAAGTAATGAGCAAAATAATATATAATGTTACGGTTAATGTAGATGATTCTATTCATGAAGAATGGTTAGAATGGATAAAACAACATATTCCAGAAGTTTTGGCAACAGGCAAATTTGAAGGTGCTACTTTTAGCAAAGTTTTGGTAGAAGAAGATATGGGCGGACAGACTTATTCTATTCAATATAAGAGTTATTCAAGAGCAGCACTAGAAGCGTATTATAAAGAAGATGCTGAGAGATTGCGTTCTGATGGTATGAAGCAGTTTGCCGATAAGATGTTGGCCTTTAGAACTGAATTGGAAATTTGTGATGAGTACGCCGTAAATTTTAAATAGAAGATTAGAGATTTTGCAGCGAAACGCATAAAACGCGTCAAAATTAGTTTTTTGTATATCTTTTGGACAGTAAATGGAAATGTATGATGTATTTCATTCTATTATTAATAAATTACTCTAGTACAGTAATATATGAACACCTTACATCAGTATGATGGTTAAAGCAAAAAAACATTTAGGACAGCATTTTTTGCGAGATGAAAACATAGCGAAGAAAATTGCAGATACTTTAACGCTAAATGGGTATAAAAATATCTTGGAAATAGGTCCAGGAATGGGAGTGTTAACCAAGTATCTTTTAGAAAAAGACAGCACAACATATGTGATAGAAATTGATACCGAATCGGTAGAATATTTACAAGCCAATTACCTCAATTTAGCATCGCGTATTATAGAAAAAGATTTTTTAAAGTACGATTTAAATGAAGTGTTCAAAGGAGAATCTTTAGCAATTATTGGAAATTTTCCTTACAACATTTCATCACAAATTGTGTTTAAAACTTTGGAATTACGCAATCAAATTCCTGAATTTTCAGGAATGTTTCAAAAGGAAGTCGCCAAGCGTATTTGTGAAAAAGAAGGAAGCAAAACCTATGGTATCTTATCTGTGTTAACACAAGCTTTTTATAACGCTGAGTATTTATTTACCGTGCCACCAAGTGTATTTAATCCACCGCCAAAAGTAGAGTCTGGTGTATTACGACTTATCAGAAAAGAGAATTATACCTTACCATGTGATGAAAAGTTGTTTTTTAAAGTCGTAAAACAAGCGTTTCAACAACGTAGAAAAACCTTGCGTAATAGTTTAAAAACATTTAATCTTTCTGATAATTTAAAAGCAAATATTATCTTTGGCAAGCGTCCAGAACAATTAAGCGTTCATCAATTTATAGAATTGACGCAACATATTGAAAACGATAAAGCATAACAGGTTTTTGGAAGAGAATAAAGAACATATCATTTTTGAGATTACAGAAGCTATTCTTGAAAACGTAGAGCAACTTGTCAATACACAAAACGATAAGGCGGCTTTAGACTTTTTTAACGAAATTCACTATGCAGATATTGCTGAGATTCTAGATACTTTAACCCTAGATCAAGCAACATATGTGATCAAGCTATTGGATAGTGAAAAAACCTCGGATATCCTTTCCGAGCTTGATGAAGATGTAAGTAGTAAAATCCTTAACAATTTGTCTGCAAAAGAAATTGCAGAAGAGTTGGAAGAATTAGATACGGATGATGCTGTAGATTTGATTGAGGAGCTTCCAGAAGAACGTAAGGAAACTGTAATCGCTGAGATTGAAGATGAAATCTTTGCTGCCGAGATAAAGGAATTGATGACGTATGAGGAAGATACGGCAGGAGGATTAATGGCAAAAGAGCTCGTTAAAGTCTATGAATCTTGGACGGTTGCAGGTTGTCTTCGCAAAATTAGAGCACAAGCAAAGCACGTTAAACGTGTGCACTCTATTTATGTTGTAACTAAAGAAGAAAAACTCATCGGTAGATTGTCGCTAAAAGACTTATTAATTGCCAAGAACGAAAGTAAAATCGCAGATATCTATATTCCCAAAGTAGATTACGTTCATGTCAATGATGATGATGAAGAAGTAGCAAAAGTCATGGCAAAATATGACTTGGAAGCAATTCCGGTTGTAGATGATAAAAAATGTTTACTTGGCCGTATTACTATTGACGATATTGTTGATGTTATTAAGGAAGAGGCGGAGAAAGATTATCAGTTAGCGGCAGGTATTACCCAAGATGTCGATGCAGAAGATAGCATTTGGATGTTGACCAAGGCGCGCTTACCGTGGTTATTCCTTGGCTTAGTTGGAGGTATTGGTGCTGCATTGATAATGGGAGATTTTGAAGATATGTTAAAGGAGCATTCGGTATTGTTTTTCTTTACACCACTTATAGCCGCAATGGCAGGAAATGTTGGGGTACAGTCTAGTGCAATTATAGTACAAGGCTTAGCAAATGATGATGTAAAAGGGAGTGTAAATACGCGCTTAATTAAAGAAATGTTACTTGCTGCATTTAATGGGGTAGTACTTGCCATTGTATTATTTCTATTTGTTTGGGTGTATAAAGGTGAAGTAGCAACGGCACTAGCTATTTCTTTAGCATTAATTGTTGTAATTATAGTGGCAGGTCTTATAGGAACTTTTGTGCCATTATTTTTAAATAAACGCGGTATTGACCCAGCAATTGCCACAGGGCCATTTATTACCACAAGTAATGATATTTTTGGGATTTTGATTTATTTCTGGATTGCAAAACTGATTCTAGGAATTTAGATATTATTGTAGCCGTTAGCCAAGTAAAATAGAAGTACATGTACTATTATTCGAAAAATGCTCTATAGCGCATACAGGGAATGTCGTTCATGAAAAAACACAAACCACTTACCCGAAGATATAGAACCTTATGACTTACATCCGATTTTAAAGAGTAAAATTTATATAAGGACAAAAGATCGACAATCACTAATTCGTCTTTAGTGAAAAAAATATAATCGTCTGCTAAGCCATATTTTCTGTTGTCGAGTTGGTTAATGTGTTGATTATAAGGGTTTTGGTTTGCTTTGTGATACTGTCTCTACTCCAAAATTACTCAATTACTTTGTCAGGATAAGTATAGTTGTTTTCTTTACAGATTTTTGAGCGACTGCTTCGAGAAAGCTTACATATTTCTAATGGCATACTATCTACAATAAAGTAATCTTCAAACTCATTAAAACTGGATGCTAATTTTAATCTTATAGGATCAATATGATTAGCTAATCTCCGACGTCTTCCGTTGTAAACAACGTTTTATTTTTGAAAATAGTACTTTTGGTAACTTTCTAAACAAATCAATTGCGCTATCAATACCCAAATATTCTTAGGTTAAACTAAGACTGATTAATTCCAAGTCACTTAATTTTGGTTGGCGTCTTTGACAGACTATTAACTGTGGTTTCAATATGTTTTGTAAAACTTCCAATATTCTTTCGTAAATTGCATTTAAGTTGTTCATTATTAATGTTTTGTTGTTAATTCAATTTACTGATTATCAGAAATATAGGTGGCTTTTTTCTTTTAAATCATAACGCGCAACGGGTACAAGATATATAAAGTTAATAACTTTATAAAATTGTTCTAACACAATACCAAAAAAATGCCGAGAATCGAACTTAAAACTGAAATAAAAGCTGATAGAAATATCGTGTTTGACCTGTCCCGAAGTATCGATTTGCATAAAATATCGACCGAACAAACTAATGAAGAAGCAATCGCTGGAAAAATAAGCGGATTAATTGGTATGAATGAAAGTGTAACTTGGAGAGCAAAACACTTTGGAATCTATCAAAAACTGACCTCTAAAATTACGGAATATGATCGGCCAAAATACTTTACGGACGAAATGGTTAAAGGAGCGTTTGCAGAATTCAAACACGAACATCACTTTGAGGAATCGAATGGTAGAACTTTGATGACCGACTTTTTTTATTATAAATCACCTTTTGGAATTTTAGGAAAGTTGGCTGACAAGCTCTTTCTGGAAAAATATATGATTGAATTATTAACTGAAAGAAATCGAATTGTAAAAGAGTTTGCGGAATCTGAAAAATGGAAAAAAGTGATAAAATGAAAATTGGAACTAAAATATTAATTCTATTTCTGACCTTGAATATGCTCTCTTGTAAAGGTTCAGTGTAGGAAACTGAAATTAAAAAGTCCACGACTGAAGTTCAATTGTCGGAAACCTTAAAAAGCACTTTTCCGAAACCAATTGGAATAATTAACGATTATGGAAAAAAATAGTGGATTGACAATAGTTTTATGTAGTCCTTGTCGAAAAATCGGAATTGCAACTGGAACCGGAACCGGAACAGAGCTTATTCTGATAGACGAAATCTGTAAAAGCGTAATTGACCAAACCATAATTCCTGAATTTAAAAATGGGAATTTTTATGACGGAATAAAAATGGAGTGTTTGAATTAATAAAAAAATGGAAATACAAATACTGTGTACAATAACAAGTGTTCAATAACTAGTGTTCGGATTGTCGAAGCCCAAAATCTGAACACCCTGTTGACTAAACCCCGCGTCCTACTTACGTTTGGTATGAGTTCAACTATTATGAGTATTGAGATACATTTGTTTTGTGATATTCGAGGCCAGATTTTAGGACTAAGGAAGGTAAAAAGAGAATTTGAAGGCGCAAATTCTTTTTTTAGGTCTTAATATTAATTTTTTATGGCATTAAAAGAGCTATAACATTCCAGAGGACAATACTATATATTCAAACTTCCATTAAGGTTTTGATTTGATGCGCCAGGCTATGGTTTATGATGTACTAATAGTTTTGTACCCTCGCTATGACTGCTAAATTCTGGTGCGTACATACTTTGGATGGTAGTAATACCATTACTCATACTTCCTGGATTGTTAACACGTAAATCATATTCAAATACATAGACTCCTTTTGGTAGATAGTCAAAGAAAAAATTGGTCGCGGCATCTTTGGTGCTTTCATAGTACCCCAGTCCATCTTGCCATTTGTATTTAGACATGACATTTATGGGTTCTAAGCCCGAAGCACGCATATCTTTCATGTGCACAAATTCCATTGTTCTATCGCTGTGTAATTCAATACGAACTGTAATTAAATCACCTACTTTAAGTGCTGTGTTGGCAGTAATATCGGTAATCTGAACCCCAGTATCTGTATTTGTTTTTAAGAAAAGCTTTTTATTTAGTTGTAAAGGTGTATCCGCAGAAGTAATCTTGTCCAAATCTTCAAAATATTGCCAATATAAACTTCCCCAAGCAATACCATCTCCTTTTTTGGTAATGATTACATCAGCCATTTCTGGTCCAATGTTATTGTTTTGCCATGAGGTTTTGAAATAGCCTGTCCCAGCTATAACCTTGGTGTGTTCAAGCTTAGAGGGTTCAACTTTAGTATGACCTACAGTCACGTCAACCATATCAGTAACACTAAGCCAATCGCTACCCTGAAGCAATAATGCATATACAGCTTCTGTTGTGGCCTTGGTGGTTTTCCAACGGTTAGTTTGTTTGTTTTTGAGTAACCATATTTTTAGATTGTCAATAGTTTCAAGATGCTTTGCCTCGCTCTGGATGCCCGCACCTACTTCGGTAAAACTTTCAATCATTAAAGCTTGTGTTTCTATAGGTGCTTGATACCAAAACCAAGAATTGGTGTTTTCTTTCCAGTACATTCCTAATTCTTCAGAAGTAATGCTGGTTTCTTGTAATGATTTTAAAATTTTACGAGCAGTTTTAGCATCATCAAATCGGTGAGCTATTAGCGTCATTAAACCTTTGGAGTATAAAGAGCGTTTGCGCCAATACTTCTTGATTTGTGATAGGTAATAGTTTTGGATGTCTTTAATTTGTTTAGATGTCTCTACTTCTGGAAAAAAGCTACGCATGTATAAATAATACAACTGTGTATGACTTAAGTGGTCTTTTTTTAAATCTAGATTCTTATTATAGGTTTTAAGGTCTGTATATTCTTGTATAAATGCGTTGTCTAGATATCTTATGGCTTTATGAATCATAGGAGTATCACCAGGGTTATTTATGGCATTGAGTTTTGAGAGGTGCCCAAATCCAGCAATGATATGTTGTGAGATATAACGATTGTCTTTGCCGCCATTAAACCAAGCCCAAGCACCATTGCTATGTTGGTTTTGTTTAAGCTTGTTTAGAGCAGTTTCTAACGCGTTATGCATGGTGTTCAGGTCAAATAATAAAGCGATACGTTGTTGTTGCTCTGCTTCGCTTTGCGCAGCTCTAAGCCAAGGTGTTTCTTGTATTAAGATAGTTTTGAGTGCTTCATTTTTTTCAAGATTAGAAAGTAATACATCTTTAGATTTCCATTGCTCAAAAACTGTTTTTAGCTTTGGACTAGTATTAATAATATGACTTGCTAGAGCATTGGCATAGTATCTACTAAAAGTTTGCTCATTACAATCATAAGGGTATTCCATGAGATATGGTAGCGCTTGAACTGCGTACCAAGCAGGATTAGAAGTCATTTCTAAAGTTAAATTATGGTGCTTTAGGGTAGATGAATTTGTGTGTTTTAATTTATCTAGCGTAAAGGTTTTGGTCTGTTTTGAGCCTACCCACATTGGCATACTCTCAGTGACTAAGAGTCTATTAGATAATACAGGCAATATATTTTGCTCGCCATCACTATAAGTTCCAGCCATTGCTGAAACTTTATATTGCACTGCTTGTATGTTATCTGAGATACTTAAATGCCATGAAACATTGGTGTTACCCTTACTGTCTACAGTAAAGGGGCTTACTGAGTTTGAGCTGATAAGTTGTGATGTAATGTCCGCTCCAGTTACAGCATCACTTAATTCTAGTTTTGCTTCTCCTGATAATTTCGTATCGCTAAGGTTTGAGATTTTTGAACTTATGATTATCTGGTCGCCCTCTCGCAGGAAACGGGGGGCATTAGGTACTACCATCAATTCTTTTTGAGTAACTGTTTCTAAGGTCTTAGTCGCACTTTCAAGAGTTTTGGTATGTGCAAGAAGCTGCAACTTCCATTGCGTTAAGGCTTCTGGGGCGGTAAAGCTAAAACTCACGTTGCCCATTCTATCTGTTTTTAAGTTAGGAAAGAAAAAGGCTGTTTCTTGAAGGTTTTTACGAATTTTTATGGTGTTAAAGTTTGCTTGTATAGCATCATCTTGGTTGTCACTCTCAATAGCTATTCCCGCAGTTTTTCCTGCTAATGAATCTTGAAAAGTATCAGGCGGGCTATTTAGTGCTTCAGCTTTAACCTCACTTACGGCATAACCAATAGCTTTCTTTTTTCTTAAATTAGAGTTATAACCTCTAATTGATACGTTTCTAGCATCGTTATTAAAAGAGAACCCAAACCAATTTAAAGCATCATAAGATTTATAAGTTAACATTGGTTTAATGTGGGAAGCGTTTAGTATTTTGAAATGTGATATTCCAAAACACTGCGAGACCTCTATGCTATAGTTAGAATAATAGATTGGTTGCTGGATAGGGTTAAAGTTCCAGTCGTGTGTTTTAAATTGCTCTAAAGACGCATCATACATATTTGCTAGTAATTCGGCACTCACTTTATTACCTTTAGGTCCTTTAATTTTGAAACTCCAAGTTTCCTCCATTCCAGGTTGTATTTTATCTCTAAAGGTGCTAATTTCAATATCTAAATCGACTTTAGGATAGGGCACATTGATAGCAATTGAGGATGCCTTAATACTATTAAAAGCGGCAGTGCTATAATGGAGAACAAAACCACCAACATCGTCTGGATTTATAGGAATAATAAGCTTATGCTTACTGTTATTGAGTTCTACAATTTCCTTTTTTGTGATTTGCTCTTGCTTTTCAATTTCAATAAATACTTTAAGATGAGTAGCGGAGCTTATAGTTACTATGGCAGTTTCGCCAGGCTCATATTGCAACTTATCTGTGTGTATTTGTAATAATTGATTATCTGCTAAAGTTTTATCTTTATTACTATACAATTCGACTCTGGTTTCGTCTTTAACCGTTTGTCCAAAGGCATCTATAGAAGTTAAAGTTATGAGGTATTGTCCAGATAACCAGCGTTTAATGTTTCCTAAGTTTAAATTATTAGAAGCATTAGTATCAAACGTTTTATCAAAAACGAGCGTTCCTTTTTTCCAGTGTTTTGGGTCGTCTTCATTATTATAAGCTTCATGAGGAAATAAGGTTTTGAACGTCGCTTCATTTTGTAATTTATAGTCTGGTGCGTCCCAAGGACGTTTTCTTAAGGTAGCTTTAGGGGCGCTAAGTTTATGTATTTTTATACTGCCTTTTGCAGCAATAAATTCGCCATTTAAATTTTTGGTAGTAATCTGTAATTTATGCGATTTATCGGTTTTGTCCAAACGATTTGAAACACCAATAGTTGCTATAAGTGAATGATAACCAACCTTAACCGTTGTTGTAGTGCTGCGAGTCTCGCCATTTATGTCGGTGACATCAGCTGTGATTTCGTAGTTAAAAACAGGTAAATTGGAGCTGTCTACTTCCAGGTCTGGAATGGCCTTAAAATTTATGGTGAATGCTCCAGATGCATTAGTGGTAGTCTCACCGTGTGCAATTTCTTGAGTTGCACTAGAAAATTGCGGACGATGCCAATAGAACCATTTAGGATATTGTACTTTTCTATGGACACGATATATAACTTTGGCATCTGTAATAGTTGTGCCTGCAAAGGCGATTGCTTCTCCTGTAATGCTAACGGAATCATTGACTTTAAAACTTTCAGTAATCGGTTTAAATTGGGTTTCAAATTTTGGGCGTTTATAGGCTTCTACAGAGAAATAACTGTAATTATCAACACGTCCATTACTATAAGTTCTTATGTAAAATTCGCCAGTTAAACCTGTATTTGGCAACACAAATTCACCGTTAAAAGCGCCAAATTCATTCGTCACAAAGTCAAGCTCAGAGACCATTTGCTCATTAGCATTATATAATGAAACAAACACCGATTGATTTGCAGTTACTGTGCTACTGTTTTTAAAGGTTTCCATTAAAATTCCCTTAAAATATACCGTTTGGCCAGGTCTATATATACTGCGGTCTGTAAACAAAAAGCTATTGTGAGTTACATGGTCTGAGGTGTCACTTTTCTCATTGTATTGATGGATATAGTAGTTTCCAAAATATGCAGTTTCATTATTTTTTTGGACTTCAATATACATATTAGCGTATTGCAGCTTTGTTTTTTCTAAGACAAATTCGCCATTTATATCAGTAGTCTTGTTAAGCGTAGTATAAGCGTCACGATAGTTTTTTTTATAGGAAATTTTAACAGAAGCATTTGCTATAGGTGTACCATTGTTACGGTCAATGATTTGATAGGTGTGTTGCTTTGTTGTTGTCTTTTCTACTAGAGCAAAATTGGTAACTTGCAGTGTAGCGAAAGCTTGCTGAGTTTTAGTACTTGCAAAGATGAGGTAATGACCATTGCTTAAACTTGCTATAGGCGCTTCTACACTATGATTTTGATAATCCCCCTTGTCAATTAAGTCTTGCGTCCAAGCTTTAGATGCTTTCAGTGTTTTAATAAACGTCAATTGTTTGTCTTTTTTATAGAGCTTACTAAAACGTTTCCATTGCTTTTGGCTCAAATGATAAAGACTAAAATTTAAAGCGTCAATATTTTTATAACTTACCAATAGTTTTGAGGCTTTGTTGGAAGGGATATAATGTTCGGTTTGAATGCGCAATTCTGGTTGAAGCAGTTGTGCTTTTAAAATTGAGCAAAGTTGTTCTGCCCTAGTTTTAGGATACTGATGAATAACAGATTCTGCTAAACGCATTGCAGCCTTTAATTGCCATCTTTGCTCTGTATTGGAGGATGCGCTATATTTAAGACCTTGTTGGTGATATAATGCCGCTAATTCGTGTTGATATAAGCCTGAAACCTCGTTATTTTTATAAGTGTCGATGGATTGTTTTAAGCTTTGCTCAAACACGGAATTTTTATTGGCAAACGTAGCATGTTTATTCACAAATTTGAGTCGTTCTATATCTACATCGGTTAGGGCTATTGGAGTGCTGTCTTTGAGATGGAATTGTATGAGATTCTGATAAATTTTTAATGCTTTTAATTGTAATGCACTACTGTCTTTAGATTGAATATTAAATGAGCAAAACGTTTTTGCATCACTTAGTAAAATAGGGTCGTCTATTTCAAATTTGTAAGACGGTTTTGTAATTGTATTTTCATTTTTTTTGTAAAATGCTAAAGCGTTATGAGCTAAAAAGTCAAATAATGTAGGTCTATATAATTGCGAGTTTTCTTCGGTAATAAGTAATGCGTCAAATTGCTCTAAAGGCGTTTGTTGCAATAGTAATCCATTTTGCAGTGAGGCTTCAAAGTGTTTACTTATTTCGTTAAATAAAGTTTCTAAATCCCAAGTTCTAAAATCTACAGAATCTACTTTTTTGTCCAAAGTACTACGGTCATAAAATTGCCAACGATTTTTTTGAAAGTATTGCCAATATAAGTGAGCTAATAGATTTTCTAAAATATGTTTTTTGGGAAAAGTGCTGTGCGCAATTTCGGTTTTAAATTCCTTAATAATTTTAAGTTGCGCATCCTCTTCTAAAACTAAAGCATATTTACTCTTATACAGTAAGCTTTTTAGTGTTTGTGTAGTGTTTTTGCTTTGAGTTGCTTGTTCTAAGATTTGTGTCACGATGTCTAAGGCTGAATTTGTTAGACCTTCTTTTTCAAATTTTTCAACCGTATCCCATAGTGTATCATAATTTTGATTTTGAGCGTTGGAATGTGTTGCAAATAATAGAATCATTATGAGTATAATAGTATTGTTTTTCATCAAAAAATAATTTATGTGAAAATAACTTCAAAAGTTATTCCAAAAAAAAGAAAATGCGCAAATAATCTTTATTGTTTAGTGAAGATAGTTATTTTTGGGGTGAACATAGATACTTATGTTAGTATTTTAACTTATGTTTTATAAATGAAACAAACACTAGTATTATTTTTTTTCCCTTTGATGTTATTTGGTCAGTCGTTTAAAGCACAGATGACACAGCTTATTGCGGATAAATCTTATAAAATAGTAGAGGAGAACGCACTTAAAGTGTTAGAGTCTAAACCTGAAGATAAGCTTGCTCTCGAATTTTATGGTGACGCGTTAGCTTATCAAAATCAGTGGGGTAAAGCAATGAAAATTTATAAGAGACTTGTGATTAAAGATTCTAAAAATGCCACTTACCATTACAAATATGGTGGTGCTATGGGTATGAAAGCTTTAAAAGTCTCAAAATGGAAAGCTTTGGGTATGATTGGAGAAATTGAAGCGGCATTTTTAAAGGCAGCACAATTAGACGCTAAGCATATTGATACCCGTTGGGCATTGGTAGAATATTATATGCAATTACCAGCTATTATAGGCGGAAGTAAATCGAAAGCCCTAAATTTTGCCAATGAGTTGGAGCAATTATCCTTAGTAGATGGTTATTTAGCTAAAGGATACATTTATGAATATGACGATAACTCAGAATTGGCAGAAATATATTTTAAAAAGGCTATTGGGGTTGGTGGGTCTTTGAATTGTTTTCAGAAATTAACAAATTTATATGAGAGAGAAAATCGCCCAGAAGATGCTTTAAAAAACATAGAAACTGCTTATGAAAATTTTAGAAGAAATACATTGAATTATCAGATGGGAAAGGTATGTGCAGATTATAATCTTCAATTAGATAAAGGGGAGCGTTGTTTAAAAGTGTTTATCAAAAACCACTCATCTAAGGATGGGGTTCCTATAGAATGGGCCTATTTTCGAATGGCACAGATTTATAAAAATAGAGGCAACAAACTAGAAGCTTTACACTGGATTAATAAGGCACTAGCAATACGCATAGATTTTGAACAGGCACTAGAAGAAAAACAAGCGATTATGAAACTTTAAATCTAGTGATTCGAAACCATGCTAAAAATAATAAAAGGGTGTTTTTAGCTAGTTTTACACGAGTGTTTCTAGGTTCTAAATGCGATGTAAGGGTTTCTTTTATTTATGTTGTAGTAGGCTGTATTCAAGTTAAAGTCGGTATACAATCTAATATGAGTTACATAATTTGATACTAGCGCAAAATCATAAAAAATAAATATGCATATAGGGGTATAAATTCTGAATCCTGAATTAGGAATTATGATCAAGTAATTTCATCTTTGTAATATGAACGTACATTTTATCGCTATAGGTGGTGCAGCGATGCATAATTTGGCTATTGCTCTGCATAATAAAGGATATCTAGTCACAGGAAGTGACGATACTATTTTTGACCCGTCAAAATCTAGATTAGAAGCCAAAGGTTTATTACCTGAATCTTTTGGTTGGTTTCCAGAAAAAATCACAACAAATTTAGATGCTATTGTATTAGGAATGCATGCAAAATCTGATAACCCCGAACTATTGAAAGCACAAGAACTGGGTGTGAAAATCTATAGCTATCCAGAATTTTTGTATGAGCAGTGTAAGCACAAAACTAGAGTGGTTATTGGTGGTAGTCATGGCAAAACAACCATAACCTCTATGATACTTCATGTAATGCATTATCATGATATTGATGTAGATTATATGGTTGGTGCACAATTAGAAGGATTTGATGTGATGGTAAAACTTACCGAAGATAATGATTTCATGGTTTTAGAAGGGGATGAGTATTTGAGTTCACCAATTGACAGACGTCCAAAGTTTCACTTATACCAACCCAATATCGCCCTGTTAACTGGTATTGCTTGGGATCATATCAATGTATTTCCAACTCTTGAAAATTATGTCGAACAGTTTAGTATATTTATAGATAGTATTACCAAAGGTGGAAGTATTACTTACAATATAGAAGATGCGACCGTAAAGGCTGTTGTTGAAAACTCAGAAAATCCAATACGTAAATTACCTTACGATACGCCAGAATATATCATTAAAGACGGGGAAACATTATTAGAAACTTCAGATGGGCTAATGCCAATTGAAGTCTTTGGAAAACATAATCTGAATAATTTATCTGGAGCAAAATGGATTTGCCAGCAAATGGGTGTAGATGAGGACGATTTCTACGAAGCGATTTCTACATTTAAGGGTGCGAGCAAACGTTTAGAAAAGATAGCAGAATCTTCTAAAAGTGTAGTGTATAAAGATTTTGCCCATTCGCCAAGCAAAGTGAAAGCAACGACTATGGCAGTAAAAGAACAATACAGTCAACGTAAATTATTAGCATGTTTGGAGCTGCACACTTATAGTAGTTTGAATGCCGAATTTTTAAAAGAATATCAAGGCGCTTTAGACGCAGCGGATGTTGCTGTGGTATTTTATTCGCCACATGCTGTGGAAATAAAAAAACTAGACGCGGTATCTCATGAGCAAATTGCTGCTGCGTTTAAACGAGATGATTTAATCATTTATACTGATCCAAAGGATTTTAAAGATTATTTGTTTTCTCAAGATATGATGGATAAAGCCTTGTTACTAATGAGTTCTGGAAATTATGGAGGTTTGGATTTTGAGGCAGTCAAAGGCTTGATTTAAAGACGTTTTTCCGATGCTAATACCATTTTCCATTTGAAATTACGTGAGTAAAACGCCCTTTTTTCTTTTCGATTTCAGTACAAAAAGGAATCATAGATTACTAAGTTTAGGCATTTATGTTCGACCTTATATAAACAAAAAAAAACGCATTTTAACTGAGTAATCTAGGGGTAGAGAAATGGCGCAACTTATACACCAAATTGGCGTAAATGATGGTCTAGATGTTTGTATTGCAATTTACTCCATTATGCCTTAGTGAATGTTCTAAAGTAAGGATGCTCGAGTGTATTGATGCTATTTTTCAATGCTATAAATTCATTTATAACACCAATAAGTGCTAGTTTTTCACTGTTGAAATCTAGATAATCTTGAACAATATAATATGATACGGTTGCCAAATTCCGTTTCCAGGGCTTGTCGTTATGATCATTGATTTAAAAAACTTAAATGCCATCTTTTTGATAAAACTGCCCTTAGTTATGAACTGTTTTTTCCCAATTGCAACTTCCAAAGGTCCCTGACAATATTTTAGCATTTGATTGATGTTCATTGTCCCTCAATTTGTGGTTGAACTTTCCTTTAGCAGAGCAATGCGATGTATGAAGTCGGTATAACCTCATTACTATATAAAGATTTCATAGTAAGTATCTGTTAATTTTGTTTTGGTAAAATACAATAATTATATTTACTACATGTCAGACAAAATTTCATCATTATCCATAAAAGACTGGTCGCAGGATGATCAACCACGTGAAAAATTACGGGATAAGGGTAAATCAGCATTAAGTGACGCTGAGCTTGTAGCTATTCTTATAGGTTCTGGTAATAGAGATGAGAGTGCGGTGGCATTATGCAAACGTATCTTAGCAACAGTAGATCACAATCTTAATAAATTGGGGAAGCTATCCATTCAGCAATTCATGACATTCAAGGGTATTGGTGAGGCAAAAGCGATAACTATTGTTGCAGCGATGGAGCTTGGACGACGACGACGAATGGCGGAGGTCATAGAAAGAGATAAAATAACCTCTAGTAAGTCCGTATTCGATCTAATGGCACCAATTTTGGGAGAACTACCGCATGAAGAATTTTGGATTATTTATATGAACAATTCCAATAAAATTATTCAAAAAAGACAACAAAGTAAAGGTGGGATTACTGGAACACTGGTAGATGTTAGATTGGTACTTAAGACGGCTTTAGAAGTTGGAGCAACCAGCATTATATTAGTACATAACCATCCCTCAGGTACATTAATACCAAGTAAAGCAGACCAGCAATTGACCAAAAAATTAAAAATTGCCTCAGAAAGTTTAGATATAAAGGTGTTGGATCATGTCATAATAACCGAAAAAGCATATTTTAGCTTTGCAGATGAAAATATGGTTTAAATGCTCTTAGTCTATACCCCACATATTACCCCAAGAATTAAGTATGTTTTTAAGCAAATATGTACACGGATATTAAATATTGAGGTGTCATTTACCAATACAGTTGAGGATTTTATAGCACATGATAGTCTAAAAATGTCATACGCCTCGCAGCAATTGGGAAATGAATTTTTTGTGAGACATCATCCCATTTTATCGGAACACGGTCTTTCTGATATAGATATTAATGTGCAAGATTGGGATGAGACCAAATGTTTTTTTTATAACGGAGATAAGAGTAGTATTCCCTTTGATATTTTTGCTGCCTCGTTTTATTTGTTAAGTCGATATGAAGAATATTTACCACATGTAAAGGATGAATATGGACGATTTACAATTAAGGAGAGTTTAGCCTATAAGCATAATTTTTTATTACAACCCGTCGTGGATATTTGGGCCAATAAATTTAGAAGCGCACTGGAAGATAAGTACTCGAATTTTAACTTTCCAAAACGTAATTATCAAATTGACCTAGCTATTGATGTTCCAATGGCGTATTATTTTAAACATAAGGGATTAATGCGAATTATAGGAGGTACTTTTGGAGATGTGTTCCAGTTTAAATTTAAAAGACTATACCAAAGATTATCAGTTTTGCTGGGTTTTAAAAAAGACCCCTATGATACCTATAAATGGATTTTAAATAAACAGAAACAAATAAAAAGTAAGCTTACGGTATTCTTTTTAATTGGCGATTTCTCTACTTATGATAAAAATATAAGTATCAATAAAAAACAATTTGTATCTCTAATTAAATCGATCGGTGATTATTGCAGAGTAGGACTAAAAGTGTCTTATTTTGCAGTTGAGAATCCGAAAATATTAAAAAAAGAAAAACGAAATATGGAAGCCATAATTAATACGGCTTTGAAAGCGTCTCGGAATTCTTTTTCAAAACTCTACTTGCCAAAAACTTATAGAAGTCTGATTGAACTAGAAATTCAGGAGGATTACACCATGGGTTATGTTAATGATATTGGATTTAGAGCTGGTACGTGTACACCGTTTTATTTTTATGAAATTGACTACGAAACTCAAACACCTTTGATGATAAAACCTTTTTGTTTTATGGATGCTGCAGCACTAAAGATTAAATCGCAATTGGATAAAAGGGAAACATTAGAGCGTTTAATTCAAGAAGTAAAAAAAGTAAATGGTACATTTACAGCTGTATTTCATAATTATAGTTTTAGTAATGAAGAACGCTGGAAAGGCTTCAAGAAACTGTTTACACTGATTTTAAATTCTACACATGAAAATTGATAATATCTCACATGTTTTTTTCGATTTGGACCATACGTTATGGGATTTTGATAAAAATTCAGCATTAACATTTGAAAAAATATTTAGACTTAATGCAATTGAAATTAATCTTGAAGAATTTTTAGATGTTTATGTTCCAATTAACCTAAATTATTGGAAACTTTATAGAGAAGAGAAAATAGATAAAGCGGCATTGCGTTATGGACGACTTAATGATACTTTTAAAATATTAGGTGTAACCGTCAAGACTAGCATGATTTATAAATTATCTGAAGATTATATAAAATATCTCTCTTCATTTAATCATCTTTTTGAGGGTACAATTGAAATTTTAGAATACTTGAAACCAAAGTATAGTCTGCATATCATTACTAATGGATTTAAAGAAGTACAACAAGGTAAACTGAATAATGCAAACATTGACCATTACTTTAAAACCGTTACCAATTCTGAAATGGTAGGCGTAAAAAAACCAAACCCTAAGATTTTTAATCATGCCTTAAAGATGGCTAGAGCTACACCAGAACAGAGTATTATGATTGGGGATAATTATGAAGCGGATATTATAGGCGCATTAAACCTTGGTATTGGGGCTATTTGTTTTAATTATCATAATGTAAATTTATCGGATAATAGTATTGAAATTAACCACTTAAATGAAATAAAACAATTTTTATAAAAAAATATGAAACGTATCTTAGTAACAGTTTGTGTTGTTTTAATGACCGTAATGTCGAGTTTAGGACAAATCGATATTAACAAGTATAAATATGCAATTTTGCCACAAAAATTTTCATTTTTTAAGCAAGCAGATCAATTTAAATTAAATACGCTTACGAGACATTTGTTTAAGCAAAATGGCTTTGACGTGTATTATAATATTGAAAAAATGCTCAAAGACTTATCGTTTATAGACAAGAAGGCAATAAGTGGATGATAGAATATATCAAAGAAGGTACGTCTATAAGTAAAACTTTATATATAGAATTTTAATAATTGTATTTATCTTTCCAGAGGGTTTTTAAGTAAGACCTCAATGTGTTTTCTCTTGTGTTATTTCCAGGGTTGTATAGCTTTGTTTCAGAAATTTCATGAGGTAAAAACTCATGTAATGCAAAATTATTACTATGGTTGTGTGCATATTTGTAGTCTTCTCCATAGCTTAGTGATTTCATAAGTTTTGTTGGTGCATTTCTCAATGATAGTGGCACGCTCAAATCGCCAGTTTGTTTGACAAGTTGCTGCGCTTCATTAATTGCGATATAAGAGGCGTTACTTTTTGAAGCACAGGCTAAATAAATAGCACATTGACTTAATATAATTCGAGATTCTGGATAGCCAATAGTAGATACAGCTTGGAAAGTACTATTTGCAATAACTAGAGCTGTTGGGTTGGCATTTCCTATGTCTTCGCTCGCCAAAATTAGCATACGACGTGCAATAAATTTTACATCTTCTCCACCTTCAATAATTCGTGCTAACCAATATACTGCTGCATTAGGATCACTACCTCTTATAGACTTTATAAATGCTGAGACAATATCATAGTGCTGCTCACCAGTTTTATCATAACGTACTGTGTTGTTCTGTATTTTTTGAAGTACATTTTTATCAGTAATTTCAATAGTATCAGTTTCAAAAGCGTTAATTACAAGCTCAAAAATATTAAGTAGTTTCCTAGCATCTCCGCCCGAAAGTCGCAAAAGCGCATTGGTTTCTTTAAGATGGATGTCTTTTTTGGAAAGGATCTCATCCTGTGTCAGGGCACGTTTTAGAAGGTGTTCCAAATCCGTTTTGTCAAATTCTTTTAGGATATACACTTGGCATCTAGATAGAAGTGCAGGTATAACTTCAAAACTTGGGTTTTCGGTAGTAGCACCTATTAAAGTGATCCAACCTTTTTCCACGGCCTGAAGCAATGAGTCTTGTTGTGATTTACTAAAACGATGAATTTCATCAATAAATAAAATTGGATTTTTTGTAGTGAATAAACCGCCACTTTTTTTGGCTTGCTCAATAACTTCTCTAACCTCTTTTACGCCAGAATTAATTGCGCTTAGCGTATAGAAAGGACGTTGGGCTTCTGAAACAATAATATGAGCGAGAGTCGTTTTTCCTATACCAGGTGGCCCCCATAAAATCATTGACGGAATTAGCCCCTGTTTTATAGAATTTGTTAACGAACCTTGCTCGCCAATAAGATGAGATTGACCTATATATTCATTAAGGTTTTGTGGGCGCAAGCGTTCTGCTAATGGTGCATTCATGGTGTAAAATTAAATATTTTTTGTTATAATAATGACAATGTTGCATAAAGAGTGCTTTTGGAAAACTATTTGAGTTACATTACTTAAATTTAAACGATGAACACACAAGACCAATTTAAATTTTCTGTTGGAGTATTAGCTTATCCGATTACATTTGTTTTGACGATATGGTTGGTGTTTTGGGTTGAGGTAAGGTTTGAATTTAGGTTTAATGATTTTGGCATATATCCTAGAACTCTTAAGGGGTTAAAGGGGCTTGTGTTCAGTCCATTTATTCATGCAAACCTAAAACATTTATACCACAATACCGTACCGCTTTTTGTGCTGTCAATCGCGCTATTTTATTTTTATAGACCAATAGCATGGAGAATTATATCATACGGAATTTTATTATCTGGAATTGTAACATGGATAATAGCAAGACCAGCCTATCATATAGGAGCAAGTGGCTTGATATATGTTCTTATGAGCTTTATATTATTTAAGGGGATATTCACAAAACATTATAGGCTTATTGCCTTGTCGTTATTAGTGGTATTTCTCTATGGAAGTATGATTTGGTACGTATTTCCTGTTAAAGAAAACATGTCATGGGAAGGACATTTATCGGGATTAAGTGTTGGTTTAATTTTTGCCCTAGTGTTTAAAAGAGCAATCCCAAAACCTAAAAAATATGATTGGGAACAGGAAAACTATGATGCGACTAATGATCCGTTTGTGAAACATTTTGATGAAAGTGGTAATTTCATTGAAATATTACCTGAAATTGATGTACTTACAAGTAATGATTCAAAACAGACTAAGAGCATGGAGGAAAGCGCTGAGCAAAGACAATTAAAAATAAACTATTACCTTAAAAAAAGTAAGGAAGATTAAAGGCGTTGTCTAACCGCTTCGTACAAAAACGCACCGCAAGCAACAGATACATTTAAAGACCCAATATCGCCAAGCATAGGTAATTTTGCCTTAGCATCTACGAGTTTTAAAACAGAAGGAGAAACACCCTTGCCTTCGGAACCCATTATAATAGCACAAGGAGCTTTGAGGTCAATATCATAGATTTGATCTTCTGTTTTTTCTGTAGCAGCAACAACTTTGATATTGGAAGCTTGAAGGTGAAACATGGCATCTTTAATATGATCTACTTTGCAGATGGGAACTTTAAATATAGCTCCTGCACTAGTTTTTATGGTATCTCCATTGAGGGGTGCACCCCCTTTTTTCTGAATGATTATACCGTCAACGCCCGTACATTCTGCTGTTCTGATAATGGCTCCAAAATTTCTGACATCACTAATTTGGTCGAGTAAAAGAAAAAGAGGAGTTTTTTTTGTGTTAATTGTGTTTTGCACAAGTTCATCCAAGTCATGGAAAGCAATAGGAGAGACGTTAGCAACAATCCCTTGATGGTTTTTACGTGTTAATCGATTGAGTTTCTCGACAGGCACATAAGAGGCGCTTATAGCATTTGCCCTTAATAGAGCTTCTAACTCATGAAATAGTTCTCCTTTTAAGCCTTTTTGAAGAAATACTTTATCGATAGTTTCTCCAGAATTTATGGCTTCTATAACTGCTCTTAATCCAAATATTTTAGTTGTAATAGGCATAGGGTTTAAAGTAAAAAAGACTGAGGAATAGATTCCTCAGTCTTTTAATAGGTGATAAATATTTATTTTATTGTCTTGTTAAACGAAGTACCATGTCTACAGAGCCTGTTTGACAACCAGCATCGTTTACAAAGTCTTTGAAGTACAAGTCAAAACTATCATCACTACCGTTTACATCAACATAAACTGGATTATCTTCATCATGAGTACCTTGTATAGTTCCATCACCACAACCCAAAGTGCCCGAATTACTGTCCGTTGACATTTCTAACTTACCACAAACAATATTCATAGTAAATTTATAATCAGAACCAAAAACGTCAGGGAAATAAGCAAAGTCAAAACTTCTTTCAGTTGAGTTAGCTACTATGTTAACTGTTTGAGTTCCAAAAGACTGACCGTATTGAGGGTAAAAAGGATCATTACCTGAAATTTGTTCTAGTAAGTAGCTTCCAGTAAAGAAACTATCGTTGTCAAATAGGCATACTAAAGACGAACTGTATCTAAATGGAGTCAAATGAGAGGTATTAGCAACATTCGTTCCGGTATTCGTGTTTGTAAATATTCTACCGTCATTTAAATGTAATTCAAATCGTATTAATGCAACATCACCGCCATTTAATGCTGTAGAAGGAACACCCACAGCATCTAAAATATCTTGACCAATAACAGAATAAGTTCCTTGCGGTCTTCCCGCAGCACTTGTTTCACTAAAATCTGCTGAAGTCATAGTTCCTATTAATACTTCATCATATTCTTGCACCTCATTATTGTTATCTAACGATGTATCAATGTAATCCACATAAATATCTACTTTCGACATTGAGTCGTTATTTTTAAAATCATTAAACTCGACAGTTACAGATAGTGTTGAGTTTTCAGGATCAAATAGGTTGAATACATTGTCACCTTCTTCTACTGTTGTCAAAACAGCTCCTAATTCAAAATCTCCGTTATAATTAATCTTTGAATCATCTTCACATGATGTGAAGATTAAAGCTACAATAAACGGAATTATTAATAAATTTTTTTTCATTTTTCTATATATTTATTTAGTTAATAAACCCTGTATCTGGGTTAGTATCCCAAAATACTTTTTGATAGACATCAGGCTTCTGTGTTACATTAGAGTTTTGATTTGAATGGTCATCTGGATATAAGAATGACCTAATACAATTATCAGCATCAACTTGTCTTAAAGGTTGGAGGTTATCAGGCTTACCTGTTCTTCTGTAAGTGTTAAAAGCTTCAATACCATTTCCAAAAAGGGCAATGAAATATTCGGATGCAATAATGTCCATTTTACCATCTGCATTAGCTGCGTTAAAGTTTGTCATGACTTCAGTAACATAATCTGTAACATCTGTAGCTGAAGGAACAAAAGAATCATCTTCAATTACGTCAGTTCTGAAGTTCATTACCTTATTTATAGATTTATTAATACCACTTTCCAAATAAGTAGCTGCATCTCCTGTTGTTCCTATAGTTAAAGCAGCTTCTGCAAGCATGAAATCAACAAAGCTAGATAGCATGATTGGAGAAATACCAGCACCATTCGTAGCAATATTTCTACTAATAATAGCTTCATATTGGTTTGAATCAAAGTTTCCACCAATTGGATACAAGCCCCATGTTGCTCTTTTGCCAGTATCTGGAGGTGTACCTCCATTGTCGCCACAATCTCTACCCCAATAACCAGGGAATGGAATCATACAGTAAGGTCCGCTGAAGTCATAGTGGTCTGGAGGTAAGCTGCCTACACAATCAGCCTCGCCAGCGTCTGTAGCATTTTCACTACCCTGACGATAGAAATAGTATCTTAATCTTGGGTCAACTACTGTTTTGTCTGAATATCCTGCGTTCATTTCAAACATTAAATGGTTACTCATATAATCGGTGATACTACCACCGTCCTCAAAGTTCCTTGCAAAAATTGGATGCCTACTGTCTGGGTCATTGTCACTTGTTCCCCAGTTAAACTGAAAATCGTCAGCAGCATCTGTAATATAATTACCAGAAGCTATAATAGAGTTAATTTCAGTAGCAGCATTGTCATCTACTAATTTTGTCTGTAGATATAGCTTAAGCTTAAGAGTATTCGCAAGTTTAATCCACTTTTCATCATTATCAGTATTTAGACCATAGAATAAATCATTGTCAAAATTAAATTCCTCATCTCGTTCAAGATTAGTAATTGCATCATCTAGCAATACTATTAGGTCAGCGTAAATTTGCGCTCCTGGGTCTGATATTGGATTGTCTGAAATACCATTGTTACTCTCACGATACGGGATATCACCAAAGTAATCTACTAAGGTAGCTACTGTATAAGCTTCTAATATTTGAGAAACTCCTATATGAGAATACATTCCTAATTCTTCAGCTAATGGTTTTAATGTTCGTGCGTCAGAAATAATTGAAGCATAAACTCTAGACCAAGGGGTATTAAAGTTTGATGCGCCATACGCATTATCGTAAAGTGGTCCGTACAATTGAGCTATACGAGTAACCTCCATACCTTCTTCTGTGACGTCTTCGAAGAAATAAGCCGTTTGTACTTGAATAGAATTTAGAAAAAAGTCTATATCACCTTGATCAGTTGGAAGGTTATTAGGAGATTCAACTAAATTGAGCTCGGTCGTCTCACATCCAAAGAAAAGCGTTATGGCTAAACAGGATAGAATTATTTGTTTTATTTTATTTTTCATTGTCATGATGTTTTTCTTATAAGTTTAACTTTAAGCTAAATCCGTATCTCTTAGCACTTGGTCCGGTTAAATACTCAAGACCTATATTGTTACCAACACCTGTACTTAATGAATTTGTATCAAAATTCACTCCTTCAGGCATGTTTACAGCTTTGTACCATAAATTCGATCCTGATATCTTGAAAGATATTCCTGTAAAAGGAGTTTTAGTTATAAGTTTATTTGGTAAATCATAAGATAAGCTTACTTCGTTTAATCTAATGGTAGATCCGTCAAATATTTTAAATTCTGTAGCACCATATAACCAATTTGAAAAAGCTAAGTCAGTTGCATTAATTTGAGTCGTATTTACACTTCCATCTTGAGTAACTCCAGGCAGTATGATAGTGTGATTTCTGTCAACTGGGAAATCAACTAAACCTCTATTAATTAGAGTAGCTGTAGTGTATGAGAATATATCTCCACCGTGTCTATAGCCGATTGATGCGCCTAAAGTAAATCCTTTGTATGAAACGTTTGTGCTGAAAGTACTCGTCCAATCTGGGTTTGGATCACCAATAATATTTGTGTTGTCAGCTGTTTCAAGGTAGTTACCATCAGCACCAACAATCATATTTCCATTATCATCTCTTTGTACAGCAGTCCCTAAGAATACACCGTAAGGTTGACCAACAACGGCAGCATTTGCAGCATCATCAGTATAGCCTCGAGATCCAATGTATATTCTGTCAATACCGTCAGGTAATGAAGTAATCTCAGATTCATCAGCATAGAAAGTAGCATTTATACCCCAGTTAAGACCTCCTTCGTTATCAGACCTTAAAATTTCTGCACCAAAATCAAGTTCCAAACCAACGACTTCTAGGCTACCACCGTTAATTTGAGTTTGAGTATAACCTGTTGAAGGGTCTAGGTCCTTATATGTTAATAGATCTTCAGTTTGTTTCTTAAATATACTCGTATTCAAAGTAAATCTATTGTCTAAGAATTTTGTATCCATACCAAATTCAATCTCACTAATTAACTCTGGCTTTAGGTCTGGATTCCCTCTAAAGTTACCCGTACTGTTACTAGATATTAAGGTTCCATCAGCATCAACGAAAGTTCTTCCATCTAGTCCTAATACTGTTCTAGTATTATATGCGTCTGGGAAACCTGCAGAAGTACCATAACCTAAACGTAACTTCATATAGTTAAGTCCTTTTTGAGATTGTAAACCTTCAATAGCTGAAGTAGGTAAGAAAGAAATACTTGTAGAAGGATAGGTAACGCTGTTATTAATTTCTTCTAGAGTGGAAGACCAGTCATGCCTTAACGCAGCATTAAAAAACAGGTAGTTTTTAAATCCTAAAGTAACATCTCCATAAACCCCAACTTGGTTTACACGTGTTGTATTTTGGAATTTATTACCACTAAAAGAGTTCTCAGAAGAAACATCTGTAAAGTTATAATGCCTTTGTACTCCAAAAACAATTTGTTTTGAACTTTCAAGACCATCTCTATCATATTCTCTACCGTTTGAATTGAAACCTACAACTGCTCTAATATCAAAGTTTTCAGTAATATCGGTATTATAGTTGAAACTAAAAGTATGATCTTTAATAGTACTCACAACATTAGTTGTTCTATACATACCTTGAGTCTCTCCGTCAATACCCCCTCTATTTTGAGCGTAAAAACTATTTTCTGTGTAAGTGTCAATACCATATCGGTAATTAACCGATAGGCTTTCTGAGAAATCATAGCTGAACCCTAAGTTAGAAGTAATTCTGTTGACTTCTTGTCCAGTTTTAGAATTCTTAACAGTCCACAAAGGGTTTTGAATATCATTACTGGTTCTATAATAAACACTACCTCCACCTGGTCTTTCAAAAGGAAGTCCTTGTAAGTTTACATTACGAGGAGTATACATTAAATCTCCAAATAATGACGCACCATCACCAATAGCTCCAGATCCAGCAGAGGCTGCAATCGGTGGCGATTTATATCCTACTTTGGAGTAGTTTAAAGTACCATTCACTTTTAGTTTTCCTTTTGTAGCTCTACCTCCAATACTTATATTATCTCTGGCTATAGAGTTGCCAGGTGTAAAACCTTCCTCTTCCATTTTTCCATAATTAACACTATATCCATAATCAGAATTACCACCATCTAAAGAAACATTGAGTGTTTGCATAACTCCTGTTCTAAAGAAGTCTTCAACACTATTATAAGGTTTGTATTCGTAAGGAGTTCCTACTAAATCAGCAAATTCTTCAACAATTTCAGGGTTTGTACTATGGGTTATTGGGTGATTTACATATATAGTCCCATTCGATGTACTATTATAAAAGCCGCCGAAAGCTGCTTCATTTGTATCGCTAAATGATGGCCCCCAGTTTGAGAAAAACCAACCAAATGTTTGGTTAAATCCGCCACCATAATCATCTTGGTAATCTGGCAAGTGTGGATCAGAAAAGAATACTGATGATGAAATAGATAAATTGGCTTTTCCTTTAGAGTCTTTAGCTGAGCCTGTCTTAGTCGTTATTAATACAACACCATTACGTCCTCTAGAACCATAAAGTGTTGTTGCACTCAATCCTTTTAAGACATTTACTGATGCTATATTATTTGGGTCTAAATCTAAAAATCGACTGGACTCCGTAGTATTGTCGAAGAAAGCTGATTGGCTATTGGTGTCACTTCCGTAAGGAATACCATCAACAATAAAAAGGGGTTGGTTAGATCCAGTAATCGAGGTGTAACCTCTAATTACGATATTTGTTGCCGAACCACTAAGACCATTTGAAGCTGTAATATTTACACCTGCGGCCTTACCTCTTAAGATACGTCCAATATCACCGTCAGACTTCTGCTCGATATCTTTTGATTTAACCTCACTTACCGCATAACCAAGAGCTTTCTTTTCTTTCTTAATTCCTTGTGCAGTCACAACTACTTCTTCAAGCTCAGATACATCCTCTGCCATCTTTACATTGATAGTGTTAGAAGTGCCTACAACCTGTTCAACTGTTTTATAACCTACATAAGTAAAAGTTAATGTACTGCCAGTGCTTGTTGAGATGCTATAATTACCATCAAAATCTGTTTGGGTTCCATTGGTTGTACCTTTTACAATAATATTAACCCCAGGAAGAGGCATTCCGGATTCATCCGAAACAGTCCCTGAAATTGTTTTGTCCTGCGCATAGGTTAGATGCACAACAAACGCCAGTAATAGCGTTAAAATTCCACTAAACTTTGTTTTCATTTTATAATTTATTTGAATTAGTCTGCGCCAAAAATCATAATAAAAAGTTAATAATGCAATTATTCTTTGCTAAAATTTCATTTTTTTTTGCATTTGTTTCAGTAAAATAGAAGGTTTTGTTAAAATTTTGCAGTGAGGCTGATGTGGATTTTTGAGTCCGAAAATTTGAAGTTTTGTTTCTCGGTTTTGCCGTTTGCATAGTTGAATTTTAAGAGGCCCGATTGTGTTAATAAACCAAATCCAAAACCAAATCCAAACAGTTTTTCTTTTAGATTGTTATTCTGATTTTCGAAATATGAGAGGTCTATAATGCTGTGAATATAAAGGTTTTGCGAAATAATATAGCGGTATTCTGTGTTTAAAACACCAAATGCATTGGACTCAATACTGTTCTCTTCAAAGCCTCTTATAGAGTTGATGCCGCCAAAACGAAAGAGCTCATTGTTTAAGAAATTTTCAGAAAAAAGTATAGCACTATTGTACTTGATATAAAAGCTATTATAATCGTTTAGTTTAAAGTTTTTTTCTAAAAAAACATTTATGCTATTTTGTGTTGTTTTGTCTTCTGTTGTTTTTCGAAAACCTGTACTTAATGTCGTTTTTACGGCGAAATTTATAGGAAACACTCTAGATTTTAAGTTGTTTTTGATGTATTCATACCTAAGGTTGTAAAATTGTGAGCTGTAATCGTTGATTTCAGTAGTGCTTATTTCGAGTAAATTGTTGGATTGTATAGATGTGAGCCCTGTAAAAATCTTTTGGATTGGTGTGAGTTGATAAAAGATATTTGCGGCTTGTTTTGTCGTTGTAAATGTGCTGTCTTTTTTGAAAATATTAAGTTCTAATTCTGTGCCCAAAGGTGATGAGAATATGTAAGGAAGATTGAGGTTGATGTTGAGTGTTTTTTGGTCTATTTCATCGCTTTTATAATTTAATTTTAAAGATTCACCATAATGTAGGTTGTTTGTTAAGATGAGGTTTAAATAACCGTCAAATTCAATATTGTTGCTGTCTTCATTAGTTCCAAAACCTAAAAAACCATCAAAGGAATTGATTTTGGTCTGCTCTATATACAAATAGATGTCTGTAGAGTCTGTGGTAAATAAGATTTCTGGAGGTTTGATTGCATTTGCAAAGGGAATAGATTGTAATTGCGATGCTTTTGTTTTTAAGGTTTCAATGGTAAACAGATTGCCTTTTTTAATTTTTAAGAAATGTTTTAAATACGATTTTGGAAATTTCTCGTAACCTTTGATAATGATATTGTCAATAGTTCGTGTCGGGCTCAAACTAGGAGTTAGTATTGCTTTCAAATGTGTTGCGTTATGTTTTTGGATATGCTGTAATTGTAGCGTAGAGAAAGGCGCGCCTTTATTTATGAGGATTCTATTGAGTTGGCTTAAGGTGGAGTTTGTTTGAGATAATGGAATAATAAAATAGTCGGAATGAATTTGAGCGCTTACACGCTTTACATCTTCTTGTGAAAAATAACTAGAATAGTCATATATGTATATATCTTGGTAATGCTGTTTAAGATTTATGTGTAATGTGAATGTTTTTGAGGTATTTTGTTTTAAAGGTTCTAGCTGCAATTCTATATATCCAAGGTTTTGCAGTTGCTCCGATAGAATCTTTATTTCAAATTCTATACTTTTCAAATCTTTGAATGTTTTTTTGTAACCTACAGAGTCTATAATTTTGGTTTGTGTGGGATCTTCACCTGAAATATGTAATGATAGGTTTTGGCATTCCGTAAATTGGAATACGAATAGCAGTATAATGTTTAGAATAAAAGTTGTGTTAATTTTTAAAACCAAGGAGTCTATTTTTTTGTAAATCTAACGTAAAAATGACAACTATATGATATAGTTTTTGGCTTAATTTGGTTAGCGCTTTAAAAATTAATAGTATAGGATTTGAATTATTGATTTTAATTTCTAAATTTGCAGCCCTTTAAGAAGAGGGTTTAAAAAAATAATATTATAGAATAATATGCCAACAATTTCACAATTAGTAAGAAAAGGAAGAGCCAAAATAACTAAGAAGAGTAAATCGGCTGCTTTAAATTCTTGTCCTCAGAGACGTGGAGTTTGTACGCGTGTTTACACTACAACACCAAAGAAGCCTAACTCAGCAATGCGTAAAGTTGCTCGTGTTAGATTAACAAATGGTAATGAGGTAAATGCATACATTCCAGGAGAAGGACATAATTTACAAGAGCACTCGATAGTATTAGTTAGAGGTGGAAGGGTAAAAGATTTACCAGGAGTTAGATATCACATTGTGCGTGGAGCTTTAGATACCGCTGGTGTTGAAGGACGTACACAACGTAGATCTAAGTATGGTGCTAAGCGCCCTAAAAAGTAATTAATCAACTTTTAAAAAGAAGACATGAGAAAAAGACAGGCTAAAAAAAGACCTATTTTACCAGATCCGCGTTTTAACGATCAGTTAGTAACCCGTTTTGTTAATATGATGATGTGGGATGGTAAAAAGTCAGTGGCGTTCAAAATCTTTTATGACGCAATTGATATTGTAGAAGAGAAGAAAACAGATGAAGAAAAGACCGCTTTAGAAACTTGGAAAGATGCGTTATCTAATGTAATGCCTCACGTAGAAGTAAGAAGTCGTCGTGTTGGTGGAGCGACGTTCCAAATACCAATGCAAATTCGTCCAGATCGTAAAATATCAACAGCTATGAAGTGGTTGATTAGTTTTTCGAGAAAAAGAAACGAAAAATCTATGGCTCAAAAATTAGCGGCAGAAGTTTTAGCGGCAGCTAAAGAAGAAGGAGCAGCTGTAAAGAAAAGAGTGGATACTCATAAAATGGCAGAAGCGAATAAAGCATTCTCACACTTTAGATTTTAATTAAAATGGCAAGAGATTTAAAATATACTAGAAATATTGGTATTGCTGCGCATATTGACGCAGGAAAGACTACAACTACTGAACGTATTCTTTATTATACGGGAGTATCTCATAAGATCGGTGAAGTGCATGATGGTGCTGCAACGATGGACTGGATGGAGCAAGAGCAGGAAAGAGGTATTACAATTACTTCAGCTGCAACCACATGTGAGTGGAAGTTTCCAACAGAGAATGGAAAGCCTGTAAGTGACACAAAAGGATACCACTTTAATATCATTGATACTCCAGGTCACGTTGACTTTACAGTAGAGGTGAATCGTTCATTACGTGTGTTAGATGGATTAGTGTTCTTGTTTAGTGCCGTAGATGGTGTTGAACCACAATCTGAAACGAACTGGAGATTAGCAGACAATTACAAAGTACCACGTATTGGGTTTGTAAATAAAATGGACCGTCAAGGGTCTAATTTTATGGCGGTATGCCAACAGGTTAAAGATATGTTAGGATCTAATGCAGTGCCAATTGTTATGAATATTGGTGATGAGATGGATTTTAAGGGTATCGTAGATTTAGTAAAAAACCGTGCCATCGTTTGGCATGATGAAACACAGGGATCTACTTTTGATATTATTGACATTCCAGAAGAATTAAAAGAAGAGGCTGCCATGTTACGTGGACAACTTATTGAAGAAGTTGCCGCTTATGATGAGGATCTTTTAGAGAAATTTATGGAAGATGAAAATTCTATTACTGAAGATGAAGTGCATGCTGCGCTTCGTGCTGCTGTAATGGATATGTCAATTATTCCTATGATTTGTGGGTCTGCCTTCAAAAATAAAGGCGTGCAGTTTTTATTAGATGCTGTGTGTCGTTACTTGCCTTCTCCAACGGATAAGGATGCTATCATTGGTACAGATCCAAATACAGGAGACGAAATCTCTCGTAAGCCTGATGCAAAGGAACCGTTCTCAGCCTTAGCATTTAAGATTGCAACAGATCCTTTTGTGGGACGTTTAGCATTCTTTCGTGCCTATTCAGGTCGCTTAGATGCGGGGTCTTATGTTTTAAATAATCGTTCTGGTAAAAAAGAGCGTATATCACGTATCTATCAAATGCACTCTAATAAGCAAAATGCTATCGATTATATCGAAGCAGGAGATATTGGAGCAGCAGTAGGTTTTAAGTCTATTAAAACTGGAGATACGTTATCAGATGAAAAGAATCCAATCGTTTTAGAATCTATGGACTTCCCAGACCCAGTAATTGGTATTGCGGTGGAGCCTAAGACTAAAGCAGATGTTGATAAATTAGGGTTAGCTTTAGGTAAGTTAGCTGAGGAAGATCCAACATTTACGGTAAGAACAGATGAGGCTTCAGGACAGACGATTATTTCTGGGATGGGTGAGCTTCACTTAGATATTATTGTAGATCGTTTAAGACGTGAATTTAAAGTAGAGGTTAACGAAGGTCAGCCTCAAGTGGAATACAAAGAGGCAATTACCCAACTTGCACAACACAGAGAGGTTTATAAGAAGCAATCTGGTGGGCGTGGTAAATTTGCTGACATTGTGTTTACATTAGAACCAGCAGAAGAAGGTAAGTCTGGATTAGAGTTCGAATCTACAATCAAAGGAGGTAATGTTCCTAAAGAATTTGTACCTTCAGTAGAAAAAGGATTTAAGATGGCAATGATTAATGGACCTTTAGCAGGATATGAAGTAGATGCTATGAAGGTAACATTAACGGATGGATCTTACCATGATGTAGATTCTGATCAATTGTCATTCGAATTGGCTGCAAAATTAGGATTTAAAGCTGCTGCAAAAGCTGCAAAAGCTGTGATCATGGAGCCAATCATGAAGTTAGAAGTGTTAACTCCTGAGGAAAACATGGGAGATATAGTAGGAGACCTTAACCGTCGTCGTGGTCAAGTAAATGACATGAGTGATAGAGCAGGCTCTAAAGTTGTTAAGGCAAACGTGCCGTTATCAGAGATGTTCGGTTATGTAACCTCATTACGTACATTGTCATCTGGTAGAGCAACATCTACAATGGAATTTTCACATTATGCGCAAACACCTTCAAATATCTCTGAAGACGTGATTAAGGCAGCAAAAGGAGTTGAAGCTTAAATTTTAAGGAAATGAGTCAAAAAATTAGAATAAAATTAAAATCATACGATCACAATTTAGTAGATAAGTCTGCCGATAAGATTGTAAAGACAGTAAAGAGTACTGGTGCTGTGGTAACTGGACCAATTCCATTACCAACACACAAGAAAATTTTCACTGTATTACGTTCACCGCACGTAAACAAGAAATCTAGAGAGCAGTTTCAATTAAGTTCTTATAAACGATTACTTGATATCTATAGCTCGTCTTCAAAAACGATTGACGCGTTAATGAAGTTAGAGTTGCCAAGTGGAGTTGAAGTAGAGATCAAAGTGTAATTTGTATCGGAAGGAAACTTCTTTACATGTCCCGAGCTGCGTGCGAGGGAAAAACGGAAAAATACAATTCAAGGCTGGAATGTATTTCAGCCTTGAGTTTTAAATAATAAATAGTAATAAATAATAATTAAAAATTATGTCTGGGTTAATTGGAAAGAAAATCGGAATGACCAGCATCTTTGATGAAAACGGGAAAAACACTCCTTGTACAGTAATCGAAGCTGGACCATGCGTTGTTACCCAAGTCAGAACCGAAGAAGTTGATGGCTATGAAGCACTTCAATTAGGTTTCGATGACAAGGCAGAAAAAAATGCTACAAAAGCTGAGTTAGGTCACGCTAAAAAAGCAGGTACTTCTGTTAAAAGAAAAGTTGTCGAGTTTCAAGGTTTTGATGGAGCGTACAAATTAGGTGATCAAATCACAGTAGAGCACTTCACAGAAGGTGAATTTGTTGATGTATCAGGTACATCAAAAGGAAAAGGATTTCAAGGGGTTGTTAAGCGTCATGGGTTTGGTGGAGTAGGACAAGCTACACACGGTCAACATAACCGTTTAAGAGCACCAGGATCTATTGGAGCTGCATCATATCCAGCTAGAGTATTCAAAGGAATGCGTATGGCAGGAAGAATGGGTGGCGATACAGTGAAAGTTCAAAATTTAAGAGTTTTAAAAGTAGTTGCAGAAAAGAACCTACTTGTGGTTAAAGGTGCTGTACCTGGACACAAAAACGCTTATGTAATTATTCAAAAGTAATGAAAGTAGCAGTTTTAGATATTAACGGTAAAGACACAGGAAGACAAGTAGATCTTTCGAAAGAAGTGTTTGGAATAGAGCCTAATAACCATGCTGTATACTTAGACGTTAAGCAGTATTTAGCAAATCAACGTCAAGGAACACATAAGGCAAAAGAAAGAGGAGAAATCACTGGAAGTACGCGTAAGATAAAAAAGCAAAAAGGGACTGGTACTGCAAGAGCAGGAAGTATCAAGTCTGGTGTATTTAAAGGTGGTGGAAGAATGTTTGGACCAAGACCAAGAAATTATGGGTTCAAACTAAATAAAAATGTAAAGAGATTAGCGCGTAGATCAGCTTTAAGTATCAAGGCAAATGAAAAGTCAATCACAGTTTTAGAGGACTTCAATTTTGATACCCCTAAAACCAAAAATTTTACTGCTGTACTGAAAGCCTTAGAGTTAGATAATAAAAAATCTCTATTTGTGTTGGGTGGCTCAAATAATAATGTATATTTGTCGTCACGCAATTTAAAAGGGTCTGATGTTGTATCAACCTCAGAATTAAGCACTTACAAGATTTTAAATGCAAATCAAGTAGTGCTTTTAGAAAGCTCTTTAGAAGGAATTGAAGCGAATTTAAGTAAATAAGAAAGACCATGAGTATCTTAATTAGACCTATTATCACAGAAAAAGCGACGAATGATAGCGAGTTAAACAACCGTTATACGTTTCAAGTGAAAACCAAGGCGAACAAGGTAGAAATCAAAAAAGCAGTGGAAGCTGCTTATGGTGTTTCTGTTGAAAAAGTTCGTACAATAAATGTCCGTCCAGAAAGAAGAACGCGTTACACAAAAACGGGTATTCAACATGGTAAAACAAATGCAATTAAAAAAGCAATTGTACAACTGGCGGAAGGTGAAACGATTGATTTATACACTAACATGTAATTAGACAAAAATGTCAGTTAAAAAGTTAAAACCGATCACACCAGGACAGCGATTTAGAGTAGTAAATGGGTATGACGTCATTACTACTGATAAGCCGGAGAAAAGTTTATTAGCTCCGAAAAAACGTACTGGTGGTAGAAACAGTCAAGGAAAAATGACCATGCGCTACAAAGGTGGTGGTCATAAGAAACGTTATCGTATTATCGACTTTAAAAGAAATAAGCATGGAATTCCTGCCGAAGTAAAGTCGATAGAATATGATCCAAACAGAACAGCGTTTATCGCATTGTTAAATTATCAAGATGGCGAAAAAAGATACATCATTGCTCAAAATGGATTACAAGTTGGGCAAACAGTTGTATCTGGAAAAGAACAAGTAGCTCCAGAAATTGGAAATGCAATGCCATTGAGTAGTATTCCGTTAGGTACTATTATTTCTTGTATTGAATTGCACCCAGGACAAGGGGCTGTGATTGCCAGAAGTGCTGGTGCATTTGCGCAGTTAATGGCAAGAGATGGTAAATTTGCAACAGTGAAAATGCCATCTGGAGAAACAAGAATGATTCTTGTAACATGTTTAGCTACGGTAGGTGTGGTTTCTAATTCAGATCATCAATTGTTAGTATCAGGTAAAGCTGGTAGAACAAGATGGTTAGGTAGAAGACCAAGAACTAACCCAGTAAGAATGAATCCAGTAGATCACCCAATGGGAGGTGGTGAAGGAAGATCATCAGGAGGGCATCCTCGTTCTAGAAAGGGTATACCAGCTAAAGGTTATAGAACACGTTCTAAGACAAAAGCAAGTAATAAATATATTGTAGAACGTAGAAAGAAATAATAAATCATGGCAAGATCATTAAAAAAAGGACCTTACGTTCATTATAAATTAGAAAGAAAAGTTGCAGCTAATGTAGAAGCTAACAAGAAGACAGTGATTAAGACTTGGTCAAGAGCAAGTATGATTACACCAGATTTTGTTGGTCAAACTATTGCAGTACACAACGGAAGACAATTTGTTCCTGTATATGTTACTGAGAACATGGTAGGTCACAAATTAGGAGAATTTTCACCAACAAGATCATTTAGAGGTCATGCAGGTGCTAAAAATAAAGGTAAAAAATAAGAGCTATGGGAAGTCGTAAAAAACAAATGGCAGAGGCTATTAAAGCTGAGAAAAAGCAAATTGCTTTTGCAAAGCTTAATAACTGTCCTACGTCACCAAGAAAAATGCGCTTAGTAGCCGATTTAGTAAGAGGTGAAAAGATTGATAAAGCACTTAATATTTTAAGATTCAGTTCTAAAGAAGCATCAAACCGTTTAGAGAAGTTGTTGTTATCTGCAATTGCGAATTGGCAAGCTAAGAACGAAGATGAAGATATTGAAAGCGCTGAATTATTTATCAAAGAGATTAGAGTAGATGGTGGATCTATGTTAAAGAGATTACGTCCAGCTCCTCAAGGTCGTGCACACAGAATTAGAAAAAGATCCAACCACGTGACATTAGTGCTTGGAGCTAACAATAACACACAAAGCAATTAATAAATGGGACAAAAGACAAATCCAATCGGAAATCGCCTTGGAATTATCAGAGGATGGGAATCTAACTGGTATGGAGGAAATGATTACGGAGACAAACTTGCTGAGGATGATAAAATCAGAAAGTATATCTATGCGCGTTTATCAAAAGCTAGTGTGTCTAGAGTAATTATTGAAAGAACTTTAAAACTTGTAACCGTTACTATCACTACTGCTAGACCTGGTATTATTATCGGAAAAGGCGGACAAGAGGTAGACAAGCTAAAAGAAGAGCTTAAAAAAATTACTGAAAAAGAAGTTCAATTGAACATCTTTGAAATTAAGAGACCTGAATTAGACGCATACTTAGTAGCATCTAGTATAGCACGCCAAATTGAAAACCGTATTTCATATAAACGTGCTATAAAAATGGCTATTGCTGCTGCTATGAGAATGAATGCAGAAGGAATTAAAATTCAAATTAGTGGACGTTTAAACGGGGCAGAAATGGCGCGTAGTGAACACTATAAGGATGGTCGTATTCCGTTATCTACATTCAGAGCTGACATAGACTATGCTTTAGTAGAATCTCACACTACCTATGGTAGATTAGGAGTTAAAGTATGGATTATGAAAGGTGAAGTATATGGTAAAAGAGAACTTTCTCCGCTTGTTGGTTTATCTAAGAAGCAAGGAAAAGGTGGAGGACGTGGTAATAATAAACAACGTCGTAGAAAGTAATTTTTTAATTTAAGAAAACATGTTACAACCTAAAAGAACAAAATTTCGTAAAGTCCAAAAAGGACGTATGAAAGGAAATACCGGCAGAGGGCACCAGCTTTCAAACGGGATGTTTGGTATAAAAGCATTAGATTCAAAGTTTATTAACTCACGTCAAATTGAAGCTGCACGTATTGCTGCTACACGTTACATGAAAAGGGAAGGGCAATTATGGATTAAGATTTTTCCAGATAAGCCTATTACAAAGAAGCCTTTAGAAGTACGTATGGGTAAAGGTAAAGGTGCTGTAGAATATTGGGCAGCTGTTGTTAAACCAGGAAGAATATTATTTGAAGTAGGAGGAGTGCCTATGGACGTTGCTAAAGAAGCATTGCGTTTAGCTGCACAGAAACTACCAGTTAGAACTAAGTTTGTTATCGCTAGAGATTACGAAGCTTAATTTATTGATGATTATTATGAAACAGTCAGAAATTAAAGAACTATCTACAGCTGAGTTACAAGAAAAACTTGGTGAGACAAAGGCGAGTTATGCAGAGTTGAGAATCGCTCATGCAGTATCTCCTCTAGATAACCCAATTCAGCTACGTGCTGTAAGACGCACTGTGGCAAGAATTGCAACAGAATTAACTAAAAGAGAACTATAATAATTCTGCTGAAAGATGGAAAAAAGAAATTTAAGAAAAGAACGTATAGGAGTTGTTACAAGTAACAAAATGCAGAAATCTATTGTGGTTTCTGAAGTAAAGAAAGTAAAGCATCCTATGTATGGAAAATTCGTGTTGAAAACAAAAAAATATGTTGCACACGATGAGAAAAACGACTGCAACGAAGGTGATACTGTAAGGATTATGGAAACACGTCCTTTAAGTAAATCTAAGTGCTGGAGATTAGTAGAAATAATTGAAAGAGCGAAGTAATTATGGTACAACAAGAATCAAGATTAAAAGTAGCAGATAACACTGGAGCAAAGGAAGTATTAACGATACGTGTGCTCGGTGGAACTAAGAGAAGATATGCTTCTGTAGGTGACAAGATCGTTGTTACTGTGAAAGATGCAACTCCAAACGGAACCGTTAAAAAAGGAGCTGTATCAACAGCAGTTGTTGTGCGTACTGTAAAAGAAGTAAGACGACCAGATGGTTCATACATCCGTTTTGATGATAATGCTTGTGTGCTTTTAAATCCTACGGGAGATATGAGAGGAACACGTGTATTTGGACCAGTGGCAAGAGAACTTCGTGATAAACAATTCATGAAAATTGTATCATTAGCACCAGAGGTGCTTTAATGCAAAATAGTAAGATGAAAAAGCTTAAAATAAAATCAGGAGATACAGTAAGAGTAATTGCTGGAGATCACAAAGGATCAGAAGGACAAGTTCTTAAAGTATTAAAAGATAAGAATAAGGCGATTGTAGAAGGTGTAAATATGGTGAAGAAGCATATGAAACCTAGCGCACAAAGTCCTCAAGGAGGAATCGTTGAAAAAGAAGCTCCTATTCACATATCTAATTTAGCATTGTTGGCCAATGGGCAAACAACTCGAGTTGGATACAAGATGGAAGGCGAAAAGAAAGTAAGATTTGCTAAAAAAACTAACGAGGTAATTTAGTGGTTATGACTTATATTCCAAGATTAAAACAAGAGTACAAGGACAAGGTTGTTTCTGCTCTTACAGAAGAATTCGGTTATAAAAATGTAATGCAAGTTCCAAAACTTCAGAAGATTGTAATCTCACGTGGAGTTGGTGCTGCTGTTGCTGATAAAAAGTTGATTGATCATGCATTAGATGAGATGACTAAAATCTCTGGGCAAAAAGCTGTCGCTACCATGTCTAAAAAAGATGTAGCATCGTTTAAATTACGTAAAGGTATGCCTATTGGGGCAAAAGTGACCTTACGCGGAGAACAGATGTACGAATTTTTAGATAGATTAGTGACTTCTGCCTTACCACGAGTAAGAGACTTTAACGGTATCAAGGCGAATGGATTTGACGGAAGAGGTAACTATAACTTAGGTATTACAGAGCAAATCATATTTCCAGAAATTAATATTGATAAAGTAAACAAAATTAGTGGAATGGATATTACATTTGTAACTTCTGCACAAACAGATAAGGAAGCGAAATCATTATTAACAAACCTAGGATTACCTTTTAAAAAGAATTAAGACATGGCTAAAGAATCAATGAAAGCTCGCGAAGTAAAGAGAGCTAAAACGGTTGCTAAATATGCTGCTAAGCGCAAAGCTTTAAAAGAAGCTGGAGACTATGAGGCATTACAAAAGTTGCCAAAAAATGCTTCTCCTATACGCAAGCATAACAGATGTAAGTTAACAGGAAGACCAAAAGGCTATATGCGTCAATTTGGAATTTCTCGTGTAACATTTAGAGAAATGGCCAACCAAGGGTTAATCCCAGGTGTTAAAAAAGCAAGTTGGTAGAATTATAAATTGGTTAAAGGTTTAGAAGTTCTAAAAACCATAACCGCAAATTAATTAATTATGTATACAGATCCAATAGCGGATTATTTAACAAGAATTAGAAATGCAATGCGAGCTGGCCACAGAGTGGTAGAAATCCCTGCATCTAAGTTAAAAAAAGAAATAACTAAGATTTTATTCGATCAAGGATATATCTTAAGTTATAAGTTCGATGATTCAAATGTACAAGGTACGATTAAAATCGCGCTTAAGTACACACAGAATACAAAAGAACCAGTAATTAAAAAAATTCAACGAATCAGTAAACCAGGTTTACGTAAGTATGCAAGTTCTAAAGAACTTCCACGTATTCTTAATGGTCTTGGTATTGCCATCGTATCTACATCTCATGGTGTGATGACAGGTAAGCAAGCTCAAAGAGAAAATGTTGGTGGTGAAGTACTATGCTACGTTTACTAATTTAAAACCCAAAAGAAATGTCAAGAATAGGAAAAAATCCAATCGCAATTCCAGAAGGTGTTACAGTAAACGTTGAAAATAATGTAATCACTGTAAAAGGAAAATTGGGAGAATTATCCCAATCTTTCGATGGAGTTTCGTTTAAAGAAGAAGATGGTACGCTTACCGTAAAGCGTCAATCAGAGAGTAAGACGCACAGAGCAGCGCATGGTCTTTACAGAGCACTTGTAAATAACATGGTTGAAGGTGTGACAAAAGGATTCACAAAAGAATTAGAACTAGTTGGAGTAGGATATAGAGCAAGTAATCAAGGGAATAAACTTGATTTGGCTTTAGGTTTTTCTCATAACATTGTTTTAGATATTGCCCCAGAGATAAAGTTAGAAACAATTTCTGAAAAAGGTAAGAATCCAATCGTAAAATTAACGTCTCACGATAAGCAATTAGTAGGTCAAGTAGCTGCTAAAATTCGCGGTTTCCGTAAGCCAGAACCTTACAAAGGAAAAGGAGTGAAGTTTGTCGGTGAAGAGATTAGAAGAAAAGCAGGTAAAACAGCATAATAATTGAGGTATGGCATTAACAAAGACTGAAAGAAGACAAAGAATCAAAAACAGAATACGTAAGATCGTAACTGGTACTGAGTCACAACCAAGATTATCTGTTTTTAGAAGCAATAAAGAAATTTATGCTCAAATCGTTGATGATGTAACAGGAAGAACTATCTGTGCGGCATCTTCAAGAGATAAGGGTATTGATTCTGCAGGAAATAAAACTGAAGTAGCTGCTTTAGTAGGAAAAGCAATTGGTGAAAAAGCTGTAAAAGCTGGTATCGAAAATATAGCCTTTGATAGAGGTGGATACTTATACCATGGTAGAGTAAAATCATTAGCTGAAGGAGCTAGAGAAGCAGGACTTAAATTCTAAGAAATTATGTATCAGAAATATAAAAATGCAGAATTAGTTAAACCAAGTGGATTAGATCTTAAAGATCGTTTAGTTGGTGTACAAAGAGTAACAAAAGTAACAAAAGGTGGACGTGCGTTCGGATTCTCTGCAATTGTTGTGGTAGGCGATGAAGCAGGTGTTGTAGGACATGGTTTAGGTAAATCTAAAGATGTAGCTTCGGCAATAGCTAAAGCTGTAGAAGATGCTAAGAAAAACTTAGTTCGTATTCCTATTGTTAAAGGAACATTACCTCATGAACAAAAAGGGAAATTTGGTGGAGCACGTGTAAACATTATACCTGCAGCACCTGGTACAGGAGTTATTGCTGGTGGAGCTGTACGTACAGTTTTAGAAGCAGTAGGCGTACATGATGTATTATCTAAGTCTCAAGGTTCTTCAAACCCTCATAACGTAGTAAAAGCAACTTTCGATGCTTTATTACAATTAAGAGATGCTAGAACTATTGCCAGAGATAGAGGAATTTCTCTAGAAAAAGTTTTTAACGGATAATTAAGGATATAATGGCAAAGATAAAAGTAACAAAACAAAAGAGCGCGATTAATCGTACACAAAATCAAAAGCGTATTTTAGAAGCTTTAGGTTTGAGAAAGATTGGTCAAACTGTAGAACATGATGCCACACCAAACATCCTTGGTATGGTTAGAAAAGTGAATCACTTAGTTTCTGTTGAGGAAGCTTAAAAAAAAACTTGAAAATGGATTTAAGTAATTTAAAACCTGCACAAGGTTCAGTTAATAACAATAGTAAAAGAGTAGGTCGCGGTCAAGGTTCTGGAAAAGGTGGGACTGCCACACGTGGTCACAAAGGAGCAAAGTCAAGATCGGGTTACTCTAGAAAATTAGGTTTTGAAGGAGGGCAAATGCCACTTCAAAGACGTGTACCTAAATTTGGTTTTACGAACATTAACCGTAAAGAATACCAAGGGGTTAATTTGGATACTTTACAACAAATGGTTGACGATAAGAAAATAAAGGATACAGTTGATTTAGACACATTAATCGCTTTCCGTTTAGCTGGTAAAAATGAACTGGTTAAAATTTTAGGAAGAGGAGAATTAAAGGCAAAATTAACTGTAACTGCTCATAAATTTACTGCTTCAGCAAAAGCTGCTATCGAAGCTGCTGGAGGAGAAGCCGTAACTTTATAAGACCCAATTAGACTATGAAATTTATAGAAACTTTAAAAAATGTTTGGAAAATTACAGAGCTTAAGGACAGAATTGTTCTAACCTTAGGTTTACTTTTAGTATACCGTTTTGGAGCGCAAGTAGTATTGCCTGGTATAAATTTTTCGGCATTATCTGGTTTACAAAGCAATGCGAATGAAGGAGGGTTAATTTGGCTTATTAATGCGTTTACTGGAGGTGGTTTTTCAAATGCATCAGTATTCGCATTAGGAATTATGCCATATATTTCGGCTTCTATTGTAGTGCAGTTAATGGGAATAGCAATTCCTTATTTACAAAAACTACAAAAAGAAGGTGAGAGTGGACGAAAAAAAATAAATCAAATTACAAGATGGTTAACTATAGCAATTTGTTTGCTTCAAGCACCAAGTTATTTGTTGGGCTTACCAATGTTAACAGGGGCAAGCTCTTTAAGTAGCTTGTTGGTAGGAGATTTTTCTACGACAACATTTTTAATTTCTTCAGTAGTAATTCTTGTAACTGGATGTATTTTCGCAATGTGGTTGGGAGAGAAAATAACTGACAAAGGAATTGGTAATGGTATTTCATTATTAATTATGGTTGGTATTATCGCTTCTATGCCATTATCATTTGCTCAAGAATATGTTTCTAGAGTTACAGAGTCTAATGGTGGATTGATAATGGTTCTAATTGAATTGGTGATTTGGTTTGTTATCATTTTAGCATCTGTTATGCTTGTGATGGCAGTACGTAAAATTGCGGTTCAGTATGCACGTCGTACGGCTACAGGTGACTATGAGAAAAACGTATTTGGTTCTAGACAATATATTCCATTAAAATTAAATGCATCTGGTGTAATGCCAATAATATTCGCACAAGCAATTATGTTTGTACCGGGATTAGTTGGAGGATTGGACATCATGAAGGATTCTTCAATTGGACAATGGCTACAATCGGAATTCTCAGATATTTTTGGATTATGGTATAACATTGTTTTTGCCTTCTTAATTATTGTTTTTACGTATTTTTATACGGCAATTACTGTACCTACAAATAAAATGGCTGATGATTTAAAACGTAGTGGAGGATTTATTCCTGGTATTAGACCTGGAACCGAAACTTCAGAGTATTTAGATAAAATAATGTCACAAATTACATTACCAGGTTCTATATTCTTGGCACTTATTGCTGTGTTCCCAGCAATTATTGTAAAGCTTATGAATGTACAACAAGGATGGGCATTGTTTTTTGGAGGAACGTCATTATTAATCATGGTTGGAGTTGCAATTGATACCATGCAGCAAGTGAATTCTTATTTGTTGAATAAACACTATGATGGCTTGATGAAAACTGGAAAAAATAGAAAAGCGTCAGCTTAATATATTACAGATTATGGCAAAACAAGCAGCAATAGAACAAGACGGAACAATTATAGAAGCATTATCTAATGCCATGTTCCGTGTTGAATTAGAAAATGGTCACATTGTGACAGCACATATTTCAGGTAAAATGCGTATGCATTATATCAAATTATTACCAGGAGACAAAGTAAAATTAGAAATGAGCCCTTATGATTTAACAAAGGCTCGTATAACTTATAGATACTAATACGATGAAAGTAAGAGCATCAATAAAAAAGAGAAGCGCTGATTGTAAAATAGTGCGTAGAAAAGGAAGACTTTACGTAATTAACAAAAAGAATCCTAGATTCAAACAAAGACAAGGATAATTATGGCAAGAATTGCAGGTGTTGATATACCAAAACACAAAAGAGGAGTAATCTCCTTAACTTACATCTATGGTGTAGGTAGAAGTAGATCAAAAGAAATTTTAGCTACTGCCCAAGTAGACGAGAGTAAGAAAGTATCAGATTGGTCTGATGACGAGATCAGTAACATTCGTGCTGCAGTAAGTAATTATACTATAGAAGGTGAATTACGTTCTGAAACACAATTGAACATCAAACGTTTAATGGATATCGGATGTTATAGAGGAATACGTCATAGAGCAGGACTTCCTTTAAGAGGTCAACGTACTAAGAATAACTCTAGAACTAGAAAAGGTAGAAGAAAAACGGTTGCAAATAAGAAAAAAGTAACCAAATAATAATAGACATTAGTCATTAGTATTAGGGAGTTAGATGAATCTGTTTGAAATAGCAATGTTTAGGATTCTAACAACTAAAAGCTAACAACTAGAAACTAAAATAATATGGCAAAGTCAAGTACTAAAAAACGTAAAGTTATAGTAGAGGCAAATGGAGAAGCACACATTTCAGCTTCTTTTAATAATATCATAATTTCTCTTACTAACAAAAGAGGTGACGTAATTTCATGGTCATCAGCGGGTAAAATGGGATTTAGAGGATCTAAGAAAAATACGCCTTACGCGGCTCAATTAGCTGCAGAAGATGCTGTGAATGTAGCAAAAGAAGCAGGATTGAGAAAAGTAAAAGTATATGTTAAAGGTCCTGGTAATGGTAGAGAATCTGCTATCCGATCTATTCATAATGGAGGAATTGAAGTTACAGAAATCATCGACGTGACTCCAATGCCACATAATGGTTGTAGACCTCCAAAACGTAGAAGAGTTTAAGACTAAACTGTTCTCATAATACACGGAGTATAATTCAAATATTATAACTATATTTGCAAAAAATTTACTGAAACGTACCTTTTATATGCTTAAAAGGACGTTTCAGTTTTATAATAAATAAGTATAACCACGAGAGGTTAACAGTTATCGAAGGATTATAAAAAGACCTGAATTCATAACTACTCTCACAAACAATTAGAAATGGCAAGATATACTGGTCCAAAAACTAAAATTGCACGTAAATTCGGTGAAGCTATCTTCGGAGAAGATAAATCTTTTGAAAAAAGAAATTATCCTCCAGGACAACACGGAAACAATCGACGACGTGGAAAAAAATCTGAATACGCGATTCAGTTGCAAGAAAAGCAAAAAGCAAAATACACTTACGGTATATTAGAGCGTCAATTTAGAAATCTATTTAAAAAAGCAACCGCTGCATCAGGAATTACTGGTGAGGTATTGTTACAATTATGTGAATCTAGATTGGACAATGTAGTTTATAGAATGGGTGTTTCACCTTCTCGTAGCGGAGCTCGACAGTTAGTGTCTCATAGACACATTACCGTAAACGGAAATATCGTTAACATTCCTTCTTACCAATTGAAAGCTGGTGATGTTGTAGCAGTAAGAGAGAAATCGAAATCCTTAGAAGCTATCAATAATTCCTTGGCAAACTCAAGTAATGTATTTGAGTGGATTACCTGGAACAATGATACTAAGGAAGGGACATATGTGTCTGTACCAGCTAGAATTCAAATTCCAGAAAAAATCAACGAACAATATATCGTTGAATTATATTCTAAATAATAAATTAACCATTTTGGTATTTGGCCAAAGGGTGTAGCAGTACTTCTTCAAACTACTAGACCGCGCAACCAAATAACAAGTAAAACGAAGAAATAATATGGCAATTTTAAATTTCCAAAAACCTGACAAGGTAATTATGATAGATTCTACAGATTCTGAAGGTAAATTCGAGTTTAGACCTTTAGAACCTGGATACGGATTAACGGTAGGTAACGCTCTTAGACGTGTGCTACTATCATCCCTAGAAGGATTTGCGATTACATCTGTTAAAATTGAAGGTGTAGAACATGAATTCTCTACAATTGCAGGAGTAGTAGAAGATGTGACAGAAATTATTTTAAACTTAAAACAAGTACGTTTTAAACGTCAAATCGAAGAAATTGATAACGAGTCAGTTTCAATATCAATCTCTGGACAAGAGCAAATTACTGCTGGTGATTTTCAAAAATATATCTCAGGATTCCAAGTTTTAAATTCCGATTTAGTAATCTGTAACTTAGATCCAAAGGTGAATATTAATATGGAAATTACCATCGAAAAAGGAAGAGGTTATGTTCCTGCTGAAGAAAATAAAAAAGCAACAGCTCCAATTGGAACAATTTTTACAGATTCAATTTACACCCCAATTAAAAATGTTAAGTATAGTGTTGAAAACTATCGTGTAGAGCAAAAAACAGACTATGAAAAGTTAGTTTTTGAAATCTTAACAGATGGTTCGATTAACCCTCAGGATGCCTTAACAGAAGCTGCAAAGATATTAATTCACCACTTCATGTTATTCTCTGACGAGCGTATTACATTAGAAGCGGATGAGATTGCTCAGACAGAAACTTATGATGAAGAATCACTTCACATGAGACAGCTATTAAAAACAAAGTTGATTGACATGGATCTTTCTGTTCGTGCACTTAACTGTTTGAAAGCTGCAGAAGTTGATACATTAGGTGACTTAGTATCATTCAACAAAAATGACTTAATGAAGTTCCGTAACTTTGGTAAAAAATCTTTAACAGAATTAGAAGAATTAGTAAGTGTTAAAGGTCTTAACTTCGGTATGGATTTGAGTAAATATAAATTAGATAAAGACTAAACTCCTTTATATTTTGCGCCTCAAAATTGAGTTGAAGCAAGATAAAGGTTAAAATCAAATGTCATGAGACACGGAAAAAAAGTAAATCATTTAGGAAGAAAAACAGCGCACAGAAAAGCGATGTTGGCTAATATGGCATGTTCATTAATTGAGCACAAACGTATTAATACAACCTTAGCAAAAGCAAAAGCTTTAAAACAATTTGTGGAGCCATTAGTAACAAAGTCAAAATCAGATACAACACACAACAGACGTATTGTATTTAGTAAATTACGACAAAAATATGCAGTTACTGAATTATTTAGAGATGTTGCTCCAAAAGTTGGTGATCGTCCAGGAGGTTATACTAGAATTATCAGACTAGGTAATCGTTTGGGAGATAACGCTGAAATGGCTATGATTGAATTGGTAGATTACAACGAAATCTATAACGCAGGAGATAAAAAGAAAAAATCTACGCGTAGAAGTAGAAGAGGTGGTGCAAAAGCTGCTGCACCAGTTGAAGCTTCTAACGAAGAAGAATAGTAAGATTAAAACTTTAACATTTCATTAAGGGTAAACTTTGGAAAAAGTTTACCCTTTTTTTTATTAAAAATCATATTTTTATGATATTATATTGAATATGCTGTAATTTTAATGCCTTTTTAAAATTAATATAATACAGGTGTCTAAAATGCTATTTTAGTACATATGTAAAAAAAGGAGTTTAATTATCATAGAAAGGTACTAGATAAAGCCATATAGATAAATGAAAAGTAAAAATCAGATCACTACTAATAAGTTGTTATTTATATTGTTAATAACGAGAAAACAATACTAGTGTTTCTTAAAGATTTAAGTTTAATTCTAAATAGATAAATATGAAAACATTTTTTAATATTTTGTTAAGTCTTGTAGGGTTAACAATGTTAGGGCAAACCAAAAAAATGGTTAATGAAAGTTCTTTTGTTAATGATAAGATTTTTTCATTATCAAAGGGTAATACTATTTTTTCATCGGGAACTACATTTTATAATCCTGTAAAGCCGGCTGAAGGATCGGTTCATTTATTTAAATCTTGGAAGAATTTTGGGGTTATAGAAAGTATAGATGATCGAAAATTTTCGATCAATAATATTAACTTGAATTTGGAGAGAAACAGGTTTGAATCTAAGATTTCAGAGGATTCGATATTTACATTCAATTTTAATAATATAAAAATGTTTGTAATTAATGGTAAGAAATTTAAAAACTATTACCATAAAGGTGAGTCAAGGGTTTTTCAATTATTATATGAGGAAGAATCGTATGAAATTTTTAAAGGCTTCAATTTACAATTAGTTAAAGGTTCAGTTAACCCTATGCTTAATCGTTCAACAGATAAGTATGTTCAAAAAAGTGCCTATTATATTCGAGAAAATGATTTGATACGCCCTTTACTATTAAAAAAGAAAAACATATTAAGGTTAGTTGATAATGATGCACAAAAAGCTAAGGAACTTATAGAATTTCTGAAAAAACAATAAATAGCTTTGGATTGTTCAAAAGGAGTTAATTAATTAACTCCTTTTTTTTATGCATAATTCATCCATAAAAATTATTTTTGCACAACTTTTATAACTAACGCAATGAAATATCAATCACGCAAAAAGGCATTAATATTATTAGCAGACGGAACTATTTTTTATGGGAAGGCTGTGGGCAAAGAAGGTAGTGCTTTTGGAGAAGTTTGTTTTAATACTGGAATGACGGGGTATCAAGAGGTGTTTACAGATCCTTCGTATTTTGGGCAATTAATGGTAACTACAAATGCTCATATAGGTAATTATGGTGTCAATACTGAAGAGGTAGAGTCAGATTCAATAAAGATAGCTGGGTTAATTTGTAAAAATTTCAGCTATAATTTTTCTAGAGAAGCGGCAAATGGCTCGCTAGAATCATTTTTCGAAACCAATGGGTTATTTGCTATTTCTGATGTTGATACCAGAGCTTTGGTAAGTTACATTAGAGATAATGGTGCTATGAATGCTGTGATTTCGACTGAGGTAGATAATATTGAAGGCTTAAAACAGCAACTTGCAAATATTCCAAATATGGAAGGGTTAGAGCTAGCATCTAAAGTCTCTACAACAGAACCATATTTCTATGGTGAAGAAAATGCAACTTATAAAATTGCAGCTTTAGATATTGGCATTAAAAGAAATATCTTAAGAAATTTAGCAAAGAGAGATGCCTATATCAAAGTGTTTCCTTTTAATGCAACATTTGAAGAGATGTCAGATTGGAATCCCGACGGATATTTCTTGTCAAATGGCCCTGGCGATCCCGAGCCTTTAGCAGAAGCACAGTTATTAGCAAAGAAAATCATAGAAAAAGATTTACCGTTGTTTGGAATTTGTCTTGGTCACCAAGTTATAGCATTAGCGAATGGTGTTTCTACATACAAAATGCACAATGGCCATAGAGGCATTAATCATCCTGTAAAAAATCTTAAAACAGGTAAAGGAGAAATAACTTCGCAAAACCATGGTTTTGCCGTTAATAGAGCAGAAGCAGAGGCCAATATAGATTTAGAAGTAACTCACGTACATCTCAACGACAATACTGTCGCTGGAATTGCTATGAAGAATAAAAATTGCTTCTCGGTACAGTATCATCCAGAGGCAAGTCCAGGGCCGCATGATTCTATGTATCTTTTTGATCAATTTATAGAAAATATTAAACGCACAAAATAATTCTAAAAAGGCAACATACGTAATACACTGTTGCCTTTTTATTTTTCTCAAGGATTCATAATAGAACGAAAGGTGTTTTCTTGAGGATTAAATTTTATAAAAACACTAAAAACAATACCACAATGAGCATTATAATTGATATTCATGCAAGACAAATTTTAGATTCTAGAGGAAATCCTACTGTGGAGGTAGATGTCATTACAGAAAATGGAAGTATGGGACGAGCGGCTGTGCCTTCTGGTGCGTCAACAGGAGAGCATGAGGCCGTTGAATTGAGAGATGGTGGCAATTCTTACATGGGAAAAGGTGTGCTGAAGGCTATTGAAAATGTCAATACAATTATAGCGCAAGAATTATTAGGTGCTTCCGTGTTTGAACAAAATTTTATTGATCAAACAATGATCGAGCTAGATGGAACATCCAATAAGTCTAAACTTGGAGCAAATGCGATACTAGGTGTATCTTTGGCAGTAGCTAAAGCTGCCGCAAATGAGCTTGGAATGCCTTTGTATAGATATGTTGGTGGCGTTAGTGCAAACACACTACCTGTGCCGATGATGAATATCATTAATGGAGGATCTCATAGTGATGCACCAATTGCATTTCAAGAGTTTATGGTAATGCCAGTGAAAGCAGAAACATTTTCTGAAGCGATGCAAATGGGGACAGAAATATTTCACCATTTAAAGAAAGTACTACACGATAGGAATTTAAGTACGGCAGTGGGTGATGAGGGTGGATTTGCGCCATCTCTTGATGGTACTGAAGATGCTATTGAAACTATTGCTAAAGCAGTAGAGAATGCAGGTTATAAGTTTGGCGATGAAATTATGATAGCATTAGACTGCGCTTCTGCTGAGTTTTATGTAGACGGAAAATATGATTATACTAAATTTGAAGGGGATTCTGGTGTTGTAAGAACATCTCAAGAGCAAGCCGATTATTTGGCAGAATTATGTAAAAAATATCCAATTATTTCTATTGAGGACGGGATGGATGAGAATGACTGGGATGGTTGGAAATACTTAACCGAAAAAGTTGGAGATAAGGTACAATTAGTAGGGGATGATTTGTTTGTGACTAACGTTAAGCGCTTATCACACGGTATTGAAAACAATATAGCGAATTCAATTCTTATTAAAGTCAACCAAATTGGAACGCTAACTGAAACTATTTCAGCAGTAAATATGGCTAAAAACGCAGGTTATACTTCTGTAATGTCACATCGTTCAGGTGAGACCGAAGATAACACGATAGCAGATTTAGCTGTAGCCTTAAATACAGGGCAAATTAAAACAGGTTCTGCATCGCGCTCAGATAGAATGTCTAAATACAATCAGTTGTTACGTATCGAAGGAGAGCTTGGAAATGTTGCATATTACCCACAAGAAAAAGCTTTTAAAGTGAATGCATAATGCATTGAAAATAAAATTAAAAATGCTTCTCATTGAGAAGCATTTTTTTTGCACAGTATTTTAGTAATAAAGCGTTAGGAATACACAATTTTTTCGACTTTATTTCTTAAATTAGCAAACCGCAAAAATTAAAATAAAATTACGATTAAATATGTCAGATATAGCTACGTTAGAAGTTAACGGTCAAAAATATGATTTTCCATTAATAAAAGGAACAGAAAATGAAGTTGCAATAGATATTAAAACACTTAGAGGTGCAACAGAAGGAATTGTAACCATTGATCCAGGGTATAAAAATACAGGATCTTGTGAAAGTGGAATTACATTTTTGGATGGCGAAAAAGGTATTTTAAGATATCGTGGTTATTCAATCGAAGATTTAGCAGAAAAGGCTGATTTCTTAGAAGTAGCATATGCTTTAATTTTTGGAGATTTACCAAACAAGGAACAACTTGATAAATTTCATACCGATATCAAAGCGAATTCAATCGTTGATGATGACGTAAAGAAAATAGTAGATGCTTTCCCTAAGGCGGCACATCCAATGGGAGTGTTGTCCTCATTAACAAGTGCGTTGACCGCATTTAATCCATCCTCAGTAGATGTGTCTTCAGAGGAAGAAATGTATAACTCTGTAGTTAAAATTCTAGGTAAATTTCCTGTTTTAGTGGCGTGGGCTATGCGTAAAAAACAAGGATTACCATTAGATTATGGCGATTCTTCATTAGGATATGTAGAAAACATTTTAAAGATGATGTTTAAGCAACCAAACGAAGAATATGTGCAAAACGAGATTTTAGTTGATGCCTTAGATAAATTACTAATCTTACACGCAGACCACGAGCAAAACTGCTCGACGTCTACTGTAAGAATTGTAGGTTCTTCTCATGCTGGATTATTTGCCTCATTATCAGCTGGAATTTCGGCACTTTGGGGACCACTTCACGGTGGCGCAAACCAAGCCGTATTGGAAATGCTTGAAGCAATAAAAGAAGATGGAGGAGACACAAAAAAATATATGGCGAAAGCTAAAGATAAAAACGATCCTTTCCGTTTAATGGGATTCGGACACCGTGTTTATAAAAACTTTGACCCTAGAGCGCGTATTATCAAAACTGCCGCTGATGAAGTTTTAGCAGATTTAGGAATTGAGGATCCTATCTTAGATATTGCTAAAGGTTTAGAGCAAGAAGCTTTGAATGATGAGTATTTTGTGAAAAGAAAACTCTATCCAAACGTAGATTTCTATTCAGGAATTATTTATAGAGCTATGGGAATTCCTGTAGAAATGTTTACTGCAATGTTTGCATTAGGTCGTTTACCAGGATGGATTGCACAATGGAGAGAAATGCGTTTACGTAAAGAGCCTATTGGACGTCCACGTCAAATTTATATTGGTAAAAACCTAAGAGAGTTTACAGGTATCAATGAAAGATAAAATTATTTAGATTCATAAAAAAGCTTCATTTTTATAATGAAGCTTTTTTTATGACTACCTTGAGAGATGCCAAATAAGTACTAGGCATTTACTTGACTTAAAAAATAACAATGCAATCAAAACCTAAGATAAATATGAAAACCATAAAAATTATAAAGAATAGATCAGATATTGGAGCGGGAACTCGAGGTTCTGATATGGGCATTGATGCTATTGAAATTGCAGCAATCAATAAAAAGAATGATTATTTTAATAATTTTAAATATGAAGATGTTCCAACCGCTAACGCATCTATTTATGATAAGGTAAATAACTCCTTTGCAAAACGCATTGATTCTGTGTTGCAACAATGTGAACGATTAAACGAACATGTACATAACAATATTGATGAAGGCAACTTTCCTTTGGTAATTTCTGGTGATCATTCTTCCGCCTTGGGTACTATCAGTGGTATTAAAGCTGCGAATCCCTCAAAGCGTATTGGGGTGATTTGGATTGATGCACATGCCGATTTACATTCACCATATACTTCACCCTCTGGTAACATACATGGTATGCCGTTAGCGGCTGCTATTGCAGATGATAATTTGGATTATCAGATAAACAAGGTATCGGAACATACAGGTAATTTATGGAAGCAAATGAAAAACATTGGTTGCGAAGGTCAAAAACTATCACCCGATGATTTAGTGTATTTTGGCGTAAGAGATACAGAGGAACCAGAAGACAAACAAATTGAAAAGTTAAACATAAAGAACTACGTCGTTTCAGAAGTTAGATATAGAGGTCTAGAGGTTTGTGTTGCAGAGGCTATCGAAAAATTAAATGCTTGTGATACCATTTATATCTCATTTGATGTGGATAGTATGGATTGTGATATGATTTCTTATGGTACAGGAACACCAGTATCTAAAGGCTTTGATCAATATGAAGTTATTGCTATTATTAATGCTTTTTTAGAAACAAAAAAAGTATCCTGTCTCGAGCTAGTAGAGGTAAATCCTTTATTAGATACTAAAGGAAATAAAATGGCAGAAACGGCATTTGAGGTCTTAGATGAAGTAACAAAAACAATCAAAGCAAATTATTAAGAAGCGCAAATTTGTGTATCTGTTATAATAGTGAAGCGCCAATCTAAGTTTAGGTCTTTACATAGGCTAAAAGTTAAAAACTATTCTAAGACAATAAGATTAAAACAAATTAAAATATAGAAAAATGAGTTTATTATCAGAAAATGTAATACCCGGAAATCACGGAAAAACATTTGGAACGAACGCTATGAGTCATTCAGATTTAGTAAAAATTAAAGAGTCTATTTCACATATAGACGGAATTAAAGACGTTATAATTGAGGAGGATAAGTTTCCTAGGGATTTTATCATTCATACAAATACCCTTGTTTCGGTAAAAGAAATACAAGATGCTGTAATTAAAGTAGGTTTTCACGCAATTCCTAAATCTTTATTTGAATTGAAATAAATGAATAAAAAAATAGGATTGAAAGAAGCTATTTCTATCGGAATTGGTGGAATGGTGGGCGGTGGAATATTTGCAGTCCTAGGACTGGCAGTCTCACTCACCAAAGGCGAAACACCAATTGCATTTTTGTTTGCTAGTATTTTAGCATTAATAACGTCTTATAGTTATGTTAAGCTATCATAAAAATTTTCTAATAGAGGAGGGGCTATTAAATTCATCAATAATAGGTTTAGAAGTGCTACTCTGTTTTTTTAAATCGATACTAAAGAAAGGCTTTAAAAAGATTATCTTTACCCCTTAAAATTATAACAATGAGTATTCAAGAGACTTTATCTCATCATATTAAACAGGCATTTCAAGCCTTATATGACACGACTTTAGAAACTGTAGAATTCCAAGCAACACGCAAAGATTTTGAGGGTGATATCACTGTAGTTGTATTTCCAATGCTTAGGCTTCTAAAAATGAATCCTGTACAAATGGGAAAAGATTTAGGACAATACCTTGTTTCACAGCTACCTGAAGTGAAAGCATATAATGTGGTTAAAGGCTTTTTGAATTTAATTATTGATGATAGCTTTTATCTTAACCTATTTAATACAGTTAAGGCGAAAGAAGACTACGGTTATGTAAATACATCAGACGCTGCTGTCATGGTAGAATATTCTTCTCCAAATACCAACAAGCCTTTGCACCTAGGGCATATTAGAAATAATTTATTAGGTTATGCAATAGCCGAAATTTTAAAGGCTTCTGGTAAGACTGTATATAAAACACAAATTATTAATGATAGAGGGATACATATTTGTAAAAGTATGTTGGCTTGGAAGCGTTACGGTAATGGAGAAACTCCAGAGAGTACTGGTCTAAAAGGTGATAAATTGGTCGGGAATTACTATGTAAGGTTCGATAAAGAATATAAAGCTGAGATCTCCAATATGGTTAATAATGGATATGACAAGGAGGACGCTGCAAAAGAAGCTCCAATACTATTAGAGGCTCAAGAGATGTTACGTCAATGGGAGGCAGGTGATGCAGAAACCGTAAATCTTTGGAAAACCATGAATGGTTGGGTGTATGATGGATTTGATATGACCTATAAAAACCTAGGGGTAGATTTTGATGCTTTATATTATGAGAGTAATACCTATCTCTTGGGTAAAGAATTTGTTGCAGAAGGCTTAAAAACTGGGGTGTTCTTTACCAAAGACGACGGTTCCGTTTGGTGTGATTTAACCGATGAAGGATTAGATGAAAAAATTGTATTGCGTGCCGATGGTACTGCTGTATATATGACCCAAGATATTGGTACAGCAATTCAACGTATTAAGGATTATCCAGATGTTGCAGGAATGGTTTATACTGTTGGAAATGAACAAGATTATCATTTTAAAGTGTTGTTTCTAATTTTAAAGAAACTTGGGTTTGAGTGGGCTAAGAGCTTATACCATTTAAGCTATGGAATGGTAGATTTACCTAGCGGAAAAATGAAGAGTAGAGAAGGTACTGTCGTAGATGCAGATGATTTAATGGAAGAAATGTCTCAGACGGCTAAAGAAATTGCCTTAGAAAAAGGAAAGTTAGACGGTTATACTGAACAAGAACAAAATCAAATATATTCCATTATTGGATTGGGGGCTTTAAAATATCAAATGCTTAAAGTTGACCCAAAGAAACGTATCTTATTTGATCCTAAAGAATCTATTGATTTTAATGGTGATTCTGGACCATTTATTCAAATGATATATGTCCGTACTCGTGCTATTTTGAGAAAAGCTGAGTTTGATTGGAGTAAAGAAACAATTCATATAGAACTTGACTCCAGAGAAAAAGAAATTTTAAAGCAATTACAGTCATTTCCAGAGGTTATTCAGCAAGCAGCTACGCAGCATAGTCCTGCAATTATAGCTAATTATACTTATGATTTAGCTAAGGAGTACAGTTCTTATTATCAGGTTGTTCCAATATTGGGGGCAGAAAAAGAGAAGGAAAGAATATTTAGAGTCCAATTGTCTAATTTGGTTGGGCAGACTATCAAAAATGCATTCAGTTTGTTGGGAATTAATGTGCCAGAGCGCATGTAAATGTGACTAAAATAGAGTTTGGTACTATCAAAAGCTTAGTGTAGTAATCTAAGCTTTTGTTTTACATGTAAATATAAGTATAAAAGACGCTGTGTTTTAATGGTAGATTAAAAATTAGAGCCTACTTGCTTTTTTTTGCAAATCGATACACATATCCCAAGCTGAAATCCGTAAAATCAGCCTGACCAAGATTAGCATTAATATGGACACCAAAGAATATATTGTGTTTTGGTGTTTTGTCTGTGTTAACCAAATAGTACTTTAATCCTAGGCGACTAGAAATAGTTCGTTTAATTTCATAATACCAGTCCAATTCTCCTAGAACTTCAAATGTTTGTCCTTGAGCATTTGTGTACTCATAGCCTTGGGTAAGTCTCCAATCTACTTTATAGAAAGGCTTGTAAATATTAATACCTATGTCAAGCGAAACTCCAACATGACCCAATAACACCTCCGTAGTAACAAAAAGTCCAAAATTAGAAGCGTAACCAAAAGGATTGTCTTGAAAAATTGGGTAATCTTCCACTATCAATGCTCCATTATTTTTGATGTAATCATAATAGTGTTCATAGAAGCGATAATAAAATCCATAACCAAGTTGAAACGTTTCGTTGTAAATTTTGCCATATTCTAAAGCAATTGTATATACGGGTTTTAGAGTATTGAACCTTTGAGATAATACATTTATACCATAACCAAAACGTGAAGAAAAGTAAGTTTGCCTACTTTTGGTTTTTCTAACTTCACTAAAAACAGTAGGCGATTTTTTAGTGTTAATTTTAGCAGAAATACTTCCTAGAAAAGAGTTTAGTCCTTGATTTGGTAAACGGGTATGTCCATTTGAATGATGCGCATATCCCATTCCAAAACGCCAATCTATAGCCTTAGTTTTGATAATGTCATAATAGAGAAAGGAGCGAAACGACCAGTTAACTTTTGTAGATGCGCCTCTGTTATTTGGATTTGATATTGAATCGTATTGTGTGTCAATATATGATGAGCCAAACCCCACATTTATATGAGTTTTTTTGAAAGGGGTTAACTCAATAAAAGGCATTATAGCATAAGCTTTTCCAACATTTTGGGTATTTCCAAAATCTGAAAATCCAAGCATTACGCCTGTTTTGGGATAATTTAATTGTTGCACCCATTCACTAGCGTTGTAATTGTTATAAGAGCCATAGCTTAAAAAGAACTCACCTTGTAAATTTGTGCTAGGAAAACCGTCATTGGCTTCCATAATTTTTCCTAAGGTAAACTCCGCAGCAATGTAACTGTTAGAAGTTGTTGTAGGGTTTTGTCCAGATAAATAGTGTATAGTAAATGCCCAACAAAAGAATATAACATTTTGTCTCATAGTAATGTAGTACTTATTCAGTGCTAAAATAGGTTTTTTTAGATAAGAGCAAAACTCTAAAATTTAACACGAAAAGTAATGTTTGGTGTAATACCTAAAGATTGATGCTCCACCTTAGAAATAATGTTCTCACTATTAATTGTATAGTAGGTGTTAATGGTGTTTTTACTGTTAAGCAAATTCCATATCGAAAAACCTATAATAGCATCCGAAGCATTAGTGAACTTAAATTGATACGTAGTAGAGATATCAGTCCTGAAATAATTAGTTATTATGCTGCTGTTTGGCCTAGTATAATTAATTAAGTTCGGACCGCTCAAAGGCATATTTTCGTCGGGCTTAGTAAAAGGCTTTCCTGTTCTAAAATTAAGACCTAAAGCAATTTTTAAATGCTTAACAGCATAAGTTCCAGCAAAATTAACCGCATGTCTAATATCTACATTATTGGGAAATGATTGCCCAAAGTTTAGCGCTTCAAAAGTATAGTCGTTTTTACTGTAGGTGTAACTTAGCCAAGTGCTAAAATTCTTAAAGCGTTGGTTAATTAAAAAATCAATACCTCTTATAGTATAACCACCTATGGCATCTATAAATTGATATTGGTTTTGAAAGCCTTGACTGCGGGTAGTTATACCATCAATTTGTTTGATATAAAACTCTGTACTTATAGTTAGTTGATTGGTGTTGTAATGAATACCAAGAGAAGCTTGCGTGCTATTTATGATAGGGATGTTATTATTGTTAGATAATACCCAACGACGTTTTTCTATACCGAGAAAGTCATTTTGTAAGTCAATAACTTGAGACGTCGTTTGGCTTTTGAGTTCTCCAAGAATTTCAAATCTGAAATAATCTCTAAACTTTTGCGTAAAACTTAGACGAGGTTCTATGAAAAATTCATAAAATTTATCTATATAATTTGTTCTTAAGCCAATGCGTGCAGAGGTCTTTTTAGAATTTGAAGTAAAACGAATTTCGTTATAAAGTGCATGTGTGCGTAATACATTTTTAATATAACGCTTAAAGCTAGGGGTGTTAATGTCTTCTAAGTTACCAATACCTACTTCTGTATATTGATAGCCGCCATTGTAATTTAAATTCTTTTCTAACAAATAGTTCATCTGAAATTTAAACCCATTGTCAATGACTTCATTTTCTTGAATTAAGGTTTGGTTGTTATTTGCGTTAAAATTAGAAGCATAAAGTTTATAATTAGAAAAGTGAATTTGTGCTTTAGTACGTAAATCATTGCTCCAATCTCTAGTGTATTCTATACCTAAGACCAAATTTCTTTGTGTGAGTTCGCTATTCAAAATTTTATTTAGATTATTTGTGTCAGAGCGTTTTTTGTAATTCAAATTGTTATTTGCATTAAGTGCATTGCATCTAATCTTGTCTTTTTCTGTAAGGTTATAAAGTACTTTTAACGAAGTGTCAAAAAAATAAAAACGCTCATCAGATGATGTAACGTTATTATTTTGAGCGCTTAAATCGGTGTCTTGAAAAATTCGTTTAAAATATTGGTCATAGGTTGGTGTTAAAATAAAATCGTTGATAGAACGTCGGGCTGATGTTTGAATCTCTAGTTTTTTACTTAAAGGAATACGAGCATAGGCATCTGTGTTAATAAGGTTGAAACCTGCACCACCAGAAATCTTTTTCGAAATATTATCAAAAGAAGTCATGTCTATAATACTAGATATTCCATCGCCATACATTGCACTTGTACCATTTTTAGATATCATAACACTTTTGGTTAAATAAGGATTAAATGCTGAAATGAGACCGAAAAAATGACCAGATTGATACATTTTAATGCCGTTCCATAAAATCAAATTCTGGTCATTGGTACCTCCTCTAACATTGAGATTAGAAACACGCTCGTCAACGCTTGTAATTCCAGGAAGTGACTGAATGGTCTGTAAGACATCTGGTTCTGTTAGGCCCGGAAGAATACTGAATTTTTGAGGGATGATGTTAACGGCACCATCATTTTTTAATGAAATACCTGGAGTAAGGTAATTGGTTACTAAGATTTCAGCCAAAAACTCGACCATTTTATCATTGTCGAAAGATACATTTCTTATGGCAAAATTTTGGTCACTGATTTTCTGTATGGTTAAGCCAGTTTCTGTTTCTATATATGCAATGAGCGCTTTGAGTGATAAGCTTTTTTCGGGTATAGCAATGGTTTTATGTGCAATATTGTCATCGGCATAAGAAAATGTAATTTCATAAATATTTTGAAAAAATTCTAAAAATTTCACAAGTGAAATTGGTTCTCTAGTTTGAGACTGCGCTGATGCACAATAATAACTAGACAAAAAGAAAATACAAAATAGAAGATGTCGTATTTTTTTACTCACGCGTTAAAACAATCGTGTTGTCTTTTATACTGTACTTTAAGTTTAACGGTAAAGTTATTGATTTTAATGCTAAATGAACATCTTTATGCGTAAAACTTCCAGTGAATAACTGAGCTACATTAATGTCCTTTGTGTCAAAATTTAATTCAAATTGACGTTCAAATTCATTTAACACAAAGTTTAGAGGCATACTTTTAAAATAACTTTCATTATTTAGCCATGAAGGACTTGGGGCAGTTTCTTTTTCTTTAGCAATTAATTTCCCATCCAAAATAGAAAAGTTGTCACCAGAGTTCAAAATAGAATTTTTGTCTTGGTATACCACTTTTACAGACCCTTCATAACACGTTACTTCAAATATATTACGTCTTTGTTTAACATTAAATTCTGTGCCTATTACAGTAACAGTTCCTGAAGCTGTTTTTACATTAAACGAAGCGCCATTACTTACTTTAAAGTATGCCTCACCTCTAAGTGAAATCTCACGTTGTTTGTTCCAATTGTGTTTGTTATATGTTAACTCTGATTTTGCATTTAATGTCACCCACGAAGCATCAGGTAGCTCAATGGTGGTATGTTCTGCATAATCAGTTGTTAGCGTTGTGTCTAAAGTGGAGCTGTAATACACCACACTAAACCCTAAAACAATAATCGCAGCAATTTTAACTAATTGCTTTAATGTAGAACTGCGCTTTTTCTTTTTCTTTGAATTTAGCTGACTTAGAACTCTTTTAAGCTCTTCAGAAGTGTTGTATTCTGGAGCTTTAAATTGTTTTAAGCTTTCCGATAATTTAGTTAATTGCTCATAGTCTCCAAGCTTTTTGAAAGCTTCAGTTTCTTTAGCATCCAACGCATTATCTAGCCATTTTTTTATTAACGCTTCCCTAGTCATTATAATTATTGTTCAGATATATAACAATTAAGTCTTAAAATACCCTACTTTTAATTTTAAAGATGTTCTATTTCTGCTCTCAATTTTTTAAGTGCACCATAAATTCGTTTCTCTACTGCCTTTACAGAAATACCCAGTATCTCTGCAATTTCTCGGTGTTTTTTACCTTCAATTCGGTTCAATAAAAATGCGCTGCGCTGCGCCTCACTAAGATTGGCGATAGCTTTTTGAAGTTTTTCATTGTATTGCGCTTCTTCCATTAAAAACTCTGGGTTTTCATTGGTATGCCTTTGTTGCTTTTGCTGCTTATATTTTAAAACTACCTTTTGATGTGCAGCTTCATTAAGCATCATATTGTTAGCTATTTTGTAGAGGTAAGATTTGGCCTTTGATGGTTTTACTTTGCTGCAATTTTCCCAAAGCTTTATAAATGCGTCTTGTACTTTGTCTTTTGGATTGAAATTAGCACCAAATTTATAATACAAAAAGTTATGTAAGTTTTTTGCATGCGCAGAAAATACTGATGCAAATCGAGTCTCTTCACAAATGTTATGATTTAAGTCTTTGGACATTTTTGAAAATTATGGCATAAATGTAAAAAAAAAACAAAAAGCAAGGTATGAGTGTTTTTTTTTCACTTGTTTTAGTATTGAAATTAGAGATGAATTAATGCTTAAAACTATTTATGGCATCTACAAAAATAATAGAATTTCGAGCTGAATTTCCATTTTTGCATATTCCGTTACAGGGATTGAGCAATTGGAAATATCTAAAGACAAGATGTAGTTTTAAATCTGTTTTAATCTTGTTTTTACTTGCTCTTGTTGTGTTTTCTTGTCAAAGTGAGGTTGTCGAAGAAACGCTTCAAGACCAAGAAGACGTACTAATGCCTAATTCTGAATTGTTAAACAAAATGCGTTCTATAGTGCTCAATGATGGTACTCGTGATGATGTTTTGGATAACGCAAGTTGTTTTTCTATTGCCTTACCAGTCACTATAATGTTTAACGCATCTACTATAATTATAGAATCTTCTGAGGATGTAATGGGGCTGGAAGTGTTGTTTTCTGAGTTTGAAGATGATATTGACGTAGAATTTGTGTTTCCAATTACGATAATTTTAAATAATTATGAAGACATTGTTATTGAAAATCAACAACAATTAGATGTAGCCATAGATGATTGTTTGGATAATCAAGATGAGATAATTGATTGTATAGACTTTAGTTACCCAATATCGTTTTTAGTTTACAATAGCAATTTTCAAGTTGAAGATAATGTAGATGTTTATTCAGATGAAGAATTATATATTTTTCTAGAAAATATCAATGAAAATTATGATTCAGGAGTCTTGGTGGTAATAGATTTTTCACTGTCTTTAGTTTATACGAATGGTGCTGTAGTTGAGGTCGTCAATAATGAAGCCTTAGAAACAGAAATTTATGCGGCTCAAAATTTTTGTGACGATAGTGAGACCAATTGCCTTAATGAGGAAGCTATTGTTGAACATTTATTGGAATGCTATTGGATGACATCCTCAGCGTCTGTAAATGAAGGGTTTGTGTTTAATTTTCAAGATGATCAAAATGTTCTTGTTGAAGGTGAGGGCTTATATGGAGTAGGTATCTGGATGACTTACGGTAATGGAGATAATGAGCCCACAACGGTTGAAATATCTCAATTTGAGGGTAATTTGCAAATATTCAATGGCACTTGGACTGTTGTTGAGTGTTCAGATACACAAATGATATTTACCTTAGAAAATGGAAGCGAAATGATTCTCGAAAGAGAATGCGAATGATATATTGTATAATTAGTTTTTAGTTAGTTATTAATCAATCCGAAAAGAGCTGTCAAATTTGGCAGCTTTTTTATATAAATTCTAAAACTAAACTTCGTTAATACACTTCAAATTATTAAATTTGCAATTCTTAAAAAAATTCAAGGAAATATGTTTAATAATTTAAGTGATAAGTTAGATAAAGCGTTACACGTATTAAAAGGACACGGTAGTATTACCGAAGTTAATGTAGCTGAAACATTAAAAGAAGTACGTAGAGCACTTTTGGATGCCGATGTTAACTATAAGATTGCAAAACAATTTACCACTAGAGTTAAAGAAAAAGCATTAGGACAAGATGTATTAACAACGCTTCAACCAGGACAATTAATGGTGAAGATTGTTAAGGATGAATTAACTGAATTGATGGGGGGTGATGCTGCCGGGATTAATTTGTCAGGTGCACCAAGTATTATTTTAATGTCTGGTTTACAAGGGTCTGGTAAGACGACCTTTTCTGGTAAACTGGCCAACTATTTGAAAAATAAAAAAACAAAAAAACCTTTATTAGTAGCCTGTGACGTATATCGTCCTGCTGCAATAGATCAGTTACATGTTGTTGGAGAACAACTAAAAGTTGATGTATTTAGTGATAGAGGAAATAATGATCCAGTAGCTATTGCACAAGCAGGTATTGCACATGCAAAAGCTAATGGACATAATGTAGTGATTATTGATACCGCTGGTCGTTTGGCTGTAGATGAGGCGATGATGACAGAGATTTCTAATATCCACAAAGCTATTGCGCCACAAGAAACCTTATTTGTTGTGGACTCTATGACAGGACAGGATGCGGTAAATACAGCCAAAGCCTTTAATGATGTGCTTAACTTTGATGGTGTTATCTTAACTAAGCTAGATGGTGATACTAGAGGTGGAGCCGCAATTTCTATCAAGTCTGTAGTTCAAAAACCAATTAAGTTTATTGGCACAGGAGAAAAGATGGATGCTATTGATGTTTTCTATCCTTCTCGTATGGCAGATCGTATTCTTGGAATGGGAGACGTTGTGTCTTTAGTAGAAAGAGCGCAAGAGCAATTTGATGAGGAAGAAGCAAGAAAACTACAAAAGAAAATTGCAAAGAATCAATTTGGATTCGATGATTTTTTAAAGCAAATTCAGCAAGTAAAGAAAATGGGTAACATGAAAGACCTTATGGGGATGATACCTGGAGCTGGAAAAATGTTAAAAGATATTGATATTGACGATGACGCTTTCAAGCATATCGAAGCGATCATCCATTCGATGACTCCTGAAGAAAGAACCAAGCCAAGTATCTTAAATGCGAGTAGAAAGAAACGCATTGGAAAAGGGTCTGGGACTTCAGTTCAGGAAGTAAATCAATTGCTAAAACAATTCAACCAAATGAGCAAAATGATGAAGATGATGCAAGGTGGTGGCGGAAGAAAAATGATGCAAATGATGAAAAATATGCCGCG
>JABSPM010000062.1 GCA_013215095.1 Flavobacteriaceae bacterium | reverse complement strand
TGCACAACTAGCGGAATTCATAACAGTATTCCCGGATGTGGACAAAGATCTGAATTCGATTCTGGCTGGTATTGATACAGAAACTACGGATGAAGATACCTTTAACAATGCGTCAGTTGCTTTAACCTCATTAACCACTATGTTGCAGAACATTATTGCTACAGCAGAAGGTACTGGGCTTAGAGCCGCAATGATGGAGAGAGATATCGTAAGTATCAATACTGATCCATACAACTTCACCATTAAGGAAGGCAATCAATTTGTGGATACAGTAGACGCCTTGATTGTAACGATCATAGGAACGCCACCTGAGGGCATAGGAACACCTGTTGTGACCATCAAAGGATATGATGCTGTGACATACACGACTTTTGCAGAAGGTAGCTATTGCTATTACTACAAGAGTCAGACAGATGAGTCGATACTCAGTGCTGCAGACGGTCAGGTAACACCAGACAGAACACTTGTACTGCCAGATCTTAACGTCTTGGAGCGTCAGGATGCGGAAACTACGGTTGAATTGAAGCGAAACAAAGAGTTGGTGGAAGGCAAACCATCGAATGAGAACTTTGTATATACCACAGGACAAGTAGGGTTCACGGATCCAATGCGACCAACATTGAGCACTCAGGAGAATGTGGATATGTCTAAGTTAGGTAGTTCCTTCAATCTAGTCAAACGTACACTTGATGGACAGCTTACTGAATTGTTTAGTGTATTACTGCAAAAGAATTCTCAGGATACATTAAGTTTCCAGATGTCGAGCAGATATACCTACAGTCAGAACCAGAGTTTAAAAGCTATTGAACTGCCTATCATCATGCAGCCACTTGTGGATGTAGATGTATCTGGAGCAGGAAATGTTGAGACAAATCTGGCACAAATGATAACGAATTGGACAGATGGTGTAAACCTCTGGTTGAGTACCCATACACCGCAATCATCGAATGCCGTGTTATGGTTTGATATCACCATCTTCTCAAATCTAACAAGCACACCAATGCCATTGATCAGATTATACAATGTAAGCGTGCCAATGGAATATGTTTAATAACTTAGTAATCAGAACCGGTAATTTTGGATATGCGACAGAAATGTGAGGAAGGATTGGGAGTCAGAGTTCTTATTTAAACACAATACCATTATCCAAAAAGTCACCTTTATATGTTTTACTTAAAGGAATTTTATCCTTATTTTCCAAAATGATTAGATTGTCTTCAAAATAGATTTCTTTAATTTTATTGATGTTAATTAAAAAATTGCGGTGTACTTGTTTTAAAAGAATATTAGGTAATATAGTCATTAGCTTGGTAAGTGAGAGTTTTATTAGATATTTACTGTCAATAGTAATTATAGAACAAAATTTACCTTCTACTTCTACGTAGTAAATAGTGTCAAGCCGAACTTTTTCTACTCTGTTCTTCTTTTTGATAAAAATAAAATCAGAAGATATTACTGCACTATTATCATTTCTACTAATCGTATTTTGCTGTCTGTAATGCGTCTCAATAGCAAGCTCTAAGGCATATAATAATTCCAGCTCATTATAGGGTTTTAGTAAATAATTATAGGTTTTCGTGTATTTAGCGTTTTCAAAAATACTTTTATCATTAATACTCGTTAGAAATAAATAAGGAATATCAATGCCGTTTTGATTGAGTTTATGCGCAAAAGAAATACCTTCAGGTCTTCCATCAATCATAATATCAAGAATAATAATATCAAAAGATTGTTTTTCTATGATTTGTTGTGCCACTAGACTATTTTCAGCAATAGTAACTGTGTAGTTATTATTCTGTAATACTGAAGAAAGTTCCTTAGCTTCCTCGCTATTATCCTCTAATAAAAGTAATTCTAGTGTTTTCATTTTGATACTAATTTTCAATGAAGTGGGAAATCAAGTTTAATAGTAGTTCCTTCTCCTGGAATACTATCTATATTAAAAACACCATTGTTTTTGTTGGTAAGCGCAGTACATAATAAAAAACCAAGGCCAACACCTTTTGAACGATTTATTTGTTCTATGTTCAGTTCTCTTAATTGTTTGATTTTCATTAATTTTTGTAATGATATTCCTTTTCCTGAGTCTTTTACTTCAATACGGGTAGTGTTTTCGTTAATTAATTGAGTTGAAATCTTGATGATTCCTTTTTCAGAAGTATATTTAATAGCATTGTCTAAAATATTTCTTAAAATAATTTTTAACGACTCTCTGTCAATAACGATATCTATTTCGTCATTCAAATTTGTTTGAATTTCAATCTGCTTTATTTCAGCAAGGTTTTGAAAATCGATAAGTACTTGTTGTATAATCGGTGTGAGTGCCCATGTTTTTTTATCAAAAATGAGTTTATTGCTTTCTTCTAGGGCCCAATTTAAGGTATTGTTTAATAAATGCTGAAGACCTGTAACCAGCCTGATAGATGAAAGGGTTGTTTTCTCTGCATTTAGAAAGTCATGTTCAGTAATTTCATTCATTAACTTATTTTGTTGCTTTACAAGAGAATTGGTAGGTGAACGTAAATCGTGTGAAATCACCGAAAACAAATAATTTTTAGTAGCATTTAAATGTTCTAACTGATCTTTTTGAGAATTTATTAAAGCATTTTGCTTTATCTTAATTCTATATAGATAAAAAAGAACCCCTAAAAAAAGTAAGATACTAATGAGTACAATGATGAACAGTTGAATACGTTCTTTCTGTTTTAGTGCAACTTCTTTCTGAACAGCAATTTCTTTATCTTTTGTTAGCAGGGCTATTTGTTTGTCTTTTTCTAAAAGCTGCGATATTTTATCTCTATTCCACAGAGAATCTTTCCATCTATTATATTCCTCATAATATTTAGTACTTTCTCTATAACGTTTCCTGTTTTTTTCTACAACAGCCAAATTTTTAGCTGTAACTTGTTTTGCTTTAATATCTGTAAATAATGTTGCAAGTTGATAAGCCTCTTTAAAATAAGAAATAGCGATATTATCTTTATACTGCTCATAAAACAAATTCGCTAAATCTAATTTTGAATAGATAATACTTAAAGTATCCTTTTCATTTTGAGAAATATCTAATTCTTTCAAAAGAAATTTTCCGGAAAGATTATAATCTTTTAAGTGTAAATAACATACTCCTATGTTGTGGTATATTCTTTTTAAACGATTTTTTGACTGAACCTTATTGGAATTTAAGGTGGAAGTATAATAATCTAGTGCCGTTTTATATTGTTTGGTATTTAAAGCAATATTACCTAGGTTATAGTTGACAAGATATTGGTAATTAAAGCTCTTGGGGATATTTTTTAACTTTTTTTTCGCTAGTGTAAAGAACTTTTTATGAATAGCATTAACTCCATATATATAATCTAAATAGGGAATGATCTCTGATTCTTCAGGAATGCTGTTATAAGCTTGACTACTATAAAAGAAAGAAGAATCTTTTTGTTTTTCAAAGAAGAATACATATGCTTTGCGAAAAGTAACAAAACTTTCTTGGTTTAATTTTTTTATATCCTCCTGTAAAAGAAAGTTATCTTTATCTTCCTGTGAAAAAGAACAAGAAAATACTAGAGTAAAAAAAAAAAATAACCTTTGTGTCATAAGTTTATTTTAATTATCATCATCTCTTACTGTAGTTACAGTACCTCTTGAAGTTTCTGGATCGTCATTCTGGTTATAGATAACTACACCTTCTAACTTATTAAATGTTTTTTCTTCCAATGTGAGGTCAATTTGAAAATAATAAAAATCGAAATCAGAAGCTTTAGAATAATATTCAACAGTAAATTTTATACAGTTCGGAATTGAAATAAACTTATCCCTTATAGGATTATTAGGCTTAACATCTACAAGTGGATTATCTTTATTAAATGTTAATAGAATTTTATTTTCAATTAATGTCTCGAATCCAGATTTTGGCTCTTTTACATCATCTAAATCTTGTTTTATAAATGTAGCAATATCAATTGTGTAGGTATTGGATTTGCTTTTATTTCTATAGATTGTAAGTAGTGGACGTGGTTTTTTTGAATAACGTTTAGATGCAAAACTAGATGTTTCTATTTTTTTACTAAATACAACCTCAATATTTTGTATAATGCTATTTATCATAAGTCATAAATTGATGTTAAAAAAACTAATGTATGAAAAATAAATTTGCCAAAGAAAAACACTCGAATAAAAATCCGAGTATTTAAAATATAAAGTTATTTATTTTTAAGCTAAAACGAAGTTTTGGCGAAACCTTAATTCAAAATTTTAATCTCTAAAGCCAAATACTTTCAGCTTCTTCAAAACCTACCCATTTGAAATCTTTATCGTAACCACGGTTTGCGAGTTCATAGCGAATAAAGCGTTCTAATGGGACATTAGTGAAGAGAATATTGTTTTATAGGGGTCAAAACAGGTTCGTCTGTTCTTTTTGCCATTACTTTTAATTTAAGAGTATCGGATTTTACTTCAGAGTTTTTTGGGTGTTTTGAAGAATTTATAATGGTATCAGTACTTTTTATTTTTCCATCCCACATTTCTTTTGCTACAAGGATATAGTTTTTATCGGTAATGTCTTTTCCTATAAATTTTATTTTCCAAAAGTCAATACTCTCAAAATTTAGCATATCAGACACATCTTGATTTTCAGAGGAATATTCAGTTGTCATTTTTATATCCTGTCCATAAATTGTGTTGGTCAAAAAAATTAAAATCAGTAAGGTTTTAAATATATTCATTCGTTTTTTTTATGTTTTACAACGTTTTGGCTAAGCTGCGTTTTAATGCAGTTTAGGTTTTGTTAGCCTTAGTTATTATTCATTAATTTGTTCAAATATTCCATTTTCATTTCGCTCAAAACTTGTTCCAATTTCAGAATCGAGTAAGTCAATAAAAGAATCATCTCTTGATAAAACTGAACCAATTGAAACTAAACTAATATTGTCTTCATCTTCCATATATTCATCGGACTCATCACCTGACAATACTCTCCAACCAGTATCTATATAATCCCTATCTTTATCCTTTTCTATTGGCTCTTCTCTATAGATATAATTTATAGGTGCATTTTCATACAATACTTTATTTGTAGCAAAGCATCTATCATAATATTTGTCTACCAAATTGGGCTCGGATAATCCTAAATCATGATCAATGACATGTTTATACTCGAATTCTATTTCGTCTCCTGCATATAATTCGTGAAGGTAAAATGGATGATTATCTAAAGTTCCTTTAAATTTTTCATTATTAATTTCTGTAATTTCGACCCACATTCTTTCTCCTCCTGGATGTTCAGAATTAGAAGATTCAAATTCAAACGTGAGTTTCACAATATTACCCACCTTAAGATTTCTTAATATCTCTCTGCTTGGTTTGTAAAACGTGTATTTATTTTCTTTAGCTAACTTTTCAGAGTCAGTTAGTTTCCAACTTCCCATTTTGTAGCCAAGAGAATTTATTCTCCTTAAATCAAATTCCCATTTTTTATTTAGTTTACAGAGTTTAATTACTTTTTTAACTAAGTCATTTCCTTTTCTGTCAACTATAATGTAATTCTCAACTAATTCTGATGAAAGGTTTTCAAAAGCAATTCCCCATTCATTATTTTCTATTAGTTCAAGTCCGCTTTTAAGCTGCTTTTTTATTCCATCAATGACATCTGAATCTTCTTCATTAGTTAATAATTCAGATTCTACATAATCAAAAAAGTCTTTTACCGCTTGTTTTCTTTTTCTATTATTGAATATCATTTCTGGTTTTTCTCTAATTAAGGCTAACGGTTAGTGTAAAATGCGTTTTAATGCAGTTTAGGTTTTGTTGAGCAACGTTTTTTAATGTTTTTCTACTTTTTTAAATTTTTGTTCAGTCAATTTTTCAAATGGTTTGTTTTTATAAAACCTATAATTTGTAATTACAGAATCTATTTGAGTTTCAGTTCCGCCATTTTCTAATTCAATTTCTTCCATATCAATTCGGGTCAAGATGTAAGTTGAGTCGTTTACAAATTTTCCATATTGGTCATAACCCCACATTCCATCTCCACCAGTTCCTGCAACGATATTATCGCTCAACAATTTATTTTCAGAGTTGTAAATTAAATAATGTAAATCGTGGCAACAACTTTCATCTCCTTCTATAATTGTAATTATTTTTTCAGATTTTACATTTTTTTGGATTGAAAAGTATTGATGATTCACAGGATAAATATTATCTCCTTTGAGTCTATCGTCTTGAAAATATTCAACTAACTTTTCTTTTGATGAGAACGATTTAAGACTATCTACAATTTTTCCATAATACCAACTTCTTAAATCAAATTCATTAAGGTTTGAGTATTTGAAGTCATTTGGGTTGATAAATAGAGAATCAGATTTTTTAGTTTCAACAATCGGTTCAGCTTTCAATTCAGTTGAATCGGTCTCTATTGAGATTATTTCTTTATTCTCAACCCTAATATCAGATTTAGATTCTTTTTTTTTCTCAATACAGCTGAAAGTCAGAAATATTAATATGTAGGTTAAAATTTTGTTCATTGTTCAAATGTTGTACAACGGTTTGACTAAACTGCGTTTTAATGCAGTTTAGGTGGTGCGTGTGCCTCGAATGGTAAATATAGTTCTTTTTAGAATAATATCCCATAAGGTTTAAGTCCTGAACACGAGGGCATAACATCCCTAAGTGAAGCAAGTAGCAAGGTAGTTTAGGGTGACCTATTAAGCCATACTGCGTGATTGGTTCCTAGCTACAGGAATTGGATATGAGGCTATAAGGTTGTATGAGTAAGCACAACTTTATTATGTCCAAAATCCTCTTGTAAAGAATAACCGAAGCAGCAGATCCAGAGGGTATAAACCACTATTAATTATTACATGCTGCTATAACCAGATTTATCCTAATTCGAATGTTGTTATTCCAAAAACTTTATCAATGTTCATTTTCGGAAAATCTCCATAGTACATTCTAGCACATTCAAAGATATACTTGGCTCCATATTTTTTCACTAATCCAACTGCACCTTTATTAATTACTGGAATATCAAGATACACAGTTTTTCCAACAACAGAGTTTAAACAAGCTTTATATAGCTCTTCAGCAATTTCATCATTATCTGCAAATAGGGGACCTATCTTAAATCCTGAATTAACTTTTCGAATGACCGCATAACCTTTAAGCTCATTTTTTTCTGAAAATTTAAATGATTTGCTATTAGGAATAACGAACCAGTTCTTCAAAAATTCTCTTCTTTCATAACCAAAACATTCTAAATCATAATCAACTAATTTTTCAAAATCTTCTGTTTCAATAATGGATATGGCATCGCTAATGGGTGTCTTTTGACCAATACACTCATATCTTTCATCTCTAAAGGCTATATTAAAACCACCTTTTTCATAAAAAGATTGCATTTCAACTACACCGTCCATTCCAATAGTTGCATCGTTATTAAGTCTTCTAATTAAAAGATCTCTTCTTAAATACCACAATTTTTTTCCTACTCCTTGTGCTCGGAAACTAGGGTGAACAATAAACAATCCCATAAATCCGAACTCTTGGTTGTAAGAAACTATTGCACCCCCGGCAATTAACTTATCTTCTAAGTAAAATCCATAAAATCCGTGTGGGTCGGTTTTCCAAAATACATCAAAATCATTTTCTCCGGGATTCCATCCTTCTCTTTTTGACCAATCAACCAATGTTCTCAAGTCATTCCTCTTGAGTTTTTTTAATTCTAAGCTCTCTACATTTATCTTCACTATTTGGGTCTATTTATTTTTTAAGTCAAATTCTGAGTAACGTTTTTTTAAAGTTCAGTAAACATAGGGGGGTTCACGCTTTGTTCACTGTAGCAAATTTATTCAATTTTCTCCGTAAAACGTTTCCAAGAAGTAATTAATTTTTTGGAAATAGGAGGAATTGGTTACAACGATTTGTATAAGCGCAGTAGCGGAAATAAAAACTTCAATAACTTCAAGTTATTACTACACTTTGATAAAGATACAAAACTTATGTTGAAGCACTAAACCGTTATTACGTTTATATTTCGTGTGTGCCTCGAGTGGTAAATATAGTTCTTTTTAGAATAATATCCTATAGGGTTTAAGTCTCGAACACGAGGGCGTAATATCCCTAAGTGAAGCAATTGGCAAGGTGGTTTAGGGTGACCTACACACTAAAGCAAGTCAGACTTCGTGATTGGTTCCTACTTGCAGGAACTCAATATGAGGCTATAAGGTTGGATGAGTAAGCACATCTTTATGACGTCCAAAATCCTTTTATAAGGAATAAACTATCAACTCGTGGTTAAACAAGGAAATTGGAAAGTATTTAAGTCAAAACTTAAATATCTAACCAAGAAGACAATCCCACTGAGTTTTGACCAGCGAGTGCAACGAATAAACAGGTTGATACGAGGTTGGATAAATTACTTTAAACTAGCATCCATTAGCAGAAAACTCAAAAAGTTGGAAGAATAGCTAAGAAATCGTTTACGCTATTGCATATGGCACCATTGGAAGAAGCCTGAACGCAAACGTAAAAACTTAATACGTTTAGGGGCTGAAGAAGGAACAGCCTATGCTTGGAGTCGAACAAGAATGGGTGGATGGGCAGTTGCTCAAAGTCCAATTCTAAAAACAAAGATACGTATAAAACGATTAAAAATGAGGGTTTTATAAGTTTAGTCGAATATTATACTTCGTAAGTGTCATTATTGAACCGCCAAGTACGAGACCCTTACGCTTGTTGGTGTGAGAGGCCCACTCCGCTGCTATTTAGTAGCGGAACCGTCTATTCGATTATTCATAATATTCCATTTTCCATTCTGATTTTCTAACGGAAAGGTTTCTCTAGAGTTTGAGAAGGGACTAGGATTTTGTTGAATTATTTCTATGTTATTTTTATCAACTTTAGACACAATAGCAACATGTCCATACTTGTTGAAAGTTGTAGCGCTCATAACGATTAAATCACCCACTTTAGGTTCTGAATAGCTTGGGTTTGAGTATTGATACAAATCTCTTTGTTTATTTAATTTCCCATCTTCGAGTTGATCGATAAAGAAATCTTTTGCATTACCGTATGTGTCAGGCATTTTGTGATTGTATTGTTCAAAATAATAGCGTTTTACAAATTCAACACACTGATACTTCATACCTATATTATAGCCATCTATTACATTTCTTCCTTCAATATTTCTTACGACACCATTATAATAAACCTCAACGTTGTTTAAGCTATCAATTACTTCACCAACAGAATGGGATGGGTTCAGATTTACTTTCTTGAACACAAAATACAATCCAATCAACAATACACCGAGTATTGCTGCTATTTTGAGTGTTTTTTTCATTGCTTATAACATGGATATATAGGACATATGTCCTATATGTCCATGTATTTTTACTTACAAATATAGTGGATTTCTGATTAGCTTAAAATTATTTATAGCCACCTGAGTATATATTCCTGTTGTTTTTGTACTACTATGCCCCAAAAGAGTTTGTATATACCTTAAATCTGTTCCATTTCATATAATACGTTCTTAAATTTTATATTACGATTTCTGACAACAAGTAACCTCTATGCTAATTATTTTTTATCAGTATCTAGAACTTCAAATTTAGAGTTGTTAGAAATGTATTCTGGTAGGATAGCTTTTATTAAAGATACAGTTTCCAGAATTTGTGTATTAGGGGTTACAGCACATAAAACATTTATATTTTGTTCTATATTTTTACTATTAAATGGCTTGGATTTGACAATCATAATTTTATCATAATTTGTATGTTTTGCATTTTCGCCATCGCCTAATAGTTCTTCAGATATTTTCTCTCCTGGTCGCAATCCTGTAATTTTAATTCCAATATCTTCTGGGTAGCGTAAGCCAGATAAGCCAATCATTTGTTTTGCTAAATCAAAAATTTTAACAGATTTTCCCATATCAAATACAAAGATCTCTCCACCATTACCCATTGCAGCAGCTTCTAATACCAGCTGGCAAGCTTCAGAAATAGTCATAAAGTACCTCGTTATATCGCGATGTGTTACCGTTAATGGTCCTCCCTTTTCAATTTGCGATTTAAATAATGGAATCACAGAGCCATTAGAACCCAATACATTTCCAAAGCGAGTTGTGATAAATTTGGTTTTACCTTTACCCTTGAGGCAGCGCACATACAACTCGGCTATTCGCTTTGTAGCGCCCATAACATTTGTAGGGTTGACAGCTTTATCGGTAGAGATTAATACAAATTTTTTAATGCCATACTTTACAGCGTTGTTAGCTAAAATTTTTGTTCCCAAAACATTAACTCTAACCGCTTCATAGGGATTGTTCTCCATAAGCGGAACATGTTTATAGGCGGCAGCATGAAAGACTATTTTTGGTTTTATCTCATCAAAAATCTTGTCCATGCGGTCTTTATCTCGTACATCACCAATTATCGCTTTAACATTTCTAATGCCTAGATGTTTAAATTCTTGTTGCAAATCGTACAAAGGGGATTCTGCAATATCCAACAAGACAAGATGTTTGTATTGGAATGTGGCTAATTTTCGAGCAATCTCACTACCAACTGAACCCGCAGCTCCTGTAATAAGAATGATTTCATTTTCATATTCTTCTTCAAGTATTGGGTTTTTAATTTCAATCTGTTTTCTACCTACGACATCTTCAATAGCAACCGTTTTAATTTGATTGTAACTTAGATTACCGTCAACCCACTTATGTATTGGAGGCACAATTTTCACCTTAAGATTACAATCAAATAGTTTTGTAGAAATATTTAAAAGTTCCATGGGTTCTATGTCTTGTAAAGCGATAATTACCTGGTCAATGTTATGAGTGTTTACAAATTCTGGGGTAATTTGCTCAAAGTTATAGATATTAAATCGATTGATTTCTGTGTTATTCTTTTTTGAGTTATCATTTATAAACCCAATAATCTTATGATTGATTTTAGAGTCTTCCGCAAGTATATTGCTTGTTAGCATTCCAGAGCCCCCAGCACCATATATTAAGGAGGTTATTAGCGGATTTTCGTTGGCCTCGTTAACCATTGTTGTTTTATACATTGACTGTAATAAAAACCTAAACCCTAAGAGCGCAAAGCTATTTAGTAGAAGATGGATGAAAGCAACTAATCCCGAAATATTAAGGTTTGGAATAACGTCATAATTTTTACTCACAAATGTCGTTAAAAGTAACATCAGAGCTAAAATGTTTACACTTATAACAATACTTAAAATAGCATTATAGCCTTTGTAACGCGGCACAACTTTATGTGAGCCAACCAAAGCAAAACTTACAGTTGCAAAAAGAGCAACTAATGGGAGTTGTGTTAATAATCTGCTCAATTCAAATTCAGTATTGAAGCTGTTTTGAATAAGGGATATCAAAAAGAAAGTAAATAGAACAATACACACATCAAGAAATAAGATAGGCCACTTGGAGCTATAGTGTCGTGAAGTTTTATTTAAAACATTAGTTAGCATCATTATCAGTAAAGTAGGTTTTTATAATAGAAACAATACGGATTAAGTCTTCTTGGGTTAGAGAAGACCCACTCGGTAAACATAGACTTTTCTTGTAAATATCTTCAGAAATTCCATTAGTAAAAGATATATGATCTTTAAAAACAGGTTGCATATGCATAGGTTTCCATGACAGTTTTGTTTCTATATTATCATCATTTAATAATTGGATAATGCGGTCTCTGTTTTTTTTAGAATTTAAGGTTATACAAGTCAGCCATCTATTAGAATAATTATTATCGTTTTCGGGTTGAAATTGAATTTGAGGAATGCCGTGAAGATGTTGATAATAAAAATCGAAATTGGCTCTTCTTTTCTCAATTTTAGTAGTTATAGAACGTATTTGACCTCTGCCAATGCCAGCAAGAATATTAGACATTCTATAATTATAGCCAATGGTTGAATGATTATAATCACGAGTAGTATCATTGGCTTGAGTGGCTAAGAAAATGGCGCGTTCCTTTTGCTGCTTGCTTCGTGTTATTAATGCACCGCCTCCAGAAGTAGTGATGATTTTATTACCGTTAAAAGAAAATATAGAAAATTCTCCAAAAGTACCACAGTATTTATCGTTGTATCTGCTCCCAAAAGCTTCTGCACTATCTTCTATAATCGGAATGCCATAGTGGTTTGCAATATTATGAATTTTATCAACTTGATAAGGCATACCATATAAATCTACAACAATAATAGCCTTTGGTTTTTTTTCGGTAACCTCAATTCGATTTTGAATTGCTTTTTCCAATAGGTCTGGACACATGTTCCAAGTTAGTTCTTCGCTATCTATAAAAATAGGAATAGCACCTTTATAAATAACAGGATTTACAGAGGCTATAAAGGTTTTACTTTGACAGAGTATCTCGTCGCCCTTACCAATGCCCAACAAATCTAAGGCTAAATGAATGGCAGCTGTACCAGAATTTAAGGCAACGACATTTGATGGTTTGCCAATATAGGTTTCTATATCCGTTTCAAAGGTATTGATGTTTGGGCCTACTGGAGCTATCCAATTTGATGCAAAGGCATCATTGATATATTTTAATTCTAGCCCAGTTATATCAGGAGGCGATAACCAAATCCTCTTATTCATTTATAGGATAATTTGAAGTAAAATTGAAAGATTTATCCTAGATAATCAAATAAATACGATAAATAGTACATTTCTACGTTGTTCAATTTCAGTTACTAAAATATAAAATTTTTAGGGTCTGAAGTGCTTTTTATGCAATTTTGAATTGATAATTTTACTAGGTATTGGTTAACGTGTGCTTTGTCATAGGTTTATATGTCTAAAACTCGAAAAGTTTTACTCTGGTTTGAAAAGTTTTGCATAGAATATAAACAGAATAAGAGTATTGAAATTACAGTTTAATTTTCATTTTGAAAACGGCTTAGATGCGTTTTTTGACAAAACGTGTGACCTTAAAACAACATAGTCTTAAAACGAATCAATCCAATGTTTTGAGGTAAATATGGATGGCTATAGGGGGCTGTATTTCTATATTTTATTCGCTTTAAAAGCCTTCAAAAACGCCAAGCCCAAATAATGCAAAATCGTACTTTACAGGGTCATTAGGGTCAAGTAGACGTAAATTTGTATCTAATTCAAAAAGTGCTTTGGCATCATTTTGCTTTCGTGTAAGCAAACCTAATTTTCTTGCTACATTACCAGAGTGTACATCCAAAGGACAGGATAGTTTTTTAGGAAGGATCTGTTTCCAAATTCCAAAATCAACATTAGATTTGTCATTGCGTACCATCCACCTTAAAAACATATTGATACGCTTAGCAGCTGATTTTTTTAAAGGGTCACTTATATGTTTTTGACTGCGTTGCAAATGCTCAATTTCAAAGAAATGCAATTTCAATTTATGAATCGCAAGTTGCAAACTATCATCTTCTTGATATTTAGCAAAAATTCCTTCTAAGCCATTGTGATTTTTATAAATATGTTTGAGGCTTTTTATAAATTGCCCACAATCATTACCATTAAAAGTGCGATGTACAAATGGCAATAAGGATTCTAGGTCAGATGTTTTATGATTTCTAATAAAATCATAGGGCGCATCATCCAATAAATGCATAAGATGCTTCGCATTTTTAATAATGCTTTTACGATTGCCCCAAGCAATAGTTGCAGTTAAAAATCCAGAAATTTCAATGTCTTCTTTTTTTGAAAATTGATGCGGAATTTGGATTGGATCACTTTCAATAAACTTTAGAGTATTGTACTCAATAACCTTAGTGTCTAAGAAGTCTTTGAGCTCTGTTTTGCTTAATGTGTCTTGCATACTACAAAATTAGGTATAACATTTTATATAACTAAATAAGTCGATAAGATATCTTGTTGGATTTTTATAGGTTTTATTGTAACCTATAGCTATTTTTAGCGTCAGATATGTTATTATCACTCCATAAACATACATATGAAAATTAAATCAACATTGCTACAAGCAGTATTATTTGTTAGCTGTCTTTTACTAAGTTTAAATACAACAGCCCAAAGTATAGAACAACAAGTGGATGCTATTTTAAACGCGCAATACAATCATAATGGTCCTGGAGCTACAGCGCTAATCTATAAAAACGGAGAAGTTATTTATAGAAAAGGATTTGGTTATGCCAATATAGAATTGGATGTAAAAATGCAACCAGAACACGTTTTTGAAATTGGTTCTATTACAAAACAGTTTACTGCAATAGCTATTTTAATGCTAGAAGAACAAGGAAAATTAAAGATTGAAGATGACATTACTAAATTTATTCCAGATTACCCTACACTTGGTAAAACTATAACTATACATCATTTATTGAACCATACTTCTGGAATAAAGAGTTATACAGGAATGAAGAGCTTTAGAGAGAAAGCGAGGTTAGATATGACTCCAGTAGAACTTATTGATGTATTTAAAAACGAACCTATGGATTTTGATCCAGGAGAGCAATATCGCTATAACAATTCTGGATACATCATTCTTGGGCATATCATAGAGCTGGTAACAGGAGTTTCTTATGAAGATTTTGTACAGCAAAACTTTTTTGATAAACTGGGTATGACCAATTCTTATTATGGAAGTCATCAGAGATTAATAAAGAATAGAGCTTATGGTTACCAAGATAGAGATGGTTATGTGAATGCAGATTATTTAAGTATGACATTGCCTTATGCTGCAGGTTCTTTGATGTCTAATGTAGATGATTTGTTAAAATGGCAAAAGGCTTTAAATACAAATCAATTAATTTCTAAAGCTACTTACGAGAAGGCAATTAATGGTTCATTATTAAATAATCGAGAGCCTATTGGCTATGGTTATGGATTACAATCCGGTAAGATTCAAGGTTCTAAGATTATTAGCCATGGAGGAGGAATATTTGGATATACAACTCAAGGTATCTATTTACCTAAAGAAGATGTATTTGTATCTATTTTAACGAATTGCGATTGTAATAGTCCTGGAAGATATGCAACAAAAATAGCTGCCATAGCTATAGGAAAACCATTTCCTGATGTGAAAGATGCAATCACTTTAAGTGATGCTGAACTAAAAAAATGGACAGGAGCTTATGAATTCTCAGATGGAGCTGTTCGTTTTATAACAGTAGAGAATGGAAAAATATTTAGTCAGAGAGAGAATAGTACACAATTTGAAATTTTTCCATTGTCTCCAACACGATTCATTTTTGAAGAGGGAAGTATTGAATATAACTTTTCGTTAGTTAATGGAAAGAAACAAGCTGTTTTTAAGACAGGAGAGGAGATGATAGGAAAAGAGATTGATAAAGCACTTCCAACAGCGAAAAAAGAAATGACACTAAGTAAAAATGAGCTTAAAGAATACATTGGTAAATATCAATTAGCTCCTGAGTTTGCTATAGAAATAAGTGTGAAGGATGGTAAAATATTTGCGCAAGCTACAGGACAAGGTGCCAATGAAATTTTTGCTGAATCTAAGGATAAGTTCTTTTTAAAGGTAGTAGCTGCAGAATTAGTATTTAGTAGAGATAAAAATGGAAAAGTCCACCAGCTCAACCTACATCAATCAGGACGGGTACTTTCTGGTAAAAAAGTGAACTAATATTAAGAAACCCATTTATGTCATTGCAATGTGTTGCGATTTTGAAAAATTATGATATTTAAATAGAAACTTTTTGGGTTAAAGTTGGGGCGTTTTAGCCTTAGAAAAATACTATTTTACATCTAAAATTACTTGAGTACAACGCCCTTTTCTTTTTGAGTATAAAAGAAGACTTATCTGCGGTAATGCTTTGATTTTATTATTGTTATAAATAAAAAATCATCTTTTTCTTTAACGGTACTTTTAAACGGAAAATGGTATACCATTAATAGCTATATATGGACTTTAGGTTTAAAGGTGTACATTTTTACCAAGGTTAATTTTCTACCGAAATAATTTGACCATCTCTCATTACTAATTTTCTATCCGCCATATTAGCCAAGATTTCATTATGAGTTACAATAACAAAGGTTTGGTCAAATTGGTCTCGCAATTGAAAAAATAAATTATGAAGCTGTTCTGCAGAAGTACTGTCTAAATTTCCCGATGGCTCGTCTGCAAAAATAAGCTTAGGGCTATTTATCAGAGCTCTTGCAACAGCAACACGTTGTTGTTCTCCGCCAGAAAGTGCGTTGGGTTTGTGATTATAGCGTTCAGATAGTCCTAAAAAGTCTAATAATTCTTTAGCTTTTTTTTCGGTCTCTTGTTTTGTGGCGCCTTTTATAAACGCTGGAATACAAACGTTCTCTAATGCTGTAAATTCAGGTAATAATTGATGAAACTGAAATATAAATCCAATATTTTCATTTCTAAATTTAGCCAGTTGCTTGTCTGTCAAATCACTAACAATGGTATTGTCAATTTTAAGCTCTGATGCCTTTTGTTTAGAACTTTTTTCTAGAGTTCCTAAAATTTGTAAAAGCGTAGTTTTTCCTGCCCCCGAAGCACCAACAATGGATACAATTTCGCCTTTGCTAATTTGAAGATTTACCCCCTTTAAAACATGTAAATTTTCAAAATATTTATGAATGTTTTTTGCTGTAATCATATAGACGCCGAAAATACTATTTTAATCTGAGATTAACCTCATGGTTTTCCAAACATATAAGGTTTTGTCGCTTCGCTATTATGAAATAGGGGGCTAAGCTGAGTAGATTGTTTAGGTTGATGTTTTGGTTTAAAAATCGTTTTAACGCTATTAAAATCAAGAAAATATTGAAGTCTTAAAGATACTGTATGATTAAAATTTTGGTCAAACAAAGTATCCATACTGTTATTAAATCCTCTTCCAGAGGCTGTATCAGAATGTGACAATTGATTTCTGTACAAAGCGGTTAAAAAACTTCCTGGCGCTACTTGCCAAGTGTAGTTTAAATCAAAATTCCATGTGCTAAAGTTAACATTAGAAGTGTCTAAACCAAGGTCTTCAAAAGTTTCAGGTTGTAGTATTAGACTGCCGTCTTCTTGTAAAAAATAAGGGTTTCTATCATAAGTTACGGTTGTCCAATAATTTCTAAATACCAAATTTATATTATGAAAAGGATTGAAAGTATAACTGCCAGAAAAACGCAGTACAATAGTTTCTATATCGCGCTCTCCAAAAATAATTTCATTTTCAATCGTGTTAGATTCATTGGCATATCCTCGGCTACCTTTGTTATTGGTGTAATTAAATTGGACGTTGGTTGTTAGTTTGTCATTAACTCTAAAATTAGGAGAAACACGAATATAGTATCCAAAAAGGTCACGGGATTTATCAAAGGCGTGCCAAGTACCTGAACCTAGTCTTAGCGAAAGACGTTTGTTTGAATTGGTATTTATTGCACCATTTATACTTCCAATGTTTTTAAAAACAAAATAGAGTTTATTTTCAAAATCTCTAGGCTCAAAATAATCATATTGTTGCCCTGCCGCCATCCTTAAATTAAGTGTAAACCAGTGTAATTTTTTGGTTTGACTATCCAAAGACAATCCAAAATTTGTTCCTGTCACGGTATTAGGTTTGTAGAGTCTTTCATGATTGACATACATATTGATGTAAAAATTGTTTAAACGTTTTGTAGGCTTAAAAATTCTATAATTAAAATCTGCGCCAACGTTTAGAAAATTATTCCTAAAATTTAACCCCAAATCATTAATATCATAGTTGTCATCAGAAAGACTAATATCTCCACTGTATCTAAATTTTCCATGAGATTTTCCAGCTTGTAAAAAACCACTAAGGCCTGTATTAATGGCATCATTTTTATCTATGCCATTAACATTACTCATTTTTATATCACTTCTAATGTTGTACGTGTTTCTTTTGTTGAAATAATCGCTTAACACGGCAGTAACATTGCCATCTCTATAATGTCCTTCTCTTATCACATTTGTGTTCAATACACTCACAGAGGAATTACCATTAAATTGCTGGTCTACAACGAGAATATTGTAATTTGTAAAAGGTTCTACAACTTCACTTCTCTTTTCATTAGTTTCGGTATTCTGAATGGTTGTTTCTGTTTTTTCAGTAATAGCATTAAATACACCAATACCAAAGCCTTTTTTTGTTCGTCCAGATAATTTTATAGCATTTAAAACTTTTACTTCGTCGGGATAGTCAACTGTCTCTTCATTATCATCTAAATCTGGGGTATAAGAGGGGGCACCACCAACACGTCGAGAAAAGAATAAATTACCTTTGCTAAACAAATCTACACCTTCTTTGAAAAATTGCCGTTGTTCTCCAAAAGTTTGTTCAAATGGACCAAGATTTAATCTAACATCATCAAAAGATGCTTGACTAAAATCTGGAATTAAAGTGGCGTCCAAGGTTAAGTTTTCAGTAATACCATACTTTATATCTAAACCCATTTTAAAATTGGGTCGTTCTTCAGTGTTAAAGACCGTTGTTCCAAAAGGGTAGAGATTTAATCTAACTGGTGGCGCTATGTTAGTGATGCCTTTTAATTCGCCGTGATATAAGCCTATATAGCCTTTGGTGATATCAATTGGATTCCAGGTATAGTGGTTGTTGTCCGAAATAAAAACTCTATGAAAATTAACGCCCCAAGTTTCAACGTCTATTGAAAATCGTAAAGCACGATAAGGAATTTTAATTTCTACAATCCAACCATCATCTACAATTTTCACAGCACTATCCCAAACGGCACTCCAACCAAAATCTTCGCCATTAGAAGGGTTAGAAACAGCATCTCCTTGTGTTCCTGAAGCGAATACAAAAAATTCAACATCATTTTGTCCATCGTTATTAGGATTAAGTACAAGAATAAAAAAATCGGAAGTACCAAATTCATCCCTGCTGGTTAGTTGTTTTTGAATATGTTCTGGGTTATCCTTTAAATATGCAGAAACATAAAGTGCATTGTCATCGTAAGTCATTTTTACACTCGTACTTTTGTTTTTAGGAATTTTAAGCCCAGGTTCTGGTTTAAATTGTACAAAATCTGTTGCAACTTCGGCATTTTTCCATGCTTCATCATTCAGAATACCATCAATTTTTGGAGCAATTTGAGTTCTCTTAATATGTAAAGCTTTTTTAGTTTGTCCGATAGATGATAGAATGCTAAGAAAAAATAGGATGTTAAAAAGTAGTCGTTTCATTATTTGAAATACTTATAATTTTTGATTGATGATGCGATTGTCTGTTATAAAGACGTTATTTTTTTTAAATGTTACAGTTTTTATAAAATTAATGTTTGATTTATAAAACTATCATAACTAAAGGTTAAAATATCTCATTTAATGTTGGCATGATAGGTATCACGCTATTTACCTGATGTCTTCGGGTTTGAAACCTCATAAAACAATGTGCTGCTAAAAATCCTTGTTTATATAACTGGTAGGATAACGTATTATGAAGAAATGACATGCGTCGCATAGATATTTGTTACGTCTACAGGGTAAGCTTTAGATTTATATCTCAAATGTATTGAAAATATTGTGTTTACTTATTTAAGCCAATCAATTTGAAATGAGGTAATAGAACGTTGGAAGAAAAAAATGTTGTACACAGCCCACATGATATGCGTTCCGTTTTCATATAAAAATCCCTGATATTATCTAAATATAACGCAGGTTAGACTACTCTATACATTCTAAAATCACTTTTAAGTGCTGCCACAAAATCCTAAAAATAGTGTCGTATAAAGTTGGTATGTTTTTTGTTATGTTTCTATAAAACAATACACTATGAATTTTAAAACGATGAACAAATATAAAAAACTAGCCTTGAGTTTAGTTTTTGATGCCTTTGGATATACAAGCTTTTTATTACCAGGATTGGGAGAATTGATTGATGTGATATGGGCGCCAATATCGGCGTGGTTAATGCTAAAAATGTATAAGGGTAACACAGGTAAAATTGCAGGAGCTATTGTCTTTATTGAAGAAGCTATGCCAGGATTAGATGTTATACCAACATTTACACTAATGTGGCTGTATAGTTATGTTTTTACTGGACAAAAGGAACAAATTATTGAAGTTAATTCTAAATAAAAAGAACGCCTTTAACTGCTATTAATTATTAGGGGTTTTTTTGTAACCGTATGGAAAGTACTTTAAAGTTTGGTCATGACATACGATTTGGTATAACCCAACTCATGTCAAATTAAAACTGTAAGTTTTCTAAAGTTTTTAAGTCATTTCCATACGATATATGCTCTACAACAGTATAATTAGTTTTTTGTAAAGGCGCTCTTTTTGCAAAGTATAATTAGTGTTTTAAATTAATATTAATTTTCAATTTCAAATTCTGCATCGTAACTCGTTTGGTTACCTAAGAGGTCTGTAACAACAAAATGGAAATGGTATTCTCCTGTTGACGCATTGGCAGGAATTTCATAATGTTCATGGAAGTCTAAAGCTGTTTCTCCACTATAAGTCCACTCATACTCATATTCTTCATCAGAACCATCTTCCTTGTGTAGCTCTATTTCTATTGTACTTATTCCTCCTTGAGCTTCTATTTCAACGTCCATATGCAATTCTTCTCCCGGAGTACCTGTATGACTATTGTTTTCTCCAATTACTGTAGCAACAATTACAGGACCATTAACCAAATTGAAATCAGCTTCATAAGACGTTTGACTTCCTTCCATATCTGTTACAACGAAATGAAAATGATATTCTCCAATTGTTGCTGAAGCAGGAATTTCATAGTGTTCATGGAAATCTAAGTTAAGTAGACCTTCAAATTCGGTCCATTCATACTCATACTCTTCACCATAACCATCTTCTTTGTGAAGCTCTATTGCTATTGTACTTATTTTGCCTTCAGCTTCTATTTCTACATCGAGATGAAGTTCGGTTCCTGGAGTTGCAGAATGTGAATTGTCATGACCTATTTCTATATCTTCTGTATTAATTACTGGAGCACTTAATACATTATTATCCTCATCGTCGCTAGTACAAGAGTTTATAGTGAGTCCAAAAATGAATAGCATAATGCATGCTAGGTTATGTCTAAGGTTTGCTAAATTTTTCATTTTATATTTTTAAATATTTTATATTTTAATTATTCTATAATTGTTATGTCAATACTTGTTTGACTTCGCCATCCTGTTTTATCTATAACAGAATATTCACAGTGATAATCCCCTGTATCAACATCATTTGGGATACTAATTTCTAATGCAATTTCATAGGATTGTTGCTCTCCAGAGATACTATAATTCTCTAATACCAAAAAAGGATTTATGGGAGTTTTATCGTCATGAAATTCACAGTCACCTATCTGATCGTCATGGGTATGATGGTCAAAGTTATGATGAATGTCTAGGCTATATGATGCCAAAGCAACATTGTCTGCTACCTGAGCTTTGAATGTATAGGTTTGTCCTCTTTCTAATGCTTCGCAAGCCTGAGGGAAACCACCATCATAATTTATTGTTATTGTTGGTTTTGTAGTGTCTGTGTTGTCATCATCACTACTGCATGATGTTGTAATAAAGCACAGCATTAGCACTACTAAAATCATTGGTTTTAAACTAATAGTCATAAGTTATATTTTTCATGTTTTATTAGAATGGAATTGTTAAGGATACAGATAAGTTTCGCCCAGCTTCAGGAACATCAATCAAGCGATAGAAACTGGTATGATCAAAATATTTGGTATCAAACACATTATTCACTTTTATACGCAATTGCGATCTATTTTTGGAATTGAACATTTCAAATTCAGAAATAAATGAAACCCCAAGCACATTATACCCAGATGTATATTCTTCTGGAGGTACAATATCTTCTTGTTTTGCCGTTAGTCTAAAATCTGCTTTAAACTGAGGCTTTAAAAACCATGCCATATCTTTAAGCGCATAAGTAACACTTAAAAATGAGGATAGGGGAGGCGAAAAGGGTAATGCAAAGCCTTTTTTTACACCACTGGTTTGTCTCCCATATACATATTCAATCGAAGCATTAACTTGCAATGCTTCCCAAGGTTGAATATTTACATTAATTTCTCCACCAAAACGGAAAACTTGCGTTTGTGTATAATCATAAATTTGAAGCGTCTCGTAATAATTTGACGTTGGGTTTAAGTAAATAAAATTATCAAAGAAGTTGACAAAAGGTGTAACCGAAACGTTTATACTGTTCGCTTCATAAGTAACTTGTGCATCAATTTGATATGAAGATTCAGCATCTAAGTCTGGATTTCCTTTTTCATATCTAAACATATGATAATTAACACCATTCGAAGCTAGTTCGTTGGCTAATGGTACACGAAAACTCTTTCCCACATTAAGCTTATAAGATGTCTTATCTCTAATATAACTTAGACCAAGGGAAGCACTGGTGTTATAAAAATAAGATGTTTGATCTTTAGCTCTTTGTATGAATAGAGAAGAAGTTGTTCCATTTTCATTATTTACTTCAGATTGAAACCAATCGAAATAAGATACAGTATCTACAACGCCAAAATCATATCTCAAACCGGCTTGTAAAAACAAATTCTCTTTGACCATATATTTATCATAAACAAATATTCCTGAGGTAAACCGTTTATACTCCGGAATTAAGAATCCCCATCCTCCAATACGATTGTTTTGATATTCCGTATTTGCGCCAATAACAATATCATGATGATTTAGTACAAACTCATCTTTAACATTCAATATATATGTGCTTTTATTGAATTTTCGTTCTTTAGTACTGCTGGGTTTTGGCATAAAACCATGTGGCGTTGGTTCTGAATATTCTTCTCTTAAATTATTCTGAAAACCTAAACCAAATTTTAAGATATGCTTATCAAAAATAAAACTACTATTGTTAATTAGTTTGATGTGATTTAACTTATGATAAGGCAAATCAATATCCCTGTTGGATGCATCATAATCAATATCAGAAAGCCTTACTTCAAAGCCATGCGCATTGGCAAAAAAACCAGTTTTAGCATGCACATTACTTATATAGGTTTCGGTTTTGAATTTATTGGATATATATCCAAATCCAAAACTAGCATTAGCCTCTTTTCCTGCCGTGTTTCTTAGATTATTGTCATGCAACTCAAAAACATTATTGTCATACCTAATGCTATCTGTAGGGACCTTATAATCTGCATAATCTCTATATGTTAAACGCCCATTATAATACCATTTGTTTTTTCTCGATTGCATGCCTACAGAAGTACCAAATAAATCATTGTTGGTTTCTGCTAACAAATTAATTTCTCCAGAAAATGTGTTTTTTTCTGGAATTTTATCTTGCCTAATATTTACCACGCCAGCAATAGCATCAGAACCATACATTAAAGACGCAGGGCCTTTTATAATTTGAATTTCATCAATGCCATATTGATCAATTTCAAGTCCATGATCTGATCCCCATTGTTGGGCTTCATGTTTAATGCCTTTTTGAATAACAGCTACCCTGTTAAAACCTAGTCCCCTAATTACTGGTTTAGATTGCCCCGAACCAATTGTAATTGAACTAACTCCAGCGATTTTATTTAAGGTCTGCATTAAACTATTTTCTCTGTTTTCCTCGAGAAAAGTTTCATTGATTTCTTCAGAAACTATTGCCGTTTCTTTAGCTTCTCTTTGATGAGTTTTGCTATGAAGAACAACCTCAGACAAGGTACTCAATTCTTCCTCTAAAGCAATGTAAATAGTCTGATTACTACGAAGTGTTATTTCTATAAAATAATCCTTATGACCCAATAATATTACTTGGAGTTGATAAGTCCCAGTTGTCAATTTATCTAGACTAAAATAGCCTTTATCGTTAGTTGTTGTATATTTATTGTTAGCTACTTTAACAAGGGCATCTTGTAATGGTGTTTCCGATTGTTTGTCAACGACATAGCCACTAATACGAAATGTTTGTTGTGCTGATAGCTTCCATAAGCAAAACATACAAAGGAAAACTCCAATGCATATTTTTTTCATTATGTACTAATAAATTGAATGTTAAAAATAAGTTTGTACTTAATTATATTAACATAATGGAGGGCCTCTTAAAGAAAAGGATAGTTGTTGGTGACAATACTTAAATTCATATTGCTCTGAAACCGTTTTATTCAGAGTTGTTTGTTCAGAAAGTTGGTAGTCAAATTGACTTAATAAATACGTTTGTGTTAATTGAAAATCACATAAATCACAATCAAACTTTAATTCATGAAAATGAAGTGTTTGTGGCGTTTTACAAATGTCATGGTCGTGGTGCTCAAAACTATGTGCAAACTTCAAAGCAGTAGGTGATAACACTGCTATTGTGAGCGTGAACGCTACGCTGCCAAAAAGAATTATATGTTTTAGACTATGTTTCAAAAAATCACTTCAGTTTAATCCCAAATCGTCTTAGCATCTTTGATGCAAAATTATAAAAGAATTCAAATTCATTTAATAACCAGCCAAAGAAAATAAGTAATATGATATAAAAAGGCAAAACTAAGATAATTTTTAGAATATAATATAAGATTAGTAGTAAACTATGACTGTTAAAGTTTTCTTTAATAAATCCTAAAATCTCAAAAATAGGTTTTGAAACAACTAAAGATAGTGAACCAGTTATTGCAAAAACGATAAAAATCCTTATCATTTGCCAGCGATATGTAACCTGCCATTTGTTTTTTAGCCTTTTGAAAAGCCATAAAACGAAATACACAAGCGCAATGGATGTTGCTATAGTGCTAATTATAGTATAGATAATATGTGTTTTAAAGCATACAAGTGCAAGCTTATAAGCGGTATATAGTACCGCTAAAATTCCTATGAAAGGATAGAGGAGTTGCCAATTCTGTTGTATTTCCCAACGTTGTTTAAACCAGTGCATTTTTTATTTAGAAAAAATCTATACAAAGATAAGCTATAATCTGGAGACAAAACCTATTAATTGTTGCTTATAATGTCTTTGAAAATAAATAAAATAATAGTAGAGCAAATAATTGACCTCATAGCCATAATCTATTTGTGAATTGTAATCTATTTGCATTTCATATAAACGCGTATCAAATTGATTTGTGTTGAGAACTCTACGGTTCCATTCTGCAACGTATAGTTGATTTCTAGATTCTAGGAAGTTTTGAGAATAATACCCCCTTGGCTTCCCTCGTCCATTTAACCAGCTGTTAAAGCCTGGTTCAATAATAATTATTTCATAGGCAAGAGAATCATTTGCAATTCTAACAGTGTCTTGTGACTTTGTTGTGACTTTATCTTGGCCTTTTGTGTGAACTTTAGAGCTATTGCAGGCAATTATCGCGAGAGCTAGCACAAGATATAATACAATATGTTTCATTTCAAAGCTTTTGAATGTAAGATACGAATAAACTTTGATATTTGTATTAAAAAAAGCCAAACACGAGGTGTTTGGCTTGTTACAATTATAGGTGCTTATTACTTTTTACCGAAGATACCACCGAGTAAACTGCCAAGTCCACCTTCATTTTTTTTACTACTTCCAAGTACCATGTCTGCAACGTCATCAATAACGCTACCATCACCGTCCGCATCAAGAATAGATTCTAAAAAGCTTTGTTCTTGCTGTGGCGAATTCCCATTTAGGAAACCACCCAATAAGCCTTCTAATCCATTTTGACTGGATGCCTGTTGCTCTTTTTGTTGTTTTCCAAGTACTCCCATTAAAAGAGGTGCAGCAACTTTTAATATTTCTGATACAGAACCAGCTTCTATTCCAGACTTAGCACTTAAAGCATTAGTTACATTTTCTTTTTTCCCACCTAAAACATGACCCAAAATTTTATCACCATCATCCATAACATCTTGGTCAACACCGCCATTAAATAGGCTGCCTAGGTTGTCTAGAATACTTCCATCGTGTTTTCCGTTTAAAGCTCCAATTAAACCTTCTGCGCCTTCAGGCGTAGAAGCATTACGTTTCATAGCCTGCATTAATACTGGCATTGCCATACTTAATAGGTTTCCAGTTTTATCTGCAGATTCTCCTGTTTGCCCAGAGACACCGCCAATTATTTTCTTTCCTAAATCACTGTTGAGTAAATCTAATATTCCTGACATAATAAGTTATTTTATAGGTTTATGTTATCGGTTAATGTATAGGAACAATTTAACAAAAAAAGTCCCAATATCTATATATTAGGACTCCTATTTTACAATTTGGTCACATTGTTTTATGTAAGTCTTTATTTTACAAGTAGTTCAATAATTTGTGAAGCTAATTCCGTTCCAATTCTATTCTGTGCTTCTTTGGTAGCAGCTCCAATATGTGGCGTTAATGATACTTTTTGATTCATTAGCACTTTTATAGCTGGCGTAGGCTCGTTTTCAAAAGTGTCAAGAGCAGCAAAAGATAACTTATTGTTTTCTAAAGCATCAATTAAAGCAACTTCATCGATGACACCACCACGAGCAGCATTAACAATACCAACGTCATCCTTCATTAAATCAAATTCGGTTTTTCCTATAACGTAGTCTTTTTGAGCAGGTACATGCAGTGTAATAAAATCTGAACATTTTAAAACGTCCTCTTTTGAAATGGTATCGATTTTAAAATCTAAAGTTTGCCCATCAAAGAAGTCCAGATTAATAATGGCACTTTCAATAAAAGGGTCAAATGCAATTACTTTCATACCAACACCTAAGGCGATTTTAGCTGTAGCTTGACCAATACGTCCAAATCCAATAATACCTAATGTTTTGCCTCTCAATTCTTTTCCAGAAGCATATGCTTTCTTTAAGTTTTTAAATTGAGAGTCTCCATCTAATGGCATGTTTCTATTAGCGTCATGCAGGTATCGTACACCACCAAATAAATGCGCAAATACAAGTTCTGCAACCGAACTAGAAGAGGCTGCTGGCGTATTGATGACATGTAAACCTTTAGAGCGTGCATAATCTACATCAATATTATCCATTCCAACACCACCGCGGCCAATAATTTTTAAATTGGGACAGCTGTCAATAACGTCCTTTCTTACCGTTGTAGCGCTACGAACAAGTACCACATCAATATGTTCCGTATTAATAAAGTTAGCCAATTGTTCTTGGGCTACTTTTGTTGTAATTACCTCAAATCCAGATTTTTTTAATACATCAATACCACTTTGAGATATACCATCGTTTGCTAATATTTTCATTTCTATATTTATGCTTTTCTTTCTAATTCACTCATAACTTCGACCAATACTTTTACGCTATCTAAAGGCAGAGCATTATACATTGAAGCTCTATAACCACCAACACTTCTGTGTCCATTTAAACCATTAATGCCTGCGTCTTTCCACATGGTGTCAAACGTCTCTTTAAGATCTTCATTGACTAAGGTAAACGTAGCATTCATAAATGAACGGTCTTCTTTTGTTGCAAACCCTTTAAATAGGGGATTGAGGTCAATTTCAGAATACATTAATCGTGCTTTTTTCTCGTTGATTTTCTCAATGGATGCAATACCTCCAAGTTTTTTTAACCATTCTAGGGTTAACATTGAAGTATATACCGCAAAAACTGGTGGTGTATTAAACATACTGCTTTTACTAATATGTACTTTATAGTCCATCATAGATGGTATATGACGAGAGACTTGTCCTAAAATATCTTCTTTGACTATTACTAGTGTAGTTCCTGCAGGGCCCATATTTTTTTGTGCCCCAGCGTAAATAAGGTCAAATTTTGTAAAATCTAATTGACGTGAAAAAATATCACTACTCATATCACAAACGAAAGGAATATCACATTCAGGGAAATCTTTCATCTGTGTTCCAAAAATCGTGTTGTTGGAAGTACAGTGGAAATAGTCATACTCCTTTGGAATGTCATATCCTTTTGGAATATAATTGTAATTGGCATTTTCTGAAGAGGCTACTTCGTAGATATCATCAAAAATTTGAGCCTCTTTAATTGCCTTTTTACTCCAAGTTCCAGTATTAAGATAACCTGCTCTTTTTTCTAATAAGTTAAGAGCTACCATTAAAAATTGGGTACTAGCACCTCCTTGTAGGAATAAAACTTTGTAGCCTTTGCCTTCTAGTTGTAAATGTTCTAAAACCAACGCTCTTGCGTTTTCCATAATATCTACAAAGGCTTTACTTCTATGCGAGATTTCTATAAGCGATAAACCATTGTCGTAATCTAAAACTGCAGCAGCAGTTTGCTGCATGACTTCTTGCGGCAAAATACATGGTCCAGCACTAAAATTATGTTTCTTCATAGTTTGAAAATTTTAAGTGTAAAGGTCTGAATTAATTCGTTAATTACTCATGATAAAAGTAAATAATTTACCTTATAAATTTAATAAAAATGCGATAGTGTCAATACCATCGGCATAATCCCATAATTTTGGATTTTGAGTTTGACCAAATGCAATTTCATCAGATGAAAATTCATTTGCAACAACGCACTGAATCTGGTCTTTATCCGTTTCAATTTTGGTTTTTAGTGTTGCTTTAGAATCATAGTATTCATAAAAAACTGTGGCAATTGGGGAAGCGTAACTTGTATCTTCTTTAATCATTAAAAATCCATTTTCTAACATATCAAATTCACTCATAAGATATACCGCTTTATTATAATCATAGTTATTAGCATATTTTTGGTCATTAATAATAGGATGCCAATCATAAATTCCCTGAAAAAAGGCATTAAAATCGTAATTTTTAGGTACAAACAGTTTAGAAACGTTTCTACAACCAAGTCCGTAGTATTTGAAGATGTCATTTGATAAAGCTTTCATTTGCTCTTCCGATTCACTACCGTCTATAATAGCTATCGAATTTCTATTTTTTCTAATAATACTAGGTTTGTTTTTGAAATAATGTTCAAAATATCGCGCAGTATTATTACTACCTGTTGCAATGACTGCATCAAAATCTTTAAGTTTGTCATCCGTAAATTGTATACGCCCTTTAAAATTGGGAGCAACATATTCGAGATATTTTGCTATTAATGGGAGCAAGTGCTTATCATTTGAAGATTGTTTTACCAAAACATGATGTCCTGTAATAAGTACGGCTAAAAAGTCATGAAACCCAACTAATGGAATGTTACCTGCCATGATAATAGCGACCTTTTTAGGTGTTATTACCTTTGCTTCATAAGGTTTTAACCAGGTTTTTAAGTGCTCTTGAGTCAATGCTTTTGCCCAGCTTTCAATAGCATATAGCACATTGGTCTTCGTAAACCAGCCATTATGTGCTTTAGCCTGTTTAATTTGATGTTTAAATCCATCGAAAAACAGATCATTATACTTTACAGTTGTCTTGCGTTCAAACCCATTTTGAGTGAATTGACTTAGAAAGTGACCCAATTCTATAAACGGTTCTAGATTGTTAGTTTTGTTGTTCATTATTTCTTGTATAACACTTTTTTTGGCGTTATTTTTGTGTTTGCAAATTTATGCAAAACTAAATTTAAATATTATTATGGCAATAATTATAACAGACGAATGTATTAACTGTGGTGCTTGTGAGCCAGAATGCCCTAATACAGCTATTTATGAAGCGGCTGATGATTGGAGGTATAATGATGGAACAAGTTTGTCTGGTAATATTGTACTGCCAAATGGTCGCAAAGCTGATGCAGATGAATCGCAGGAGCCTATTAGTGACGAATTTTATTATATAGTGCCAGATAAATGTACAGAATGCAAAGGATTTCATGACGAACCTCAGTGTGCAGCCGTTTGTCCAGTAGACTGTTGTGTTCCCGATACTGATAGTATTGAAACTGATGACCAGTTATTTGCTAAACAGCATTTCATGCATCCTTTTGGATCATCATTTTAAAAAAAACTAAATCCTATACAGTCTGGTATCAAAAAATTGATTAATCTGTTGCACCTTTAAATTGTTTCATTTCCTCAATTGGCTCTATTGCATTGTATGTTTTCCATATATTAGGATCATATTGTGATAACTTTTGGAATTTGACATTTTCCTTTTGCTCATAGGCGTCATAAGTAGAATTCTTCAAATAAGAATGTCTTATAAAATACATTTCACGCTTCTCTCTAGCACGTCCTTCTATTAAGAAATTAAAAGTTACTTTGTTTTTTGATGCACTATTTTCAATAAATTTGAGTGATCTATCAATAAAGAAAAAATTTCCTCTTTCTTCTTTAATGTAATGGGGATAATAAACACCATCTTCAGATTTATGGAATATAATGATGCCTCGCTTTATGTTTTCTTCATATTGAATACCTAATAAAAACTTTAGGTTCACTTTTTCACCGCGTTTGCCTTTAGCAAAACGATAGTCTATTTTTAGTATGGCAAAGGTTTCATCTGCGACATACAATTTTCCTGAAAATTTTGATTTAGAACGTTTTGGTTTGTAGTTGATAATATAAACCAATTCGTTATTAAAACCTGTGGTGCCTTCAAAACTGTATTCATAGTCATCTGTATTAAGAAGAGAACGTAATAATGTATTTTCATAATTCTGAGATGCCTTTAATAAGGTAAAAGTATCCTTATTTAGTGGTTCCAGATCGTAAGTCATTCTATTGCTTTGTTCTCTAGAAGCCTTGAGATCTAGTGAATCTTCTATTTTGAGAATACCAGTTTTAATCTTAAATGTTTTTGTGGTGTCCAAATATTTAAGAATAATGGTTTGTATTTTACTTTGAATATTCTCTATAGAAAAATTTTTCTTTTGGTCTAAAAGACTGGTTATCTTGTGAATATTAAGTTTTGTGTTGTTTTCATCTTTAACATAAAAATTAGCAAGATAATCTCTAAAATGAACTGCATTGTTATTTTTGATAGCACGGTTTAGAGAATCTAAAGCTAAATTAGCATTGACAAGATGTTTTTTTCGAATTCCTGATGCTTTTTTGATTTCTGTACTTAAATTATTGAATTTTACAGTAGAGCTCTTTCTGTAGAATAAGTGATAATCTTGATTTTTATTTTTATAATTCTGAGATAAATTTTCATTTGCCTTAGCTATAATCGTTTTGGGATCTATAGCCTTATTACTTAGAAATACTTGATTTAACTCGCTAATATAAGTTTCAAGAATGATAATATTATTTGTATTTTTAATCTCTTCAAGGGTTAATGTTGCAGTTGCAAACCCAAGACAGCTAATTTCAATAGTATGATTTTCTAATTCATTTTGATGAATAGTAAATAAACCTTCTTCGTTGCTTATAACACCTTTATTTTTACCCGTTTTATAGTTGCATATGGAATAGGGCTATTGCTCGCATCTAAAAGTTTGGCCGTAATATTTTGACCAAAACTAAAAACGAATTTTAAACCTATAAATCGCAAAAAATATTTTTTTTATCATTGATTCAGTTTTATAAAGTTTTGACGAGCACGCTTTTTATTTGTTACGATTGTAATGTATAATAATGAGAAATAATTACATTTGCAGTCCCAAAAAAGTGAAATTTGGGTTAAAAAATAAATACTTCATAGATGAAAGCCGGAATTGTAGGATTACCAAACGTAGGTAAATCAACCTTATTTAATTGTTTATCAAACGCCAAAGCGCAAAGTGCAAACTTTCCGTTTTGTACAATAGAACCGAATATTGGAGTTGTTAATGTGCCAGACCCAAGGTTAGCAAAGTTAGAATTGCTTGTAGAACCAGAGCGCGTAATTCCAGCAACTGTAGAAATCGTAGATATAGCAGGATTGGTTAAAGGAGCAAGTAAAGGAGAGGGTTTAGGAAATCAATTCTTAGGCAATATCAGAGAAACAGATGCTATTCTTCATGTCTTGCGTTGTTTTGACAATGATAACGTTGTACATGTAGATGGGAGTATAGACCCTATTAGAGATAAAGAAACTATAGATATTGAATTGCAATTAAAAGATTTAGAATCTGTTGAAAAAAAAGCCGATAAGATTGGAAGGGCTGCCAAAACTGGAGATAAAAACGCACAAAAAGAATATGATGTTTTACTGAAAATTAAGACATCCTTAGAAGCAGGAATATCTGTACGTGCTATAGATTTTGATGAAAATGCCTATAACGACTATGTAAAACCACTGCAGTTAATTACCGATAAGCCAGTAATGTATGTTTGTAATGTTGATGAAGGTAGTGCGGTATCAGGTAATGTTTATGTAGAACAGGTAAAAACAGCAGTTAAAGACGAAAAAGCAGAAGTCTTAATACTTGCAGTTGGTACTGAAGCAGACATTAATGAACTTGATGATTTTGAAGAACGTCAAATGTTTTTGCAAGACATAGGGCTGGAAGAACCAGGAGCATCAAAATTAATTCGTTCAGCATATAAATTATTAAATCAACAAACCTATTTTACTGCTGGGAAGAAAGAGGTTAGGGCATGGACTGTCACGGTGGGTTCAACTGCACCACAAGCTGCAGGAGTTATTCATACCGACTTTGAGAAAGGTTTTATTAGAGCAGAAGTTATAGGCTATGACGACTATGTAGCTTATGGTAGCGAAACTAAAGTGAAAGAAGCAGGTAAAATGCGAGTAGAAGGAAAAACATATACCGTAATGGATGGTGACGTGATGCATTTTTTGTTTAATGTTTAATTTTTAAATTTAACGTATAATAGTTTTAAGCCAATGCCTTTGAAAGCGTTGGCTTTTTTGTTAATTACTTTGTGATTTTAGAGTTTCTTATTTTCAGCCGAAATGTTATATTAGCGACATATCCAATTATTTTGTTATGGCTGAGCAATCCAATTATACAGAAAAGAACATTCGTTCATTAGACTGGAAAGAGCACATTAGAATGCGCCCTGGAATGTACATTGGTAAATTGGGTGATGGTTCATCCGCAGATGATGGTATTTATATTTTAGTTAAGGAGGTCTTAGATAACTCTATTGATGAGTACGTTATGGGGGCTGGAAAAACCATTGAAATTTCTATTCAAGGTAATAAGGTTATTGTACGAGACTATGGTCGTGGTATTCCCCTAGGAAAAGTAGTTGATGTCGTCTCCAAAATGAATACTGGAGGGAAATATGATTCTAGAGCTTTTAAAAAATCGGTAGGATTAAATGGTGTAGGTACCAAAGCGGTTAATGCCTTATCTACATATTTTAGAGTAGAATCTACACGAGACGGAAAATCAGCCTCAGCAGAATTTGAACGTGGAGAGTTGACCAAACAAGAATACTTAGACGAAACTTCAAGACGAAAGGGAACTAAAGTCTCTTTTATTCCAGATAATACCATTTTCAAGAATTATAAGTTTCGGAATGAGTATGTCTCAAAAATGCTAAAAAATTATGTGTATCTCAACCCTGGTTTGACCATAGTTTTTAATGGTGAAAAATACTTTAGTGAAAATGGATTAAAAGACCTACTTGAAGAGAACACATCCCAAAGTGATATGCTATATCCTATTGTACATCTTAAAGCTGAAGATATTGAAATAGCCATTACACATAGTAAAACCCAGTATAGTGAGGAATATCATTCATTTGTAAATGGGCAAAACACCACACAAGGGGGGACGCATCTCGCTGCATTTAGAGAAGCATTTGTAAAAACAATAAGAGAATTTTATGGTAAAAATTACGATGCTTCGGATATTAGAAAATCTGTGATTGCTGCAATAGCAGTCAAAGTGATGGAGCCAGTTTTTGAAAGTCAGACCAAGACTAAATTGGGCTCTACAGAAATGGGAGGAGAATTACCAACGGTACGTACCTTTATTAACGATTTTGTAAAACGCTATTTAGATAATTTTTTACATAAAAACGCGGAAGTTGCAGAAGGCATTCAGCGCAAAATTTTACAAGCTGAACGCGAAAGAAAAGAGCTTTCAGGAATACGTAAAATCGCAAAGGAACGTGCAAAAAAAGCAAATCTTCATAATAAAAAACTTAGAGATTGCCGTGTGCATTTGGGCGATCTCAAAAAAGACAGACGTTTAGAAACCACATTGTTTATTACTGAGGGTGACTCGGCATCTGGTAGTATTACAAAATCACGTGATGTAAACACGCAAGCTGTCTTTAGCCTTAAAGGAAAACCTTTAAATTCTTATGGATTAAGTAAAAAAATCGTTTACGAAAACGAAGAATTTAATTTGTTGCAAGCCGCCTTAAATATAGAAGAATCTATAGAAGATTTAAGGTATAACAATATTGTTATTGCAACAGATGCCGATGTAGATGGCATGCATATTCGTTTGCTATTAATAACTTTTTTTCTACAATTTTTCCCAGAAGTGATTAAAGAAGGTCATCTTTATATCTTACAAACCCCTTTATTTAGGGTTAGAAATAAAAAAGAAACCATTTATTGTTATTCCGATCAAGAACGACGTAATGCCATAGAAAAATTGAAGCCGAAACCAGAGATTACACGATTTAAAGGTTTGGGTGAAATTTCTCCCGATGAATTTAAATATTTCATAGGTGATGACATTCGTCTAGATCCCGTTATGCTAGACAAAAGTATGTCTATTGAAGAGCTTTTGACGTTTTATATGGGAAAAAACACACCAACACGACAAGAATTTATTATAAATAATCTAAAGGTGGAATTGGATTTTGTAGATGACGAAAATTAAAAAAGGCAAACAATACGTATTTAAACAATAGCTATTAAACAAGCATAAATGCTAGAAGAAAACGACGACATATTAAATACCCCAGAAGACAATCAAGAAACCATAACTAAAGTTACAGGAATGTACAAGGATTGGTTTTTAGATTATGCTTCCTATGTAATTTTAGAACGTGCAGTTCCTGCAATTGAAGATGGCTTTAAGCCAGTACAACGGCGTATCATGCATTCTATGAAAGATCTGGATGATGGGCGCTATAATAAAGTAGCAAATGTGGTCGGTCATACCATGCAATATCATCCTCATGGTGACGCAAGTATTGCTGATGCCATGGTGCAAATTGGACAAAAAGATTTGTTGATTGACACCCAAGGAAACTGGGGTAATGTTCTTACTGGAGATCGTGCAGCAGCATCACGTTATATTGAAGCGCGATTATCTAAGTTTGCTTTGGACGTTGTCTTTAGTCCAAAAGTAACAGAATGGCAATCCTCTTATGATGGCCGTCGCAAGGAGCCTATAAACTTGCCTGTAAAGTTTCCTCTATTGCTCGCACAAGGCGCTGAAGGCATTGCAGTGGGATTATCTACAAAAATTTTACCACATAACTTTTTAGAGTTAATAGATGCTTCAATCAAACATTTACAAGGCAAACGCTTTACTTTAGTTCCAGATTTTGTAACTTCAGGAATCGCAGATTTCACCAATTACAATGATGGTTTAAGAGGAGGGAAGGTGCGTTGTCGTGCTAGAATTTCTCAACGCAATAAAAACACATTGGTAATCACCGAAATTCCCTTCGCAACCACAACCTCTAGTTTAATTGACTCTATCTTAAAAGCTAATGATAAAGGGAAAATTAAAATTAAACGGATTGAAGATAATACAGCGGCTGAAGTTGAAATTTTGGTGCATTTGCCCTCAGGAATATCTCCAGACAAAACTATAGATGCCTTATATGCATTTACCAATTGTGAAACATCAATTTCGCCATTAGGTTGTATTATTGAAGATAATAAGCCCTTGTTTATTGGGGTGTCTGAGATATTAAGACGCTCCACAGATAACACTGTTCAGTTATTAAAAAAAGAATTAGAAATAAAACGTAATGAACTTGAAGAGCAATGGCACTTTGCAAGTTTAGAACGCATTTTTATAGAAAATCGAATCTATCGTGATATTGAGGAAGAAGAAACATGGGATGGTGTAATTAATGCTATTCACAAAGGTCTTCAACCACACATAACACACTTAAAACGAAAGATTACGGTGGATGACATTACGCGTTTGACAGAAATAAGAATTAAACGTATTTCTAAATTTGATATCGATAAAGCCCAACAAAAAATTGAAGCATTAGAAGCCCAAATTGCTGAAGTTAAACATCATTTGGCCCATCTTATCGAATATGCTATTGCCTATTTTCAACGCTTAAAAAAAGATTACGGGGAAAATAGAGCACGCAAAACAGAAATAAGAATTTTTGATGATGTAGATGCAAGCAAGGTGGTTATTAGAAACACGAAACTTTATGTTAATAGAGAAGAAGGTTTTATAGGTACATCGCTTCGTAAAGATGAGTATGTTGCGGATTGCAGTGATATTGATGACATTATTGTATTTACAAAAGAAGGAAAAATGATGGTCACTCGGGTAGATAATAAAACCTTTATAGGTAAACATATTATCCACGTCGCCGTATTTAAAAAGAAGGATAAACGTACAATTTATAATATGATTTATCGCGATGGCAAAGGTGGTGCATCCTATACCAAACGTTTTGCAGTTACTAGCATTACAAGAGATAGAACGTATGACTTAACCAATGGTAATAAAGGGTCGGTATTGTTGTATTTTTCGGCTAATCCAAATGGCGAAGCAGAAATCGTTTCAATTGCCTTGCGTCAAGTAGGTAGCGTGAAAAAATTGAAATGGGATATGGATTTTGCCGATATCTTAATTAAAGGACGTGCTTCTAAAGGAAATCTAGTAACGAAATACACAATTAAACGCGTAGATTTTAAAGAAAAGGGACTAAGTACTTTAAAACCAAGAAAAATCTGGTTTGATGATGCAGTTAGACGTTTAAATGTAGATGGCCGTGGCGATCTTATTGGAGAATTTAGAGGTGAAGATCGTATTTTAATTATCACACAATCTGGAATTGTAAAAACCATAATACCTGAACTCACAGCACATTTTGATACAGATATGATTATCATAGAAAAATGGATACCAAAAAAACCTATATCTGTAATATATTTTGATGGTGAAAAGCAGCGTTATTATGTCAAACGTTTCTTAGTAGAAAATGAAGGTAGAGAAGACGTCTTTATTTCCAATCATCAAGATTCCCAATTGGAAATTGTATCTACCGATTGGAAACCAATGGCAGAAGTGATCTATGCAAAAGAACGTGGTAAGGATCGTAGAGATAATTTAGAGGTTAATCTCGAAGAATTTATTAATATAAAAGGAATTACAGCTTTAGGAAATCAATTGACAAAATATAAAGTAAACCAAATAAATCTATTAGAATCTTTGCCTTATGAAGCACCAGAAACTACGCCAGCCGATGAATTTGAAGTTGTAGATGAAGAAATCGTGTCTGAAAATTCAAGCGCAAAACAAGAAAATGAAGGTAATGATGAAACACAAATAAGTTTGTTTTAAGCTTTGTGTTAACACCGTTAAAAATGCTTAGATTTTGCGAGGTTTTTTGTTTTTATTTCCAAGCAAGCTATGGCTTAGTTATAGCCTTGAACAATATCTATTAAACTTCAGAAGATAAGACTGCAACGAGATCCAGATGGGGATTTAATGTAATACCACTTTAGGGAAGTGATAATGACTTAAATAGATGTTTTTACAAAATATAACGATTATAATTAGTATATAATGATGGGATAATTAAAGCTTTTGAATATAATAAATACACAAATATTTGATGAAATTTACGATAAATACAAAGATCTTGTGTTTAATTTATCACTTCAATATAGTCAAAACGTCCAAGATGCCGAAGAAATAACACAAGATGTTTTTGTTAAAATTTATTACAAAATAGATAGCTTTAGAAATGAAGCTACTATTAAAACGTGGATTTATCGCATTACAGTTAATCAATCGCTTGATTTTATTAAGCATAAAAAACGTAAAAGACGAGGTTTTATTACTTCACTACTTGGTAATGATAAGATGAATGAAGACCATCTTTTACCCGATTTTGATCATCCTGGAATTCTTATGGAGCAGGATGAAAGTCTAAAACGTTTAATGCAAAAAATTTACCAACTTAAAGGAAATCAAAAAACGGTAATTATTCTATTAAAAATTGAAGGTCTGTCTCAAAAAAAAGTAGCGGAAATCATGAAATTGAGTGTAAAATCTGTGGATTCTTTGTTTCAACGCGCAAAAATAAATTTAAAAAAATCACTTTAATAGCGAAGGAATTTAATTAAATAATCGTCCAATTAATGATGGAACAAGATACTTTAGACACACTAAAAAATATAAAACCTGTAAAGACTTCAAATTTACTTTATAAAAAGATAGAAGAACGCCTTTATAATGATAAAGGTCGTTTTGTTCCGTTGTATAAAGTAATTATTGCTGCTACTCTGGTTATGGGATTGTTTATATCACAATTGTATTTTATCAATAGTTTTTCTAAATCCCAAGAATACGGTAACAACAGGATAGAGTTAATACCAAAAAATAATAATTTATTTTATTATGAATAGAAAATATTTTTATCTGCTTATTATAGGTTTACTGCTAATGAGCAATTTTTTAACCTTATTTTTTGTCATAACAAAAAAACATAAACGTTCTGATGATGTTCCAAAATCTATAATAATAGAAAAGTTAAATCTTGATAAACAACAAATTGTTGACTACGAGCTATTGATTGACCAGCATAAAAAAGATATTAAAACAAAAGATAATAGCATAATTCAATTAAAAAAAGAACTTTACAGCTTACTCCATAACGACAGTAACAAAATACATGTCGATTCACTAACCTCCAAAATTGGTAGCATTCAAAAACAAATAGAAACTATTCATTTCAATCATTTTAAAGACATTAAATCAATTTGTAATTCTCTTCAAATAAAGAAATTTAATGAATTGGTTGATGAGTTAGAACGTATATTTAGTAATAAAAAACATCGTGAAAAAATTCAATTTAAATGAAAATATTGATTTTTATTTTCTTGTTTTTAATTGGACCTCTAACATTTGGACAAGAGGCTCTAAACATTATTTTTCAACCAAAATTTGAGACAGAAAATTTAGTAATAAACAAGACCTATCTGTTTAAAACTGATACGCTAAAGATAAATAGTTTTAAATGCTATATTACCAACTTAAAATATTACAAAAATGATTCATTAGTACATGTTTCCAGAAAAAGAGCGCACTTAATAGACGCCACAGATAGCAGTACCTATTATATTTCAGAACATAAGTTTTTTAGATTTGATGAATTGCGATTTAATATTGGTGTAGATAGCCTGACCAATGTTTCTGGGGTATATGAAGGTGATTTAGATCCTAGTAAAGGAATGTATTGGACCTGGCAGAGTGGCTATATCAACTTTAAATTAGACGGTACATCAAGTCGTTGTCCAGGGAGGAAAAATAAATTTTATTGGCATATAGGTGGCTATTTGCCTCCTTTTAATACCTTAAGAAAAGTGAGCTTAAAACTCAATAAAAGCCACCCTAGACAAATATATATTCAGTTAAATAAATTATTTGAAGAAATAGATGTATCAGAAGTTTATAATGTAATGTCACCTAGTGATAAAGCAATACGAATTAGTAATAAATTGCAGTTACTTTTTAAACAGGTTCCTTAAATGAAGAAAACAAAACTTCTTTTTACTTTATCAATATTTGCTTTGTTGTCTTTTGATATCATCAAGAATACTTACTTCTTTAACCCACCCCAATATTTTCCTCAACCTACTTATGATTTTCAGAAAAATCCACTGGATAGTAATAAAATAGAATTAGGAAGATTATTATTTTATGACCCTTTACTTTCTGCAAACAATAGTGTTTCTTGTGCGTCTTGTCATTCTCCTTTTAATGCATTTGCACATACTGACCACGATTTGAGTCATGGAATATTTGACTCTATTGGCAACAGAAATGCACCTGCTTTATTTAATTTAGCTTGGCAAAAATCATTTATGTGGGATGGTGCTGTCAATCATTTGGATATGCAAGCTTTAGCGCCGATAACACATCCTAGTGAAATGGGAAGTACTATTAATGATGTTATTGAGAAGCTCAATGCTTCAGAAGAGTATAAAACGTTATTTTTTATTGCCTTTCAAGATTCCATCATTAACACATCAAAAATATTAAAATCCTTGTCTCAATTTCAGCTTACACTTGTTTCGGCAAGTGCAAAGTACGATCAAGTGATGTTGGGTAAAGACGTGTTTTCAGATCAGGAAAAAAATGGGCATCAACTATTTAAAAAAAATTGTGCAATATGTCACACCGAGCCTTTGTTCTCCAATTTCAAGTTTGAAACTAATGCATTACCCGTTGACCCATCACTTAATGATTTAGGGCGGTATAGTATCACTCAAAACCCCGAAGATAAAAATAAATTTAAAGTGCCTAGTTTGAGGAATTTGTCATACACTTACCCATACATGCACGACGGGAGATTTGCAACACTAAAAGAAGCAATAGATCACTATACTTCAAATATTGAAAATTCGGACAGGCTTTCTCCTGCTTTGAAACTCCCAATAAAGTTAACTTCAAACGAAAAAGTAGACCTAATTGCCTTTTTGCTAACACTCAATGATAAAGAGTTTGTATTCAACAAAAAACATCAGTTCAAAAAAATATCAATTGAAACGAAGGAATGAATTTTATATGTCGTCTAAATAACTATGAATAACTAAAAAAAATCATATGCGTATTGTATTTTTATTTTCATTGTGTATTCTGGGCAATTTTTTAAGCTTAAATGCTCAAACTAATCCAGCAATAACTACTTGGTTGCAAAACACCACCACGACAGGATCTTATTATATGTCTGGAAACTCAACAACCATTCCCAATAATATATTGGTAAATTGTCAATTGGTAGAATATTCTACAAATAATGTATTCATACACACTAAAGGAATTCCAGCTTATCCAACTGGACCATTTCAAGATGGAAATCCGTCTCAAGCAGAAGATCAAGATGCTATTTTTAAATTTCCTTTAAACCCTACTCAAAACACAGGCACTTCAACCCCAACCACAATGGGTAATATAGGCGTGTTTATAAACGGTGTTGCTTTATTTGATTATAGTGATGGCGTAGCCTGGGATCCATCAAGTAATTCTCTGTGTGGAGGACCAGGAAATTCACCGTGCCCAGGAGGAGTTACAATGGATTGGAATAGAGATGCTGTTCTTGCCGAAATGTCTGGATTTGACTGCTCTAAAGGTCATCCAGCAGATGGCAATTACCATCATCATCAAAATCCATCAGCATTTGATTTAGATTTAAATGTTATTTCTACGATATGCAACCTTTATGATGCAGACGGATTATATACCATAGATGCAATGCAACATTCTCCACTAATTGGTTTTGCTTATGACGGCTTTCCAGTTTATGGAGCTTATGGGTATGCAAATACAGATGGTACAGGAGAGATTGTTAGAATAAAATCGAGTTATGAATTAAAAACAACTCGCGGCACAGGATCGGTTCCGTCCGAAACAACATGGCCACTGGGAACATTTAGAGAAGATTATGAATATATAGATCATAGTGGTCAATCTGATTATTTAGATGAACACAATGGTCGATTTTGTGTTACACCAGAGTATCCTAATGGTATCTATTGTTATTTTGCTACTGTAGATGAAAATTGGAATTCAGCATACCCTTATGCAGTTGGACCTACTTTTTATGGTGTGTATCAAGATAGAGAGGTGAGTTCTGTGGACGAGAATACAACAATATATGATAGTGCATTATCAACGATAGGCACCGATGTTAATACTATAAATATCAAAATATTTCCAAATCCATCTTATGACCTTATTAATATTCAAATTGGTGGCATAAATAATCAAGATATTGAGATTGAATTAATAGATGCTCAGGGAAAACTAATTCAAAAAAAGAAAATAAATAAAGGACAAACTATTGGTTTTTTTGACATACAGACTGTTTATTCGGGAGTGTACATAGTTAAGTTTTTAGCTAATGGGTCAAGCTTATCAAGAACAGTAATTATTGATAAATAAGAAGACATTTTACACTAAATGCCTAAGAATAAATACAAATTATAACCTGTAACCCCTTGTCAATTTATCACAGATTTTAATCGTAGTTCAATACTTGTAAATGCATTGCAAATTTAAGTCTGCTACTTTTGATTGCTTAATGTCTAGAGTAATAATTTTTTGAAGTGCATGGAGTACGTTATATTTCAAATAAAAACAAAAGGCAGTATCTCATAAACTGCATAAACTTTAAAATCTCGGGATTAAATTCAATCTCGAGATTTTATTTTTTTAGTTATCAATTTTAATTGCGTTCCCTTTTTGTTTAACTGTTTCACCAACATAGTTATATTCAAATGTATAGCTAGAATCTGTTGTTGTAAGTATTTTTAAATGAATATCTTTTCGCTCTGCGCGATTTTTTGGGTGGATGGTTTTAAATACAACTTCGCAATCGTTTATCCAACGTACAGTAGAAGAATCGGTTTTATTTTCAAAGTTTTCAATTTGTATATTTTGGTCTCTTACAAATGTAGAGATATAGGTTTTGCCATCTATGCTAATAACACTTTTAAATTTACCTGTTGTAAAATTGGTGCAATTGCGTTCTATTTGGTAACAGCCAGTGATTAGCGCAAAAATGAAAAGATATTTAAGTTTTGTCATAATGCAAAATTAATAAACATACCGTTTAGTTCTTGAAATTTTTAAAAGTTCCGTTTTTATAAAAAATAACAATACGTTCAATAGTCTCATCCTTAAAATTTACAGATGGAGTAGGAGTATCTTTATTTTCTAAAGAACTTGGGGCAGGAGGTGTTTCTGATTTTGGTGCTGCTTCAAAAAGTGTTTTAGCTTGAATATGTGATTGTAAAAAATCGCCTTTACCATTGAGTAACCAATACAAGTTGAGCTCAGGAAAGGCATTGGATATTTTCATAACAAAATCTAAACTTGGCTTATTCCTACCAGATAACAAATGTGAAATACTTGAGCGTTGTACACCAACTTTTTCAGCAAAGGCAGAGGCACTAAGACTGTAGTGAGTAAGGATTTTTTTGAGCCGTGACGTGAATTCTAAGTTGTTTATCATTGTAAAAAACAATAGGGAGCGATTTGATTACAAATGTAAAGTAAATATTCTCAACATGCAATTGTTTGTTGTAAACAAAAGATTTTTTATTGAATATTTAGTTGAAGTAAAGATGCATAAATAGTTGATTTTATGATTTTTATTAGCTAAATAATCTTATGTTTACAAAAGCATTTTATAACTTTACACGTCATGTACACAATTGTAAACTACTAGGTTTAATCAGCTGTTTACAACTGTAAAAAAACAATTGTTTACTTTTGTAAACTCAAAGCTAAATTACAAATGTCACTACACAATATATATAGAGAAGATAAACTTCAGGGTCGTTATATTTCTAACAACCATATTACACCAATACTTCATGGCTTACCTACCAAATTTAAATTAGATACCATTGGGTATTCCGTGGAGCTTTCGCCTATTTATTCGGTTAGTGTTGGTGAAGGCCCAACTAAGATACTTATGTGGTCTCAGATGCACGGTAATGAATCTACAACTACTAAGGCGCTTTTCGATCTTTTCAAATATATAGAAGACGCCCATTCGACCATTTTGCGTCACTGTAGTTTGGTTATTATTCCAATTCTTAATCCAGATGGCGCTGAAGATTATAAAAGACTTAATGCGGCTGATGTAGATTTAAATAGAGATTCACAGCGTTTGTCGCAACCAGAAAGCAAGCTATTGCGTATGGTTTTTGATAATTTTAAACCAGATTACTGCTTTAATTTGCATGGTCAACGTACTATTTTTAGCGCTGGAAGTCAAAATAAACCTGCTACGATAAGTTTTTTGTCACCTGCCGAAGATGAAAATAGGTCCGTAACACCAACGCGACAAAAAGCGATGAACCTTATTGTGGCAATGGCAAAGTACTTAAAACCTATTTTAAAAGATCAAATAGGACGCTACAATGATAGTTTTAATCTGAATTGTGTCGGTGATACATTTCAAAGCTTAGGTGTACCTACGGTACTTTTTGAAGCTGGACATTATGCTAACGACTATCACAGGGAACACACGAGGTTTTATATATTTGAGGCACTTAAAGCGGCCCTAAACTATATTTCTGGGGACTTGGTAACCACCAATAGCGAGGGATATTTAGATATTCCTGAAAATAAAAAATTGTTTTATGATCTTATAATTAGGAATGCTAAAGTAAATTCTGACTGCTTAGATATTGCAATTCAATATCATGAGGAATTTGATGGAAAAACCGTTAAATTTAGACCTAAAATCGAAAAAATTTCTGATTTGAAACACCATTTTGGACATCGAGAAATCAATGCAAATGGGGGAGAAGTATTAAAAGTTAATGGTAAAAACATTAAATTATATGAAGTTCTTGATTCTGTGCAAATTAACAATGAATTATTTTCAATAAAATTGCCAAATATTTAAAAAATAATGCATTATTTTTATTAAAAATATTTTATTTTTGATTTTTATTTAATAAAATATGAAAATGGCAAAATTTAAATTAGACGAAATTGATCATCAAATACTTGATATGTTAATTGATAATACTAGGATTCCTTTTACAGATATAGCAAAAAAACTTTTAATATCTGCAGGTACAGTACATGTTCGTGTCAAGAAAATGGAGGATGCAGGAATAATTAAAGGATCTTCGTTGACGCTCGATTATCAGAAACTTGGCTATTCTTTTATAGCTTATGTTGGAGTCTTTTTGCAAAATACATCGCAAACACAATTTGTTTTGGAACGTATTAATAATATTCCAAATATAACTGTTGCGCATATTACTACAGGAAAATTTAACATTTTTTGTAAAATAAGGGCAAAAAACACAACACATGCAAAGGACGTTATTTTTAAGATAGATGATATTGAAGGTGTATATCGTACAGAAACTATGATTTCTTTAGAGGAAAGTATAAATGATAAAAAACGATTAATGCATTCTATTTTTAAAGAGATGTAGATTTGAAAAAAAAGTGAATTTGACACGGCGCTTCTTTTAGAAGCGCTTTTTTTATCGACAATTGTTCAAATTTATTAGCAATACCATCTATACTCTTTTAAATCACTCAATTAACATGAACTTTTTACGTTAGATAAAAAATAATCATTTTCCTAATGCGTAACTTAACAGAAGAACAGGTGTAAAACATATTTTTTAAGTTAAGCTCTATTGTTATAATTTATAAGGATTGGTCGTCTAGAATGTTTAAAATTGGTAATTATATATGATAATAGTATTATGAAGTAGTTTTAGGTTTGATATATAATGAAATCAGAATACGTTATAATAACATATTGTTTCAGATCAAACGATATTATTTAATTTAGAAAAGCTTATATATCAATACCATAAGATACAAAATAGATGAATTGGATCCAATCAAATAAATTACACAGATGTCATAGTAAGCTACCAGTGTACCTGTATGTAGCTAAAATTATTATTATTCTAGAGGAGTCTGTTTATGGGCTTATGTATTAGAGAGTCTAAATAGTTGAAATTTAGCGTAAGTAGCAAGCCCTGATTACATATGCTGTGCTCAAAAGTGATTATTTAGCTACAAAAACTTTCGAACTAGTTAGGCTACGCCTATAAAATTATATTTTAGTGCAACTTGAATGCATTCATATAATTTATAAGACGATTACAAGGCTATTTGAAAAGTGTTGTAATAATTGAACGCCTCTAAAATAAGTTCATTTTCAACGATACAATCTATTGTGGTAACACCAATGTCTTTGAGTAGAACAAAATTCACATTACCATGAGAGTTCTTTTTGTCAAATTTTAAGAGTGAGATAATAGGGGTGTAGTCATCGGGTTCAAAAGTTACTTTAGGATATGTTTTTTGGAGTACATTAGTGATTTCCTCAAGTTTGTTTTTGGGAAAGTTCAATAATTTAAAGGAAATATAAGTTGCTAAAATCATACCTATAGCAATAGCTTCACCATGTAACAAAGCAGTTTTGTTGGTGTGTGTTAAAAAATATGATTCTATGGCGTGACCTAAGGTGTGTCCAAAGTTTAAGGCTTTTCTAATACCATCTTCACTAGGATCTTCCATAACAATGTTATGCTTTATAACGATGGAATCATATATAAGCTGCTCTAAATCAGATAAATTCAAGTGAGGTAGGTGTGATAATTGACGCCAATATATTTCGTCAACTATCAGGCCATGCTTTAGCATTTCTGCTAGGCCTGAGCGCATTTGATCTTTTGGTAAAAAATCAATAAAACTAAAATCTACAAGTACTAATTTACTTGAATGTATAACTCCGATTTGATTTTTAAGATGCCCTAAATCTACACCTGTTTTACCACCAACAGAGGCGTCAACCATAGCAAGAAGTGTTGTAGGTACATTAATATAATCTATACCGCGTTTAAAAGTAGAAGCAACAAAACCTCCAAGATCTGTAATTACACCACCACCCAAGTTAATCATCAATGATTTTCTATCACCATCAAGTTCAGAAAGTGCATTCCATACACCAACACAGGTGTCTATGGTTTTATGGACTTCTCCTGCTTCAATCTCTATAATCTCAATAGGGATGTCAGTCTTTAGCTGACCTAAAAAATGACCCGCACATAATTGGTGTGTGTTAGTGTCAACAAGAAGAAAAATTTTTGAATAATTTTCACTTTCAATTATGGCATTGAGTTGCTTGTAACCCTCTGATTTAAAATATATATTGTGGATATCGCAAATAATGGATTTCATGTAATTTTTAATCTTCAATTTGGCGGTAAAAATAAGTTGAATTTTATTAAAAAAGTAACAGCCTAATATTTATTTTTGTTTTTCAAAATTTCTAGTATGACAGATTCAAAACTATTTGACAATACTGAGATTGCTTTTCAACTTAAAAGTGATTCAGAATTAGAGCGTGCTTATTTCTTATTTAAGATGATATCTGTACAACCTTTAGTTAGGATTGGTACAGCAGCAACAAATTTTGCATTGAAAGCTAATTTACCTGTAGAAAAATTAATCCGTTCTACGGTTTTTGACCATTTTTGCGGTGGAGTCAATGCAGACGATTGCATTCCAGGAATTGAGAGAATGTACAAAAAAGGGGTGTCAACAGTTTTAGATTATTCTGTTGAAGGAAAAGAAGAGGAAGCACAATTTGATGCTGCAATGGAAAAGGTTTTGGAGTTGATTGAGTTTGCAGATCAAAAAGATGCGATGCCTATTGCTGTATTTAAACCAACTGGTTTTGGACGTTTTGAATTGTATCAAAAAAAAGGAGAAGGAAAAGCATTTACAGAAGAAGAACAAGCAGAATGGGACCGTTTGGTGATGCGTTATCATAAAGTGTGTAAGTTAGGAAAGGAGAGAGATGTTGAGATTCTAATTGATGCCGAAGAGAGTTGGATGCAAGAGGCTGCAGATGAATTGCTCGAAGAGTTAATGGCTGAATATAATACCGAAAAAGCAATTGTATATAACACTTTACAATGTTACCGTTGGGACCGCTTGGCATATATGAAAGACTTACATGAACGCGCTAAAGGAAAATATTTCTTAGGTTTTAAGATTGTGCGTGGAGCATACATGGAAAAAGAACGTGATCGCGCAATAGAACACGGCTATAAATCTCCAATATGCATCGACAAAACGGCAACAGATTTAAATTTTGATGAAGTCTTAGAGTATATCATTAAGAATATTACGGATATATCCGTTTTTGTTGGAACACACAATGAAAAGAGTTCTTATTTAGCAATGAGCTTGATGCAGTCGCATAATATTGCTATTAATGATAATAGAGTATGGTTTGGTCAACTTTACGGAATGAGTGATCATATTAGTTATAATTTAGCTAATTACGGTTACAATGTCGCAAAGTATGTGCCTTTTGGTCCTGTTAAAGATGTGATGCCCTACTTAATTAGACGCGCAGAGGAAAATACCTCTGTAGCTGGGCAAACCAATAGAGAGCTCGATTTACTGAAAAAAGAAAAGAAAAGAAGAAAGCTTTAATATCGCCCTTGCGGGGTTTTCTTTCAATTAGAACCTTATCTTAAGAGTTACTATTGTTTTGTAGTTTTATATTAAAAGCATAGAAAGCTACTGAGGATCTAGGGTTTCAGAAAAACTTTAGATTTTCCTAAGACTAGACCAAATTATTAATTATATCTATATTAACGACGTGCTTTCCTTTGAATGGAATAACCTCTAAAGACGAACCAAAAAGGGATTCAGCACGTGTTTTTTCATATACAATACGTTCTGCATTAAGATACTCATCTTCATCACCATAGATTAGTTTTACCTTAGCATCTAAAAATCTAAAATCTTTTGGTTCTAATTCTTTTGGAATACTACCAGACATTAATACCAATTGGTTACAGTTTAAGCGTCGTCTTGCAACATAGCGTGTCGCAATACTAACCCCTTGAGAATAACCTACAACGATGAGTTTGGTGTGGCTTGGAATCCTTTCAGCATCTAAGATAGCATCTATATAATCTAAAATATTTTCCATGTCATTTTGTGTGTTTTCTTTTGTAAGCCAACTCGCGCCAACATGCTTAAATCCAGATTTTAGATAATATTTACTTGGTGCTTGAGGTATGATAATATAATTTTCATCCGCTCGTAATTGTTTGAAATATTTGGAAAAATAACGACTTAAATAACCCATGCCATGAAATACAATCCAGACATGCTTAGTTACCGTGTTAATACTGTTTAAAGTGGAGTAGGTGTTGGTTGTTTGGTATGAGATTTCTTTATCAGATAAATTCATTTTTAGCTTTGGTTTTTGTACATTTACATTTCAAAATTAAAAGTATGGAATTTTCTAAAGACAGGCTACTAGAAACTGCAAATGCAGCGTGTAAAAACACATTGATGGAAACTTTGAATATTGAAATATGTGATGTTGGTGTTGATTTTTTAGTTGCAAAAATGCCTGTAACTTCTAAAGTTTATCAACCCGACGGAGTCTTGCATGGTGGAGCTACTGCAGCGTTGTCAGAAAGTGTAGGTAGTTTTGCTGCGCATATTTTTATTGATACAAGCAAATATTTTGTGAGAGGAACTGAAATTACTGCAAATCATTTGAAAAGCGTAACTTCAGGATGCATTTATGCAAAAGCAACGTTTATACATAAGGGGAAAACAACCCAACTTTTTGACATTAAAGTTACCAATGACGAAGGGGATTTGGTCTCATCATGTCGCTTGTCAACCATCACTTTACCAAAGAAATAAACCTCTTAATGTTTATAGATACATTTATAAAAGTCGTAACCAAACAGTTTAATGAAGTATTGCCTTTTGTAGTGTACGCTAAACCCAAATCTACTTCATTTTCAGGGCTACTGCAAGAAGATGATTTGATACATACCGTCAGTAATTTTAAGGAGATGGGGTTTGTTTTTGCCCCTTTTGACAATAAAAATAAAACGATTTTAATTCCCTTTAATAAAGCAGAGGAAATTCAAACGGATATCCAGAATTTTACTGCGCCACCTCATTCTTCTGAACTTGAGACGATCAACAATAAGTCATCACATATAAAATTGGTAAGCAATGGCATAAAAACCATATCAACTTCTGAAATAGATAAAATTGTTTTATCTAGAATTGAAACAGTTCATCTATCTAGTTTAAATTTAAGAGCTTTATTACAACAACTATTTTCAAGTGATAGTAGCGCATTTAGATATTGCTGGTATCATCCGAAAATAGGACTATGGCTTGGCGCAACGCCAGAAACACTTTGCAAAGTTGAAGGTAAACGTTTTGAAACCATGTCTTTGGCCGGTACTCAATTATACCCAGGGCATTTGGATGTATATTGGGATACTAAAGAACAAGAAGAGCAGCAAATCGTTACCGACTTCATCTTAACACAACTCAAACCTTTGGTAAAGCACCTACAAGCATCTAAAACTGAAACCATTCAAGCGGGTAATGTGGTACACCTTAGAACAAAAATTAGAGGGGTTTTATCTCAAAATGAAGACTTAAAATCGGTGTTAGAGTGCTTACATCCTACTCCAGCAGTTTGTGGTTTACCAAAAGATAAAGCTAAACAGTTTATTTTAGACCAGGAAAATTATAACAGAACGTATTACACTGGTTTTCTTGGTGTACTCAATAAAGAAGTTATAAAACGTCCAAAAACTAGTCGACGTAATATAGAGTTGAGAGCGTTTGAGACGCATATAAAATCGACACAGTTATTTGTGAATTTAAGATGTATGGAATTGCAAGATCGTAAAGCGTTAATCTATGTTGGAGGCGGTATAACCAAAGATTCTATACCAGATAAGGAATGGGAAGAAACACTTAACAAAACAAATATAATGAAAAACGTCCTGAAGTAAGCAGGACGTTTTTTAGTATAGCAATATACAATTTATCATTTTATACCATCTCTACTCTTAAATTACTCAATTAAAACGCGCTTTTTTACGTTATCTTTCAAAATAAAAGAACTCTTAACTAAGGCTATGACTGATTTTTATTATTTATCTAGTACAATAAATCATCATTTTTTTTATGTGTAATATAACAAAAGAACTGGTATTACTTGGAGTATTTTGATAGAAAAACGTCAAAGAAAATAAGGCATTGTTAGTCTGACTCTTTTGAAAATTCCTTAATCGCAGCTTCAATTTTCTCATCTTTGCCATTGATAATGTGGTCAAATTTATTTTTCTAGTCTTTAGGTTAATTTTTGATATTTCTCAACCGCTCAAAACGAAGACTTCTTTTTCTTATTATCAAAAGTTAAGCTACCTCATATCCAAATTTTCCAAGAGATTTTATTTCTTTAGTTCGTAAATCTGCTTTGCTATTCGTGCGTCTCAAGTAAAATATAAACTTAGCATATTTAGAAGCTAATTTACTAGAAAGATGGATTGAGAATAGTGCTATACTTAATAATTGTTTTGGTAGTTCACAAGTTATAGGAACCTTATAGAACTCACCCAAATGATAAAACAACAAAGAATTATTATTATCTAAGCAAATAGAATTGAACTAAACTTCATTGTCATTTTGATAAAAATCGGTAACCCAGTCATCAGTATAGTGAAACGTTAAACGTTTTAATTGGTCACCATTAATATCTATTACAAATACATCAAAATTATCATGTTTATTAGACTAGAATGCAATCTTTTGTCCATTGTGAGACTAAACAGGCTTAGTGTTGTCATAGTATGCATGTGTAGTTATTCGTGTAGCTTTTCCTCCAGTTACAGCGACTAAGTATATATCTCTTTTGAATGTAAATGCGATGGTTTTTCCATTTGGAGCTATTGCCGTGTTTAGAAACCAAAGTGCCATATTAGTTTAAGAAAATAAAAGATTACTAACCAAAATAAAGGCTAAGAATAAAGTGATCTTTTTCATTTGAATATAGTGCTAATTAATAACTAAAATGTATCTAATTATATTCTAAAATCATTTCAATACTGTGTTGAAAACTATCGACTAAAAATTGAACGATTGTTTTACGGAGTTTCTATTTTTAAATACCTTTACAAATTATGAGAATACCAAAAATTCCATTAGCACAAACCGTTATAAAGCTTTGTGAACTAAAGCAAATAAAACACATTGTCATTTCTCCTGGAAGTAGAAATGCACCTTTAACAATTGGGTTTACAAACCATCCTTATTTTAAATGCTACAGTATTGTAGATGAGCGTTGTGCTGCTTTTTTTGCATTGGGAATAGCACAGCAATTGCAAGAACCAGTTGCTGTAGTGTGTACTTCTGGAAGTGCCTTGCTTAATTATTACCCAGCAGTTGCTGAAGCGTATTATAGTGATATACCTCTTGTGGTTTTATCTGCGGATCGTCCAAAGCATTTGATTGGTATTGGTGATGGACAAACCATTAATCAAAAAGGTGTGTACAAAAATCATATTTTGTTTGAAGCTAATTTAAACGAAGATTCAAACACAGCGTATGACGCTACCCTGAAGATTGAAACGGCTAATAATGAAATACAAGAACAGAACGAAATCGCTATAAATAAGGCTATCAATATCGCATGGATACAAAAGGGACCAGTACATATTAATGTACCCTTTAATGAACCTTTATATACTCTTGTTGATAATTTTTCTGTATCGCCTAAAAACTTCGAAAATAAACCTTGTAATGCACCTGTAAGTTTTGAGCACTATAAAAATGTATGGATGTCGTCAAAAAAGAAAATGATATTAGTAGGCGTAAATGCGCCAAACTCTATAGAACAATACGTTCTAGAGCAGTTAGCAGAAGACCCAAGCGTCTTAGTATTTACCGAAACGACATCTAATTTGCATCATAGTTCATTTTTCCCAAGTATCGATAAAATTATCGGTCCTTTAGAACCCTCGGATTTTGAAGAATTACAACCTGAAATTTTATTGACGTTCGGTGGTTTAATTGTGTCTAAAAAAATCAAAGCCTTTTTAAGAACCTATAAACCAAAACACCATTGGCATGTGGATGAAAAAAAAGCCAATGACACCTTTTTTTGTTTAGACCAACATATAAAATCAAGTCCAAATAGCTTTTTAAAAGAGATGGTACAGCAATACACTGAAAGTTCTTACAAAAGCTTTTGGACTAAGATAAAATCGTATAGATTTAAGAAGCATAAGAACTATTTAGAAAACCTTGCATTTTCAGACTTTGTAGCGTTCAAATTACTATTAGAAGCCATACCTAATAATACACAAATTCAATGTGCAAATAGCTCAACTATTAGATATTTGCAATTATTTGATTTAAATCCAACGCTAAGTCTATTTTGCAATAGAGGTACTAGTGGTATTGATGGCAGCACATCTACAGCGATTGGCGCTTCAGTTGTTGCAAATGATCCTGTAGTATGTATCACTGGTGATTTGAGCTTTTTATATGATAGCAATGCTTTGTGGAATACACACATTCCATCAAATTTTAAAATTATTGTTATAAATAATGGCGGTGGAGGTATCTTTAGAATTTTACCAGGACATAAGAATACTGATAATTTTGACACGTATTTTGAAACGCAGCATCAGCACACCGCAGAAAATTTATGCAAAATGTATCGTTTTGATTATGTCAGCGCTAGCTCTGAAGCATCACTAAAGGCATCTTTAGCGCATTTTTTTAAAGAAAGTTCTCAACCGCGCTTATTAGAAATTTTCACCCCCACACAATTAAATGATGTCGTGCTATTAAATTACTTCAAAGCTATAAAGTAAATATAATGTGACTTTTTCATTATTTTAGGGTCTTACTTAACAAATAACAAACTTATTACATTAATTAACACAAAAAACTTTTTATTATGAGTAAAAGAGATGAACTGATTACAAAGTACGCAGCAGACCTTAAAGACAAATGCGGTGTAAACGCAGATATGGACTTACTAACAAAAGTTACTATTGGTTGTGGACCAGCAATTTATAATGCTGATGCTTCTACAGTTTCAGGAAGTGATGAAAGTGAATTAAACACCGTTAAAAATAATTTTTTAATCAAAAAATTAGGTTTATCTGAAAGCGATGATTTAGACGGAGGTATTAATGCAGTAATGGAGACTTACGGACGTTCAAATCGTAACAAATATAGGGCAGTAGTGTATTATTTATTAACAAAGCACTTTGGTAAAGAGTCAATGTATTAATTGAGAACTCTGTTAAAATATATAAGCGTTGCAATGTTGCAGCGCTTTTTTTATTTACTCTATTATTTATCCTTACTTTTGTAACATGATAGAAATTGGAGTTTATAATACACTTGAGATATTAAGAGATACAGAACCAGGATTATTTCTTGGAGATGAAGAGGGTAATGAAGTGCTTTTGCCTAATAGATATGTACCTAAAATCTTTGAACTAGGTGATAATCTTGAAGTGTTTGTTTATTTGGATAATGATGAAAGATTAGTTGCAGTGACCGATAAGCCATATATTAAGCGTGGTGATTTTGCTTTACTGCGTTGTAGTGAGGTGTCAAAAATTGGTGCATTTCTAGATTGGGGAATGGTTAAAGAATTATTCTGTCCATTTAAAGAACAGGCGTTTAAAATGAAAAGAGGAGGTTGGTATTTGGTGTATTGTTATCTAGATGAAGAAAGTAATAGACTGGTAGCTTCAAGTAAAACAAAGCGTTTTCTAGACAATAAAGAACTTACCGTAAAGACTTTTGACGAAGTAGATATTATCGTTTCTCATCCATCGGATATTGGTATGAATGTTATTGTGAATAAAAAACATTTAGGATTAATTTTTAAAGAGGACCTTTTTAAGACTATTAGTGTGGGAGATAAGTTGAAAGGTGTGGTTAAAAAAATCAGAAATGACAATAAGCTAGACATTGCATTAGGGCAGATTGGGTATAGAAATATAGAACCTAATGCCCAACTAATTATGAAAGAATTAGAAGATAACAGTGGCTATCTCGCACTTACCGATAAATCATCACCAGAACAAATTAAGGAAACCTTAGAGATGAGTAAAAAAAACTTCAAAAAAGCAATAGGTAATCTTTATAAGCAACGACTAATAGAATTCAAAACTGACGGTATTTATATTAAAAAATAAGATTTTTATTCTGGCTTAAAACGATTAGAAAACCTTGTTTGTATGAGCACTAAAGGACAAGTTCTTAAAATTTCATTTGTTTCTTTTATAGCTTAAAAATCAAGATTTGCCATGGTATAAGTCAAATTTTCGTTTTAAGCCAAGCGCTAAATTCATAGAAATTTTGTGGCGCAACACCATGACCAACAGGAAACTCACTATATTGATTTTTGATATTTAATTGCTCTAAGTATGGTTTTGTTTTTCTTGCCCAATCCACAGGAATAACTTGGTCTACACTACCATGAGAACAGTAAATATTTAAATGCGAGTAATCTTTTGAAGCACTATTTTCTGGTAAAATATTCGGATTGATGTAGCCGCTTAGTGCTATTACATTTTTTACTTTTTCTGGATAAGTAAGACTAGTTGCTAAACTTAAAATTGTACCTTGACTAAATCCTAACAAGGTTACATTATCGGCAGCTACAGGATATGTTTCGCAAGCTTCATCAATAAACTTTGAAATGCTGTCTCTAGAACTTTTAGCTTGTGCGTCATCACTCCATTTGCCTTGTGGTGCATCAAAGTGAATCGCATACCAAGCATTACCACCACCTTGCAGCGGATAAGGTGCTCTTAAAGAAATAATGAAGAGTTCTTTTGGGAGTTCACTAGCAAATGAAAAGAGATCATTTTCGTCACTACCATAACCATGGCACATAATTAATAAAGGTGCGTTGTTGATTAAAGACGACGGTCGTATAATGTGATAGAGCGATAAATCTGTATGCATATTAATTTCCTCCTAATGATTTGAATATGTTTTGATAAAATTTCCCTACTATAGGAACTGTTGTCATTTTTCCGGCAATAGCCGTTGCGATACCATAAAAGAATAAAACACCAAAAAATATCCAAAATGACAATCTCAGACTAGCAACATCAAAATTAGAAATAATAAGACCAATAATCCACATAGAAAGCCATAAACCTAATGACTGTCTTACATGGAAATATACCAATGGCTTATTTTTTTCTTTATTCATAAAATAAGCAATAATAACTCCAAAGAGCCATAAGTAACTCACAATTGCAAGTGTTTCTCCTTTCGTGTTGTTGCTGTCTTTCATCTTAATTGGGCGTTAAAACTATTGTATTGTTATGGATTACACCTATTGCTTTTCCCTTTAGTGAATGTCCTAAGAAAATGCTATTTTTTGATTTAGAATATATATTTTCATTAGAGAATTCATATGTTTTATTCGGATTAAAAAGAGTAGCATTAATTGGATTTCCAACATCTATTGTTTGGTGTTTAATCCCAAATCGTTCTTTTCCTTGCGTTAAGAGTTGTATGGTTTTTTTTGTAGAAAACAGCGTATTAAGTGCGCCAAAAGCACTTTCTAAACCTATGGTTCCACAAGTGGCGTAATCAAACTCTAATTTCTTAAGTTCTATATTCAGAGGATTATGGTCTGAAGTAACCATATCTATCGTACCATCTTTAACCCCTGATATAAGTGCATCGATATCATTTTGTGTACTTAGGGGAGGAGATACTTTATATTTTGTATCAAAATCAGTTAAAGCATCATCCGTAAAAAACAAATTATGAATAGCTACACTGCAACTAATGTTTAACTTGCGCTGTTTAGCCTCTCTAATTAATGCTACTGATTTTGCAGTAGAAATCGTCGGGATGTGCAATTTTCCTCCAGTATATTCTAATAAAAACACATCACGAGCTACCTGTAGCTCTTCGGCTAGGGCTGGTATTCCTTTCAGACCTAATTTAGTACTATTTATATGCTCGTTCATAACCCCTTTTTGAGCGATGCTATTATCTTGAGGGAAAGCACATACCAAACTATCAAAATTGCTCGCATATAATAAGGCAATTTTCATGAGATTAGCATTTGATATAGGTGTTTTGTAGTCTCCAAAAGCTATGGCTCCAGCTTGAGTCATATCATATAGTTCAGCCAGGTCTATACCTTTGCTTGCTGAGGTCAAAGCACCAATAGGATGGACATCTACAGCACTATTTTTGGTCTTAGATTTTATAAAGGTTACACTAGAATTATTATCTATAGGAGGATTAGTATTGGAATTTAATCCAACTGCAGTAAATCCTGATTTTGCAGCAGTTTGAACTCCATTTTCTAAAGTCTCTCGTTCTTCATAACCTGGGGTTCCAAAACTCACACTACTATCAAACCAACCTTGAGAAATATGAAGATTATCAAATGTAAGTTCTTGATATGAATTCGGGTTTTGGAGGTTAGACGCTATCTTTGTTATAATACCATTCTCAATGAGAATATCTTGAGTTTTATTATGATAATCACTCTTTGAATCAATAATCGTGACAGCCTTTATGAATAGATTCATTTAAAATATTTTAATAAGAACATTTCTATAACTAAAAATGTTAGGGCAAAAATAACAAACCATTTCCATAGCGCATTATTATTTGTGTCATTTTTTATGGTTTCCAATAATTCTGGAATTGAAGTTGCAACGTCAACATGTTTCATGCCTGCAAACGACTCATATTTAAGCCTGCTCTCGTGCCGCGGATAATTAAAACTAACATGCTCTAAAGCATTAGTCTTATGCAACACCTCGTAAATAGATGCTCTTCTTGGTAACTCATTTGTCGTAATTACAACTTTATTGTTTAAGTTTTGCTGTTGCGGAATAAAACGCTCATCTGCACATTTTAAACTAAGAATTTCATCAGCACCTAATTGTGTATCAATATCAAATATATTTTCCTTGCCCAATTCGTAATACAACTTTGGGAGTTTTAGACTCTGTTTTCCAATATTGTACAAAACAGGAACGATCAATTGGGAATTGGTAAAGTTTGAGTTCCCTGAATTCAAGGCGGCAGTGAACAGAAATATGCCATTACTCTCAACTAAAAAAGGGCTGCTGTCTTCATAATTTAAAATTGCACTTTGTTGATTTTTTATGTTATAAAATTGATTGACTTTTGGATATTGAAAATTGCTGACGCGTGACTCAAAAACATTCTCGAAGAGAGGATGTCCATAATTTATATTAGTTATATTTTTAGTGTTTAGCACTTCCTTATCTAAACCTAAATCATACACACTAAGCATCTGATTATATGTAGATTTATTAGAGTTAATTGAAGGAATAATTAAGATGTTTCCACCTTTAGATTTAAAACTAATCAACGCATTTTTAACTGCGGTAGAGATGCTATTCAATTCATTTAAAATGATAAGATTCTGATTAGAAATCACATTAAAGTTAAGCGCATTTAGCGGAATAGATTTGTAATTGAATTCGTCCTTTGAATAAATTCGAGACAAGTAATTGTCATCTGCCTCATTAATGCTTAAAACATTAATTTTTTTTGTAGCATTAATGTTAAAATATAGCGTGTTGTCAAATTGTAAGCTCTCATCGTTAATAACAACACGACCGTTAAACTTCTGATTTAAAGGAAGGCTAAATGTTGCTGTCGTGTCATTGGAGGTTGTAATGGCAGTTTTAGCAATTAAATGTTCCTTTTCATACAAGGAAATACTTAAATTTTCAGAATACTGTTCTGGTCTAGTTACGGCGACATCTAAACTCAAATTACTAGAATTACTTCCGCTTATATAAACACTATCCAAACTTATGTTGTTGAGGTTTTGAGGTATCAATTGCACAAGACTAACCTGAGTCGATGAGTCTAATGTAACATCTAAAGCTTTATTCTTTTTTTGAAAATCTGAAATTAAAATAAGATGTTTTAAGGTGTTATTTCCTTTAGAAAACAGTTGCTTTCCTTTTATAAGTACTGCATCATAGGGGAGTTGATTTGGACTGTAGTCTAATTGAATTAATTCGTTTTTTAGTGCTAAGATATTCGTGTTTTTATAGGTAATATCATTAGTAAACACACTCAATTCTTGCGTATTATCTACAGTGGTTAATATATCTTGAATAGCACGCTTTAAAAGCGCTCCTTTAGCTCCCTTAGCCTGCATACTAAAGGAATTATCTAAATAGATAACATACTCTACTTTGGTATTTAAATCTTTGTTATTAGTAAAATATGGCTGGGAGAAAGCTATTATAATACATGCTAAAAGGAATAAGCGAGTCAAAAGGGTTAACCATTTCTTAATCTTAGAACTCTTTCTTGTCTGAATTACAACTGATTTTAAGAATGCAACATTGGTAAATGCTTCTTTTTGAAAACGCCTTAACTGAAATAAATGTACAATAATAGGAATTACCAATAGGAGTAAAGCGTAAAGAATTTCGGGGTGTTTAAATTGCATGCTTTATAATAATTTATCAAATATAGAAAATGAATTGCTATCCACTTCTTTGGATTTCGAGAAATTTAACGTTTTCATTAACAAAAAAAGAAATAATCTTGCATTGCAATCATATTATGACGATTCATGAAAGTTTCAAATTGGTTTTGAACCTTTGCATTAGCCAATGTTATGATGCTCTGAGGACGATCTAGTGTTTTAAAAATTGCCATAGATTTTAAGGACTGATGGTAGATGTTTTTGTGTTGTTTGTTTGGATTGTCATTAATCCAATGGAACGTAATATTAGCCTCTAATAAAGATTTGGCTAATAATTTGCCCTTGTAACCGGCCCCCATAATAACTAAGGGTCTAGAAGGTTCATAATGCAATTCTAGAAAATAATGGAGTTTTAAATCTAGAAAGTAATCTATATCATAATGTACATGCGTTTTAGAAGTTCGTTTAGAATAATCTCTCCAATGATGCCATAAGGTATCACAAGGAATACATTTCAAACCATATTTGTAAAACCTGAACGTTAAATCATAATCTTCTGGATACCGATTTGGATTAAAGGCGTCGCAGCGCAATAAGTCTTGTCTAGAAGTCATCCAACAAGGAGATGGAATAACACATTCTTTATACAGTGCATTAAAATTATGTCCTTTTTGAGTAAGCCCATTAAGCCATTGTTCATAATCACGATAGCCGTCAGTAACTTTCGTTTCTGAAAAGTATTTAACTAATCCCACCGCAATATGTCCGTCACCATATTGTTTTAATGCATTTACCATATGTTCTAATTTATAAATAGGCATTATATCATCGCTATCCATACGTGTTACATATTGTCCTTTAGAGTTTTGTAACGCAAATCGCAGCGCTTCAATAATGCCTTGCCCTGGATTATCCAACAATCGGATGCGAATGTCCTTATTTGCAAAATTAGTCACAATAGCTTTGCTGTCATCCGTAGAGCCATCATCAACAATTAGTAGTTCCCAGTTCTGATAGGTCTGTTTTATAATAGAACTAATACATTCTGAAATGTAAGCGCTAGTGTTTTTAAAAGGTGTGAGTATGCTAACGAGATTTTGGATCATAAAATCTAATACGTAAAACTTAAAAATTTTTTATTTCAAAAATACTTTAAATCTATTGGGTTTATTAAAATTGTATGGCTTTATTTTTAACAAAATTTTTTAATTGTTAGCCGTAACAGATTATTGATTTTTGCGTCTTAATGAAAAACTAAAAAATAACATGAAAAATTATATTGCCATTTTAGGCTTAAGTGTCGTATTTATAAGTTGCGGTTCTGTAAAATCAAAAGCTAATAATGATTTAGCATTAGAAACACCCATTAAGACAAGTTTAGATTTGACAAAAGTTGTAAACGATAGAGTACCTGTAACTATAGACCCAGGTCGCTTTACTGCAGAATCCGTTACTTATAGGATGCCACGAATAATACAGGGAACCTATACGGTTAGTGATTTTGGGAAGTACATTGAAGACATGAAAGCCTTAGATTATGAAGGTAACACGATGGAAGTTAATCAAATAGATGTGAATACTTGGACGATTAGTGATGCAACCAAACTCGATAAACTCATATATTATGTAAATGATACTTTTGATACAGAGACCTCGATTGGTATAGGTGGTGAAAATCCATTTTCGCCAGCTGGTACAAATATTGAAGAAGATAATTATGTTTTAAACCTCCATGGGTTTATTGGGTATTTTGATATGTTAAAAGCAAATCAATACACTTTAGAGGTAACTGCACCATCAAACTTTATTAAAACTTCTGCTTTAGAGGAGATAGCTGTAAAAAATAGTGAAGACGGCACAGTAATGACGAGTAGTTATTTTGCACCACGTTATTTTGATATTACAGATAATCCAATGATGTATGGTAAGGTAGATGTTGAAGAATTTATGGTAGGTGATATTAAAGTTGTATTAAGTGTATACTCTCCAAATAAGATACATACTGCTGCTAGCCAAAAAGAAACGGTTTATAAAATGATGCAGGCACAAAAAGTGTATTTAGGCGATATAAATAGTACTACGCGCTATGATATTTATTTATATCTATCTGACGGTTCTGATGATGCACCTAAAGGTATGGGGGCGTTAGAACACCATACATCAACAGTCGTTGTATTGCCAGAGTCTTCAAGTAAAATGGATTTAGCCAAGTCTATTACCGATGTTGTTGCGCATGAGTTTTTCCATATTGTAACACCTTTATCCGTGCACTCGGAGGATGTACATTATTTTGACTATAACACACCTACTTTTTCTAAGCATTTATGGATGTATGAAGGTGTAACGGAGTATTTTGCACAACATTTTCAAGTACACCAAGGCTTAGTGTCTTCAAACGAGTTTTATAATACAATTAAAGGAAAGATAGCAGCGTCTAAAAACTTAGATGATACTATGAGTTTTACGCATATGAGTGAAAACGTGTTAGAACAACCTTATGCGGCTAACTATTATAATGTTTATCTAAAAGGTGCTTTAATAGGTATGTGTATTGATATTTTAATGCGAGAAGAAAGTAATGGTACTAGAAGTATACTCTCTTTAATGAAAGAATTATCTCTTAAATACGGAAAAAACAAACCTTTTAATGACGACGAAATTATAGAAGAAATAACAGGAATGACCTACCCAAGTGTTGGAGAGTTTTTAAACACACATGTAATTAATAGTGCACCTATAATATATGAAGATTTCTTTAAAAAAGTTGGATTAAAACAAGTAGAAAGCACTGAGGCAACAAATTATATTTTTGCGGGTGGACAAAATTTTATATTCGATGTTAATGGCACCACTGGTGATGTTGCATTTTCACCTACTGCGCTTAAAAATTCATTTTGGGCGTCTCAAGGTATAAAAGTTGGAGATGTAATTAAGAAGGTTAATGGTGCGCCTTTAAATCTGCAAAGTTTGCAGCAAGTCATTGGTGGAATGTTTTTATGGCAAAAAGGTCAAAAGTACGATTTAGAGCTAGAGCGTGATGGCGAAATAATTCAACTTAAAGGCACACTAGAAGTGGCAGAAGCTGTAATTAAATCTTTGGAAGAGGATGAAAATGCCACTGAAGCGCAGAAAGCATTGAGAGCTGCATGGCTAAAAGGTTAAAGTTCCTACAAAATTACTATTTTTTCAGTATAATTAATAAAAAGACCTCTACATCCAAGAGGTCTTTTTTTTCAATTATAAGACAATCATAGACGTTCAAATAAATGTTCAATTGAATTTAATGACAAGTCGCTATATTTCTATTTAAAAATAAGGTATTTTTGTTACTCATAAATTATGACAGCAACTTTTAAGGCATATCGTTTAATTTTCAAGCAGGCTAGTGGTACTTCTAGAGGTGTGCTAAAGCAAAAAGCTACTTGGTTTATAAAAATAGAAGGAGGTCACCGTTTTGGTATAGGCGAATGTGGCATGTTCCGTGGTTTAAGTATTGATGACCGACCAAATTTTGAATCCAAATTACAATGGGCTTGTGACCATATTCATTTGGGCTTAGAGACATTATTAGATACCTTAACTGAATTTCCAAGTATTCAATTTGGATTAGAAATGGCATTCCAATCATTAGAAAGTAATACCCCATTTCTGCTGTTTCCATCTGAGTTTACGTCTTACAAACAAACTATTCCTATTAATGGACTCATTTGGATGGGTAGTGAGGCTTTTATGAAAGCACAAATTCAGGATAAGATTGATGCTGGTTTTTCGTGCATAAAAATGAAAATTGGCGCTATTGATTTTGAAACGGAGCTCAATTTACTCAAATCTATCAGAAAAGAATTCTCAGCTAAAGATTTAGAACTTCGGGTGGATGCTAATGGCGCTTTTACACCATCAGAAGCTTTAGAAAAATTAAAACTATTGTCTGATTTAGAATTACATTCCATAGAACAACCCATACAGCAAGGACAATTAGAGCAGATGGCAAGATTATGCGAGCAAACACCTTTGCCAATAGCTTTAGACGAAGAGTTAATTGGGGTGTTTGATATTCCAAAAAAACAAGAGTTGCTACAAATAATTAATCCGCATTATATCATCTTAAAGCCAAGTCTAGTAGGTGGATTCAGAGGCAGTAAAGTCTGGATTGAAACTGCAGAGTCTCAAAATATAGGTTGGTGGATAACTAGTGCGTTAGAGAGTAATATTGGTTTGAATGCCATAGCACAATGGACCTATATTTTAAACAACAAAATGCCTCAAGGTCTTGGAACTGGAAGTTTGTTTACCAATAATTTTGACAGTCCATTGCTAGTGAAAAATGGTACATTGCAATACAATTTGAAACAAAAATGGAATATTAAAAATTTATAAATGTATATAAGACAAGTATATAACGCATCGTTTAGGTCTTGGAAGTATTTAATTATTCCTGGACTTTTTCTAGGTTTAATGGTACTTAATTTTCTGGCGGTAAAACTGTTGGATTTGGATACCAATGCGATTATTAAAAGTGAAATAGAGCGTAAAGGTAAAAATAGATTTTTAGTTGAGTCCTTATTGCCACTAGCTATTGGTTTAGTCTTACTCTTGTTTTGGGTAAAGTACATCCACAAACAGTCCTTAACTTCCTTAACAACCTCCAGAGCACATATTGATTGGAAACGTGTGGTTTTTGCGTTTTTCATTTGGGGGATTCTTTCTAGTGGATTAATACTTGTAGACTATTATACCACTCCTGAAGACTATATATGGAATTTTAATAGCGAAAAATTTGTAATATTAGCTCTTATTGCTATTCTTTTAGTTCCGTTGCAAACTAGCTTCGAAGAATATTTGTTTAGAGGCTATATGATGCAAGGTATTGGTGTAATAGCAAAAAATAAATGGGTGCCATTAGTCATAACCTCAGTGATTTTTGGTGTAATGCATATTGCTAATCCAGAAGTAGATAAGCTAGGGTATATCGTTATGGTTTATTACATAGGTACTGGATTTTTCTTAGGCATTATTACCTTAATGGATGAAGGTTTGGAGTTAGCTCTTGGATTTCATGCTGCTAATAATTTGTTTACTGCATTACTTGTTACAGCAGATTGGACGGCGTTTCAAACACATTCTATTTTAAAAGATATGTCCGACCCAACATCATCAACTGCAGCAAGTATTATGATACCAGTATTTGTGTTGTTTCCAATCTTAACATTTATTTTTGCTAAAATATACAAGTGGAGGAACTGGAAAGAAAAACTATGTGGAGTTGTAGCGCCATTACCCCTAGATAACTATAGGATTATAGAAGACGATATAAAATAAAAAAACGCACCTTATATGGTGCGTTTTTTTATAAGCCAATCTCATAACATAAACAATCCTCATAATCTGGATAATCTTTAAGTTTTGGATGCTTAAAATTTCCTAATTTCGTCATACCAATTTTTTGCATTACACGCTCTGAATTAATATTATTTATAGTACAAATAGCAATGACACGCTCTAATTCTAAAGCCTTAAAGGCATACTCTAAGCAACGTTTTGCACCTTCAGTAGCATAGCCATTTCCCCAAGCCGATGGTTTTAGTCGCCAACCAATGTCTGTCGCAGGTGTATACTTGCTTTTATAGGTTTGAAAAGCCATGCCAATAAACCCTATAAACTCCTTATTCGATAAGGTTTCAACAGCAAAATAATTGTAGCCATATGTGTCATAATGTTCTTGATAGCTCTGAATAGAGGCTTTTGTATCTGCCTTATTAAGCACAAAAGGGAAATATTCCATAACACGGAAGTCCGCATTTATGGCTGCAAAATCTTCCAAGTCATCACGCTTCCAATTTCTAAACCCCAAACGTTCAGAAGTAAAAATATAAGATCTACACATTGTTTATCCCTTAGGCTTTATAAGAATGGCGGCTTTATTAAAATCTGAAGCGGCATTAATGACCGTTCTAAATTCCTCGTAACGGTGTAAATCAAATTCATGAGTTTTATAAAATTCCTGAATTGTAATTATGATTTGGTTACCATTTTGCTCATATTTTGATTCAAATTTAGCGATTTCAGTACCATTTACAGCGATATAATTTTTTTTGATATTAATAGACTCTAAACCTTCTGCTTCGTAGCCTTCAGGAATGTTTATAGTAAGGGTATAATCGTATTGATTTGGATAGGTCATTTCAATAGGGTTTAAACGATCCGTCTCTTGATATAGCTCACTTTGTGTACCAATAACCTTTCCTATTTGAAAGATATAACTATCTCCAGCATCTTCCAATAAAGCTTCAGATTGCAATTTACAATTTACAATAAAAGGTAAATTATAAGTTTGTTGTAGCATCTCGGTGTTCTTGGTTTCGTAACTCAATATGACTTTATCTTCGATACCAGAACCTGTTAAATAATCTTCAAATTGTTTTAAAGCTTGCTCAGTTGATAAGTTTAAAACAGCTCTATTGGTGACGCTCCAAAACCCGGTATACTCATGATGTTGCTCCAGGGTAACATATTCTAAATCTTTTCCAAAACTAATGTTAGAGCTACGCATTGTACGACTATAGTTCTTATCATTTTGAATGATTTTACTAAAGTAATATTCTAGATTTTTACTTATGAACACGCCATAATTTCCTAAAATATTAAAAGGTGCTTCACCCAATCGGTATTCAATTTGTCCTGGTGCGATATATTTTTTCTCTTGAGGGATGTAAATTAGAAAATCTCTTAAGGCATTAGGGTTAAAGAAGTCTGGGTCAAATTTAAACTGAAACCTATTTGCTGTAAGCACCACTTCATACTCAATTTCTAAAGCTTTAAGGTAATGTGCATATACCTTTAGAATCCCAAATTCACTAGCCGTTCTATTAGTCAAGATATACTCTAAATTGGATAAATCTGGATTATTATTTTTTATTACTGTAAAGTTGGTTTTGATGTAATCATCCACCAAATTTACAATTTGAAATCGTGTAGGCGCATTTAAATCTTTTACAATCGCTGTGACATCTGTCTTTACAATTTCTGGATATTTTTCTGGAAATAATTGACTACCGACGTTGGTTACTACATTATTCCAAAACATATCTTGTGTAATATTCTGCTCTTTAGGAAAGCACTGATAAACAACTTCAATTTTATTAGCGTTTGGCGTAGCATATTCCTCCTTAATCATTGCAGGGACAGCATTGAGCTTTAAAACTTTTGCATTTTTACCATTAACGCTTGTCGTTTCAAATTGATTGATTGTACGGTATGCTTTAATATTCTCATTCAATTTTCCTGTAATAAATAAAAATTCAGCTTTTCTTATAGGAAAATCACTCTGAATTGTTTGAGAACCATGTCTGTCATACGTCTTTTCAACTGTGTATAAGACTTCAATTTCTGAACCTTTTTCTACACCCTCTATTGCAAAAATTTTAAAATCCCCATAGGTCTCAACATTTTTAACTTCTTTGATATTGTCTTTATTTAATTCTGTGATTTTACCTTCAGAATTAAGAGTACGCGCTTTGATATCCACAACGTTATTTACCCCATACATTGGAATATAAACCGTATTATGCCTATCAATACCTTTATCATCATTAACACGAGTAATATTATGCGTGGTTTCAAAAATCTTAAGTTTTCCATTAGAAGCAGCTGTGGCATATTCTACAATATGATACTGTAAAATTCTAACAGATGAGCTTTTCTTTTCTGCTTCGCTTAGTTCATGCAAACGTGGTTGTGATTCCCAATCATAGGTCTTATAATGTTGTGCAAAAGTGATGCTAGTTACCACCAATAAAGCAAGTAATGTAATCTGTTTTATCATGAAATTTGTTCTATTATTATACTTTTTTTGTAAGCTTTAATTAAACTTTTGATAAATGTATTCCAAGATTCAAATTCTGACTTTTGAATACTTAGTGTATTTATTTTTATGGTTTTATGCTGAATAATTGTGGCTCCGTCTTGAGTGTAGTTAATTTGAAAACTATAATTAGGATGTTCAAAGGCAAAATCTTTTGGTATCGCGTTTACCTTATAGCCATCTGGTACAGTAAAAGATGTCGTGTATTTTTTTTCAAATTTATAATCAATCTTTTTACTATATTTTCTGCTATTGATATTATCAATCTTACTCTTTGATAAGGTTTTGTCAATATTGAGATTAATAAAGGTTTTTTTTCCTATTGTTTTTGAGTAGTTATCAATATGAAGTGTGTATGACAATTCTAAAGGTGTTCTAGAATTATCAAAATGCGTTTTTTTAATATTGGAATATTTCGTTTTATTATTACCAAGGGTAAGCGTAGTGTTTAAAAATTCTTCTTCTGTTTTATCGGCCTTTTTATAGGTATAGTCACTTACCATATTAACTTTTTCATATCCAGACAAAAGACGTTGTTCATCTACTTTAATACTACCATTTTCTAAACGAATAGCACTATTAACTTTAGTCACACTCGTGTTAGGTTCTTGGAGTGGAACTTTAACAATTTTGAAATTATTGGCATCAATACCTATAAGGGCTTCTTTGGTTTGTGTAAATCCGCTAGGCATACCATATGGGACATAGCGATCTGTGGCGTCAAGAAAAATAGTATCTTTTTCAATTACAGCTGCTGCTATCATGTGATTATCTACCATTGGTGTTGGTACTTCGTAATAGGAATAAGGTCGATTTCTGGTTCCAATCCAAGTACGATAGGCTTCGATATCAACATGATTGAGCATTTCAAATAGAAGATTTGCCATGTCTTTACAATCGCCATAGCGCTTTTCACAAACACTAGCCGCGCCGCGTGGAATAAAACCACCTAGTCCATCTTCAAATGCTACATAAGTAATATTATCTTGCACCCAATTAAAAATTGCTTCTGCTTTGTCGTGTTTTGTGCTTAAATCTTTGGTAAGAGATTCTGCAATTTTATAAACTTTGTTCAAATTTTTAGAATCAATACGTTCCACTAATGTAGTATACCATTTGTACAAATCGTTAACATCATTTAAAACATTATAGGTTTTACCTTTATGCTCATAGCTTTTAATATATACAATAATATGAGGTAGGTAATGTAGAGGGTCTTCAGTATCATCTTCGGCTTGAAAACCCGCAATATCATTTATAGACCAAGTATAAATGTTTTTCTTTCCTTTTGTCGTTTTTTTTAAATCTACAGTTATGCTTTCAGTGTTAAACTCAATATAGCCAACAGTTACATGCTTTGGGAACTCTACCGTAAGTTTCGCTTCCTTGGTTGGTACAAAAGTTCCAAATCGAAATAGCCCCATAAAATGAGGGTCTTTGATTATTTCATTATAACGTAAATTTGTGATAGCGCCTTTACGAACTGCTGGGAAAATGAAATTTTTTGATTCTTGGTCACTATAAAAGATACCATTATCAAAAGCACGCTTAGTTTCAATATAATCTACTTTGGTTGTTTTATCTGTTTCGGGGTGGTAGGTGTATGCCTCAATGTCTTCTATTACCGAAAAACTATCATAGTATATGGATTCATTGGCAAAATACATTTTTTTTGCAGTTTGATATTTTGCCGATTCGTAAACGTTTTTTTCTAGTGTAAACGTTTTTTTATTCATATCGACTTTAATATACTCATGACGCTTTAAGTAGAGGTAATCCTCATCCAAAAAATCTTGAGACAAACACAATGCAGGCAATAATAGGGCACATAAAAAAAGTTGCTTCATAAAATTTCGTATTGTTTCAAAGATATATTTTTTTTAATTTAAGATATCATCTTTTCGAATTTAAAAATAGTATAATTTTACATCACCAATATCATACCAAAAATGCCAAGTTATAATTATATACATCCTAGCTTCAAATTAAATGCTAAAGCATATACTATAAATACACTAATTGTATTAGCGCAATCTTACAAGAATAGTAATGCTAATGAAGAAAAAGTAATGGGGGAATTTTTAACAGATTGGCTAAATAATAAAAGTACCATTAATGTATATACTTCTGGGTCTACCGGCGTACCAAAAGTGATTACACTAGAAAAGCAGGCTATGATAAATTCTGCAGTTGCTACAGGTGCGTTTTTCGATTTAAAAGCAGGTTATAAAGCATTGCAGTGCTTGTCGTCAACTTATATTGCAGGAAAAATGATGCTGGTAAGAGCTATGATTTTGGGTTTAGAACTTGATGTAATACCTCCAACATCCAAACCATTAGAAACAACAAATAAGTACTATGATTTTTGTGCAATGGTACCGTTACAACTCGAGCACTCTTTTGGTCAACTGCATCAAATAAAAGTCTTAATTGTTGGTGGCACAGCCTTATCTCCTCGACTGTATCCTGAAATATTGAAATCATCATGTATGATCTATGAAACTTACGGCATGACAGAAACTATTACACATATTGCTGTAAAGCACATTAAAGGCATGGCACTTTCCAATTTTAAAATACTGCCTCATATAGAAATTAGACAAGATGATAGACAATGCTTAGTTATAAATGCACCACATATCAATGTAAAACACCTAGTAACTAATGATATTGTAGCCTTGCAGTCAAGTTCAGAATTTCGATTACTAGGACGTTTTGATAATGTAATTAACACAGGAGGCATTAAGGTATTTCCAGAGCAAATAGAATTTAAGTTAAATCCTTTTATCACTTCGCGTTTTTTTATTGCCAGTAAACCAGATAAGGTATTAGGTCAGAAAGTGATATTGATACTAGAGTCTGCTAAGGATAATTTAAGCTTGGACATTTTTAATGGTTTGAAAAAATTTGAAAAACCTAAAGAAATTTATACCATTGTAAAGTTTTTAGAAACGTCTAGCGGAAAAATTAAGCGTGAAGAAACTTTAAATTCAATTTTTAACAACTAAATAGAAAACAATATCAAATATGGACTTTTTAAAACGTGTACTTTCTACAATTACAGGATTAATTATATTTTGTATAATCCTCTTTTTATTATTCATTATTGTTGGCGTTGCTTTAGGTAGTAATTCTGACAATGTCGTGGATGTGAAAAATAATTCGGTTTTAGAATTAAAGCTCAATTTTCCAGTTCAAGATTATGCAGACCCTACCGTATTTAAAGATTTTCCATCATTAGACGATACTAAAAAAGATGGATTATTTAACATCATTAATGCTATTGATTATGCTGCTATCGACGACAAAATTAAAGGGATATCTATAGATAATACTATTACCGTTGCTGGTGTAGCACAAATTCAAGCATTAAGAGATGCTCTCTTACGATTCAAATCATCTGGAAAGTTTATCACGGCATATGGTGACATCTACACACAGAAAGATTATTATTTGAGTTCTGTTGCAGATACTATTTTTGTAAATCCTGCAGCTATTTTTGAATTTAAAGGTTTGTCTACAGAGCGTTTTTACTATAAAGATTTTGAAGACAAAACAGGAGTAAAGATGGAAGTTATTAAGCTCGGAAAATACAAAAGTGCTGTAGAGCCTTATCTATTAAATGAAATGAGTGATGAAAATCGCGAACAAATTACAATCTACTTAAATTCTATTTGGAGCACTATGAGGTCTCAAATTGCTAAAAGTAGAGGATTGTCTGAACATCAAATTGATACAATTGCAGGAAATTTATTAGCTAGAAATGCAACCTTAGCAGTAGCGTCTCAATTGGCAGATAAGGCAGTTTATCATGACGAATATTTAAATATGTTGAAAAATGCACTAGGCATTTCAAAATCAGAAGAACTAAACACCATTAATATTACGGATTATGCAGAGCATGCAGATTTAGAAATAGCACTTAATACTAGGAGTAAAAATCGTATTGCAGTAATCTATGCGGAAGGTGAAATTATTTATGGCAAAGGTAATAAAGACTATATAGGTGATGGTGTCATGAATGATGCAATTAGAGAAGCCAGAGAAGATGAGCGTATAAAAGCCGTTGTACTGCGTATTAATTCTCCAGGAGGAAGTGCACTAGCCAGCGAACTTATTTGGAGAGAAATAGAATTGACAAAGCAGGTAAAACCGGTGATTGTATCTATGGGTAATGTTGCAGCTTCGGGTGGTTATTACATCGCTTGTAATGCAGATAGAATTGTTGCTGAAGCCTCCACAATTACCGGGAGTATCGGCGTGTTTGGAATGCTACCAAATGTAAAAGGTTTAGCAGATAATATCGGAATTAATGCAGAACAAGTAACCACGCATAAAAATGCGATGACTTATAGTTTCTTGGAGCCCTTATCTGAGAATCAACGCACTTATTTTATGAATGGTATTTATGATGTTTACGACTTGTTTACAAGACGCGTAGCTGTTGGTCGTGGCATGACTCAAGACCGTGTAAAAGAGATTGGCGAAGGACGCGTATATACAGGATTAGATGCCTTAGAAATTGGGTTGATAGATGAAATTGGTGGTTTGGACGTTGCACTAGAATATGCTGCTAAAGTTGCAGAAATTGAAGAGTACAGAATAGAAGAATATCCTGTTTTTGAAATGAATTTTGATGAAATTTTTGAAAATTTTGGATGGATAAAAAGTGATGAAACTCTATTGAGAGAAAAGTTTGGAGACCAAGTTTATGAAACTCTTAGTACTATCAAATCCGCAACACAGCGCAAAGGTATTCAGCTCATGACTGTTTATCCTACAACCATTAAATAAGTAGATATAACGATTCCCTCAATCAGAAGGTAGATTCCCTCATTGTTGGTTTTATAGATTCAATTTGGTGTATAGATTTACATCAAAATCCTTAAAACCAACACTTATGAGAACACTTATTTTTATAGTATGCACGATTTTCACCTTAAATGTTTTTGCTGAAAAACTAAGTTATTATGGCACTGTTCATGATGCGTATGGAATACCATTAGTTGGCGTAAACGTCATGGTAAAAGGTGCCAAATCTGGTACTCATACGGATTTTGATGGCAATTTTGAAATTGAATCTAAAATAGGAAACACATTAGTCTTTACTTCTATAGGTTATAAAACACTAGAACTACAACTTGAAAAAATATCTAAACTGGATATTATCTTAAAAGAAGAGGTTTCCGACTTAGAAGAAATAGTAATTACGACCCAGTGCTTTAAACGCGAAAAAAAGGCATTGGGCTATGCTGTAAGTCAAGCGACATTGAGCCAATCAACATCGAAAAACTCAAATAGTATTTCAAGGGTTTTATCAGGTAAGCATTCTGGCGTTAAAATTACTTCACAAAACGGAACAACTGGCAGTGCAACAAATGTTTTGATAAGGGGTGTAACAAGCATAAATGGAGCGAGTCAACCTTTATTTGTTATTAACGGAGTAGCATATGATGGTAGTCAATTGCATCAATTTAATGTAGCAAATATAGATTCTAATAGTATTAAAAATGTTACTATTTTAAAAGGAGATAAAGCAGCTGAATTGTATGGCACAGCAGGAAAAAATGGCGTAGTAGTAATCACTACTAAGAATGGAAAAATTAATCTTGAACAGCTGGTATCATCTCAAGATTCCTATGCTGAAATTAAAGAAAATGACTTTGAAAGTACCATAATACATCCATTATCCACTTTTTCTATAGATGTAGATAAAGCATCTTACAGTAACATTAGAAGAATGATTAATAAGGGGCAAAAAATACCGAAAGATGCTGTAAAGATTGAAGAAATGATTAATTATTTTGATTATGACTATCCACAACCAACAAATGAACATCCTTTTGCAATACACAATGAACTCATCCACACGCCTTGGAACACAAGTACTAAACTTGTAAAAATTGGAATTCAAGGGAAAACATATAAAAATGAAGACTTACCGCCATCTAATCTAACCTTTTTAATAGATGTTTCTGGCTCTATGAATGCTTCTAATAAATTAGGTTTATTAAAATCAGCTTTTAAACTATTAGTACATCAACTACGTTCAATAGATAAGGTGTCTATTGTTGTATACGCTGGAGCTGCTGGAGTTATATTAAAACCGACTTCAGGAGATAATAAAGAAAAAATACTTAATGCTTTACAATACTTAGAGGCAGGTGGCTCAACTGCGGGTGGAGAAGGTATTGAATTGGCTTATAAGCTAGCACAACAGCATTTTATAAAAAACGGAAATAATAGAGTGATTTTAGCAACTGATGGAGATTTTAATGTTGGTGCATCTAGCAACAAAGCAATGGAAAATCTAATTATTGAAAAACGAAAATCTGGCGTATTTCTTTCTGTTTTAGGGTTTGGTTATGGGAATTACAAAGATTCCAAGTTAGAAATTTTAGCGGATAAAGGAAATGGGAATCATGCTTATATAGATACTATGCAAGAAGCTCAAAGAGTATTTGGACAAGAGTTTGGTGGTACGCTTTATACCATTGCGAAAGATGTGAAAATTCAAGTTGAATTTAACCCTGCTAAAGTCCAAGCTTATAGGCTTATCGGCTATGAAAATCGCTTATTGGAAGATGAAGATTTTATAGATGACACAAAAGATGCAGGAGAATTAGGTAGCGGACATAATGTTACAGCGTTATATGAGATAATACCTGCTGGTATTAAACATGAGTTTTTCAAAGACACAAATAACTTGAAATATACACACACAACACCTAGTGAAAATTATTCGGATGAATTATTGACCGTAAAGTTTAGATATAAGCATCCAAATGCAACGAAGAGTATTGAAATAACTCATGTTGTAAATGACACTGTAAGCGCGTCAGTTTCTGTTGACATGAGCTTTGCTTCGGCAGTAGCCTTATTTGGCATGAAGCTAAGAGATTCAAAGTACCATAACCAAGCAACTATAAAAGATATCTTGTCACTGGCAGAAAATGGGAGAGGAAAAGACCTTAAAGGATATCGAGCAGAATTTGTTCGATTGGTAGAAGCAACTCAATAATCAAACTTACACATTTAGGTTATTGATTGGTTTGTTGTTTTGTAAGTTTGAAAAAGAAGAACTATGTTCCATAGTTCTTCTTTCGGTTTGTAAGAGTATGATGTTTTAAATTGATGGAGATTAGATAGAATTTTAAATAATATCATGTTGTTTTTAAAGAGTTTTTAGTTATTAATTTCAATATTAAAAAGTGCTTATTTTAGATTAAATGAAGTTTATGATAAAAAAATAGACTATTATCATTAATTTGCGGCACAATTAATGACGTATCCTGTTAAACTCAATACTCCTATGCGAATCAAACCATTTAAAGCTCAAATTTTATTTACAATATTTTCACTAGTATTTGCTGCAGTTAATGCTCAAAATGTGGGATCTATTCAACGTGGCCAAAGAGGATATACACCGCCTCCCACAACTAGCACAACAGCTTATGTTGAATTGAAAGATGTTCAGGAAGAAGTGAATAGAAGGCTCCCAATATGTGTTTCGGAATTTAATTTGGATGATTTTGAAAAAGAAATTTTAAAGGGCTTACTAACAAAAAAATTCGAATCTGAAAATGCTGTTCTAGAAGACAAAAAAGTCAATAGAGATGAACGTAGAAAACGCTTTATTCAAATTGATAAAGATTTTAGTACTGAATTAGCACTAATTATGTCAGCAGAAGAAATAGAGCGATTTAAAGGCTTAGATTTTAGTAAGATAGAAAAAGATGATAAAAAGAAAAAGAAAAGAAAGCGAAGAAAGTCATAAAAATTTATAGGTATAGAAAGATAGGAACAATTTAAAATTGTTCCTTTTTTTATTTAGATATTAAAAAACATTCAAAATTCAATTCATAAATGGATGACACATAAAAGCGATACAAGGTTCGCTTTTATGCGTTTTAACCTACACTTGTATTACGCCCAAGTTGAAAGGTTTTTCAATCGGAGCATGGTTTGCGGCTTCTATTCCCATAGATATCCATGTTCTCGTATCTAGAGGGTCAATTACGGCATCGGTCCACAGTCTTGCTGCGGCGTAATAAGGAGAAACTTGATTATCATATCTAGATTTGATAGTATTATAAAGCGCTTCTTCTTTTTCGGCAGTAATAGTTTCGCCTTGTTTTTCCAAAGATGCTTTTTCTATCTGCAATAAAACCTTAGCCGCAGATTTCCCACTCATTACAGCAAGTTCAGCACTTGGCCAGGCTACAATAAGTCTAGGGTCATAGGCTTTTCCGCACATAGCATAATTACCAGCACCATAAGAATTGCCAATTACAATAGTAAATTTAGGCACTACAGAATTACTTACAGCATTTACCATTTTTGCGCCATCTTTAATAATTCCACCATGTTCAGATTTACTTCCAACCATAAAACCTGTTACATCTTGTAAAAAGACTAATGGGATTTTTTTCTGGTTGCAGTTGGCAATAAAACGGGTCGCTTTATCTGCGCTATCATTGTAAATAACACCACCAAATTGCATTTCGGCAGATTTGGTTTTAGCACCTGTTGTTTTTACAATTTGACGCTGATTAGCAACAATACCAACGGCCCAGCCATCAATTCGTGCATAACCCGTAATGATGGTTTGTCCATATCCAGCCTTGTATTCTTCAAATTCCGAATTATCAACCAAACGTTTAATAATGGTGTTCATGTCATATTGGTCAGCTCTCGATTTAGGCAAAATACCATAAATATCTTCTGGGTTTTCTTTAGGTTTTACCGCCGTAACACGATTAAAACCTGCTTTATCAAAATCTCCAATTTTATCTACAATATTTTTAATGGTGTCTAAAGCGTTTTTATCATCTTTAGCCTTATAATCCGTAACACCAGAAATTTCACAATGTGTTGTTGCACCTCCCAATGTTTCATTATCTATACTTTCACCAATTGCAGCTTTTACAAGATAGCTTCCTGCCAAAAAAATACTTCCTGTTTTATCAACAATTAATGCTTCGTCACTCATAATAGGCAAATAAGCACCACCTGCAACACAACTTCCCATAACGGCTGCAATTTGTGTTATTCCCATGCTGCTCATTACAGCATTGTTTCTAAAAATACGTCCAAAGTGTTCTTTATCAGGAAAGATTTCATCTTGCATTGGCAAATATACACCCGCAGAATCCACCAGATAGATAATAGGTAATCTATTTTCAATTGCAATCTCCTGAGCTCTCAAATTTTTTTTACCTGTAATGGGAAACCATGCACCAGCTTTCACCGTAGCATCATTTGCAACAACTATACATTGCTTTCCTTTAACATACCCAATCTTTACAACGCCACCTCCCGAAGGACAACCACCATGATCTTTATACATATCTTCACCTGCAAAAGCAGCAATTTCTATGGATTCTGATTTCGAATCTAAAAGATAATCGATGCGTTCTCGTGCCGTCATTTTACCCTTTGTATGAAGTTTTTCAATGCGTTTTTCACCACCACCTAATTTCACTTTGGCTAAGCGTCGTTTTAAATCTGATACTAATAGTTTGTTGTAATCTTCGTTCTTATTGAAGTTGATATCCATTTAATAATTTATTTTGTTGCTAAAATACAAAAGTTAATAGTCACAGAAAAGTGCGACTACAAAATCAAAAACTTGTAATTTAACTTAAATTAATTAATAGCTCTAAACTATGCATTTATTAAAGAAAAAAATCCTTATTGCTTTTTATTTTAAGTTTTGTGTTTCAAAGCACTTGGACACAACAAGAAAAGTCATTACCTAAAGGTTTATCGGAGTCAGAATACGAATTGATTTCTAAGTTTCAATTTAAAAACGCGAGTACAGTCGCTACTGCAACTCCAGAAGGTTCCGTTAGAACTGCTACAGAATGGGAGGCAGTAGAATATCTTGTTGTAAGATGGAATTCCTATTATGAAAATATATTAAGATAAATCGTCCAAGCTGGAGTTAACGCTTGTCATGTAATCATTGTAACAGAAAATGAAGCCTCGGTTTCAAATTACTTAATATGAAATGGAGTAAGTTTGACAAATGTTTCTTTTTTAGATGTCCCTTCTAATAGTATTTGGATAAGGGATTATGCTGGTAATACCATTTATTCTGATGATGTTGAAGAACGTGCCTTAGTAGATTGGATATACAACCGACCAAGACCTAATGACGATGTCGTACCTTCTGCTCATGCAAATATGCTGAATTCACGAATATATTACCGATTCTGGAACTAATGATTTAGTAAATACAGGTAGAAATTTTATGTCAGATGGTTAAGGTAATGCTTTTGCTTTCGAATTAGTTATAAAAGAAAATGGAGCATGGAACAATTTTAGTGCCAATTTACAGACAGAGGTCGATGGATCAGCTATCGCAAAATATCAAGAACTTATGCCAGGATACAACATTATTAGGATTGATGTGGATAATCCTGAAAAAATCTTATCGCATCAAGAGGAGCCATACATTGTATTATTCATACTATTGTAGTTGCAGCCCCACTATGGATTGTTCATCAGCACATAGAGGAGGTTAATCATGGTAGTACCATAACTATCGATGCTATGATTAAACCTACTTCTGGAATTTCTAATGCAAAAGTATTTTGGAGGCCGGAAGGCACAGGAACGTTTAATCCAATTAGTATGGCTCTTGTAAATGATAATAATTGGTCAGTTAACCTGCCAGCTATGGCAGAAACAACGAATTTTGATTATTATATTTTTGCAGAAGCAAATTCTGGAAAATCGTTATCAAGACCTTTAGTCGCTCCTCAAGTATATTGGACGACTAAAGTTAAATCACTTTCCGTTAAAGATTGGGCCGAAAAAACATATCTAATGCGTTTCCAAACCCAACTACTAGAAATGTTTCATTTAATTTAAATCAAATTAAAGGGGTTATAAACGTCTCGATTGTTAATACCTTAGGACAAAACTTTACAATCAAACCATAACAGATGGTAATAGAATTCTACAATTAGAATTAAACCCCGCATGGCAAGGTACCTTATTTGTCATATTTAAAGGCGAATTTGGAAGCGTCACAAAACGGATAATAAAACGCTAAAAAAAAAGAAAATAAGTCAGACCTAGAGAAGTATTTGTTTAGTGCTTCTCTTTTTTGTGCCATTTCCCATTTGTAATGACTTGAATAAAACGACCTTTTTTGCTTTCTCTTTAATTTAAGGATAGGTCTATACTTTCATTTTCTGTTTTAGATAAGACAAAAATCATTTTTTTTGGTAGTTCCAAATGCCAGATAGTAATGGCTTTATAAATCAATTAAAACCCTTGGAAATATATTCCATGGTATATTTTAAAAAAATTATGTATATTTGCACTATATTAAATCTTATAAATTTAAAAAAATGAAAAAAAACAAGATTTTATTTTATGTTACAACAGGGTTGTTAAGCATAATCATGCTAGGGTCTGCGAGTATGTATTTTTTTGATTATCAAACAACGACGTCAGATTTTGAAGCCTTTGGTTATCCTTCCTATATTATATATCCATACGGTATTGCAAAACTTTTAGGTGTATTTGCTTTGTGGCATCCTAATTTTAAAGTTTTGAAAGAATGGGCTTACGCTGGATTTTTCTTTGCATTTATACTTGCATTTTTTGCACATTATATGATTGGTGATGGTAAGCAAGTAGGTGCTATTGTAGCCTTAGTATTATTAACCTTATCTTATGTATTCAGTAAACGTATAAAACAATAAATAAAGTCATGAAAAAAGTTATCGCATTTGCAGGAACAAATAGTAAAAGTTCCATCAATAAACAACTAGCAACCTACGCTGTAAGTCAATTGAAAGAAGTAACGGTAGAAGTTTTAGATTTAAATGATTTTGAATTACCACTTTATAGTATTGAGTATGAAATGGAACATGGCGTACCCAATAATGCACAGTTATTTTTAGACAAAATTAAAACATCAAATGGCATTGTTTTAGCACTAGCAGAGCACAATGGGGCCTATACAGTGGCATTTAAAAATCTATTTGATTGGATGTCTAGAATAGAAGGTAAGTTGTGGAACAATGTACCAATGTTATTAATGGCTAGCTCGCCAGGTGCTAGGGGAGGTGCCACTGTTTTGGAAATTGCAAAAGGGCGTTTCCCTTATATGGGTGGACATATTATTTCAGACTTTTCTCTTCCGTCTTTTGCAGAGAATTTCTCAGAAGGTAAAATTATCAATACTGAAATAGACCTTCAATTAAAACACGCTATTGCGACATTTGAAAACGCAATTTAGCTTATCAATTAGAGTTATAAAACACATTTGTAATCACAAATTATGGGAGATTTTGCAAAAGAGATAAAATCGTCTTTTCCTAATGATAAAGTTAAGGCGTTATTAAATATTATTTATACATCAAATTGGATTAATAGTCTTCAAGTTGCTTTTTTTAAGCCATTTGGTCTTTCTCCACAACAGTATAATATTTTAAGAATACTGCGAGGAGCTAATAAGCCTTTAAAGGTTCAAACCATTAAGGAACGTATGATTGAACGTTCGCCAAATGCTACACGTTTAATGGATAAATTGCGAGAAAAGGAACTTATAGAACGTATTGCATGTGAAAATGACCGTCGTGTAGTATATATAAATATAAGCAGTAAAGGTTTAGACATACTTGGTCAAATTGATACGCAAAATAACAAGCATCCCTTTCTGGATAATATAAGTGATAAGGAAGCCTCAGTGTTAAGTCATCTTTTAGACAAACTCAGGGATAAGCAATGAAACTAAATTCATAACATATGATATCAAGTTCTATTATTTCTCAACCATAAAAATAGGATATAAGTTTAAAGTACAATACGAATTAAATTATGAAAACAACATTATTTAAATCAGAAGAGCGTGGTCACGGGAATTTTGGTTGGCTACAAGCTAGGTATTCCTTTAGTTTTGGAAATTATTATAATCCAAATGCCATACAATTTGGAGCATTACGTGTGTTAAACGACGATATTGTAAAGGGTGGAATGGGCTTTGGGAAACACCCTCATGATAATATGGAAATTATAATACCATTTCTTGTTTGATATTACTGTAATATTTTGTATATTGTAGAATGCCAAAAAAGATACAAATTTCAGTTTTAGAGAGCGAGAAAGAATTACGCTTATTATTAACAAAAACAACAACTGACCGAGTTCGTGGA